>NZ_JASLAW010000169.1 GCF_030147005.1 Pseudomonas sp.
GTCACTACTGCTGTGACTGATCACCGCTTTCGCGAGCAAGCCCGCTCCCACATTTGCCTGGGGCAGTGATGGAATCCTAACGTGGCTCGATGTGGGCAATCATCAACTGCACCGTTTCATTCCCACGAAACTCATTCACATCCAGCTTGTAGGCCAACTCCACCCAACGCACCGTCGGGTTTGGCCAGACCTCACGGTCTACCCCAAACGCAATGCCATCGAGTTTCACTGACCCGCATTCGCTCTTGAGCACCACCTTCAAGTGCCGCTCGCCGACCACCCGCTGCTCCACCAACTGGAACACGCCGTGAAATAACGGCTCGGGAAAGTGCTGCCCCCACGGGCCGGCATGGCGCAGTGCGCGGGCCAGTTCCAGGTGAAACTCTTCCACCGCCAGGGTGCCGTCGGAGAGCAGGCGACCGGTAAGGTCTTCTTCGCGCAGTTGCCGGCGCACTTCGGCATCAAAGGCTTCGGCAAATAACGGGAAATTCGCTTCGGGCAACGTCAGGCCAGCCGCCATCGCGTGACCGCCATATTTGGCGATCAGGTTGGGGTGCTGGCTGGCAACCACCGCCAGCGCGTCACGGATATGAAAGCCCTGCACTGAGCGCCCGGAGCCCTTGAGCAGGCCATCTCCGGCATCGGCAAACGCAATGGTGGGACGGAAATAGCGCTCTTTCATGCGCGAGGCCAGAATCCCGATCACGCCTTGGTGCCACTGCGGGTCGAACAGGCACAAACCGTACGGCATCGACTCCACCGGCAAATCCTTGAGTTGAGCCAGGGCTTCGCGCTGCATGCCTTGCTCGATGGATTTGCGGTCCTGGTTCATGCCGTCCAGTTGTGCAGCCATTTCCCGCGCCGCGGCAACGTCGCTGGTGAGCAGGCATTCGATGCCCAGGCTCATATCATCCAGGCGCCCGGCGGCATTGAGCCGTGGGCCGAGAATGAAGCCAAGGTCGGTGGAAGTGATTCGGGCATGGTCGCGCTTGGCCACTTCCAGGATCGCCTTGATCCCCGGACGCGCACGGCCGGCGCGGATACGCTCCAACCCTTGATGCACCAGGATGCGGTTGTTGGCATCCAATGGCACCACGTCGGCGACACTGCCCAGGGCCACCAGGTCGAGCAGTTCACCGATGTTCGGCTGAGGGCTGTTGTCATACCAGCCCAGGCTGCGCAAACGCGCGCGCAAGGCCATCAATACGTAGAAAATCACGCCCACACCGGCCAGCGCCTTGCTCGGAAACGCACAGCCTGGCTGGTTCGGATTGACGATCGCGTCCGCCGCCGGCAGTTCATCGCCCGGCAAGTGGTGATCGGTCACCAGCACCTTCAGCCCCGCCGCCTTCGCCGCTGCCACGCCTTCGACACTGGAGATGCCGTTGTCCACGGTGATCAGCAACTGCGGCTCGCGCTGCAGCGCCACCGCAACAATCTCCGGCGTCAGGCCGTAGCCGTATTCGAAACGGTTGGGCACCAGGTAATCGACATGGGCCGCACCGAGCAGACGCAGGCCCAGTGTGCCTACGGTGCTGGCGGTGGCGCCGTCGGCGTCAAAGTCACCGACGATCAGAATGCGCTGGCGCTGCTCCAGCGCCGTCACCAACAAGTCGACGGCGGCATCGATGCCTTTGAGCTGCTGATAGGGAATCAACCGCGCCAGGCTCTTGTCCAGCTCGGCTTCCGATTGCACCCCGCGTGCGGCGTAGAGGCGAGTCAACAGCGGCGGCAGTTCACCGAGGAATGGCAGGACGGCGGGCAAGGGACGAGGATCGATACGCATACGGTGGGGATAACTTCTCTACTGATACAACGGTTAACGACAATTCTTCAAACAATACAAATCACTATGGGAGGGGGCTTGCCCTAATGCCAGTCAGTTAAGCGCTAGAGCAGGCAACCGTCGGCCTGTGGCGAGGGAGCTTGCTCCCGCTGGGTCGCGAAGCGACCCCAGAAAATGGGACTGCTGCGCAGTCCAGCGGGAGCAAGCTCCCTCGCCACGGTAAAGCGCTCCTCCTTAACTGACTGGCATTAGGGCTTGCCCCCGATAGCGGTGGATCAATCACAACATCAGTGGCTGACACGCAGCCATCGGGGGCAAGTCCCCTCCCACACGTGTTTCAACCGCGCTCGCCAACCAGCCATTGCAGTTGCACTTCATGCTGGCCACGGTCGTCGGTGACGAAGATTGTGCCTTCGCTGATCATCACATCCCACTTGATCACGCGAGGCATGTCCTTGGCCAAAACCTCCAGGATCTCCTGCGGCACCGCAGCGATGTGCACGTTCTTCAAGTTATTCGCCACCGGCACGACCTTGCCTTCCCACACACGCAGGCTGCCATACGCCAGCAGGCTGGTACGTTCAGTACGGCGCGAGCACCAGGTCAGGCGGTCTGCATCCGGCTGGCCGACTTCGATCCAGTGCAACACCCGATCATCCAGGCTCTTTTCCCACAGGGCCGGCTCGTCGACATCCGACAGGCCACGGCCGAACGCCAATTGCTCGTTGTACCAGAGGGCGTAGGCCAGCAGGCGCACGGTCATGCGCTCTTCGGTTTCCGAAGGGTGGCGGGCGATGGTCTGTTTGACGCTCTCGTACACCGAACGGTCAAGGTCGGTGAGGTTGAGTTCGAATTTGTAGGTCGTGGACGGCTGGGCCATGAACGGGCTTCTAGAGACAGGGAAAGGCGGCCAGTCTAACCGATGGCGAGGTCAATCCACGAATACTGCGCTGCATCCGAGCCCCTCGCCTATGTTAAAAAGCAGTACGTCATCGTCCCGCGCGTGTAAGGATCCCCATGTCGCTTAATGCCAAACCGCTTGCCGGCCTGAAAGTCATCGAACTCGGCACCTTGATCGCCGGCCCGTTTGCCTCACGCATCTGCGCTGAATTCGGTGCCGAGGTGATCAAGGTCGAATCTCCCGACGGCGGCGACCCGCTGCGCAAATGGCGCAAATTGTATGAAGGCACCTCGCTGTGGTGGTTCGTGCAGGCGCGCAACAAGCAGTCGCTGACCCTTAACCTCAAGCATCCGGATGGCCTGGCGATCCTCAAGCAGTTATTGGCCGACGCCGACATCCTGATCGAAAACTTCCGCCCTGGCGTGCTGGAAAAGCTCGGCCTGAGCTGGGAAACGCTGCACGCACTGAACCCCAGGCTGGTCATGGTGCGCCTGTCGGGCTTCGGCCAGACCGGGCCGATGAAAGACCAGCCGGGGTTCGGCGCGGTGGGCGAGTCCATGGGCGGCTTGCGCTATATCACAGGCTTTGAAGATCGCCCGCCCGTGCGCACCGGGATTTCCATCGGCGATTCGATTGCCGCGTTGTGGGCCGTGATCGGTGCGCTGATGGCGCTGCGTCATCGCGAGGTCAACGGTGGCCTGGGCCAGGTGGTGGATGTGGCGCTGTACGAAGCCATTTTCGCCATGATGGAGAGCATGATTCCCGAGTTCGACGTGTTCGGGTTTATTCGCGAACGCACCGGCAACATCATGCCCGGCATTACGCCCTCCTCGATCCATACCAGCGCCGACGGCAAGCATGTGCAGATCGGCGCCAATGGCGATGCGATCTTCAAGCGCTTCATGGCCGCCATTGGCCGCGATGACTTGGCCAACGACCCGGCGCTCGCCAGCAATGACGGGCGTGACAGCCGTCGCGATGAGCTGTACGGGGTGATCGATCGCTGGGTCAACGGCCTGCCGCTGGAGCAGGTCATGGTCCAACTGAACCAGGCCCAAGTGCCCGCCAGCCGCATCTACAGTGCCGAAGACATGCTGGGTGACCCGCAATTCCTGGCCCGGGAAATGTTTCTCAGCGCGCAACTGCCGGATGGCAAGGATTTCAAGATGCCCGGCATCGTGCCCAAGCTGTCGGACACACCGGGCAGCTGTGAATGGGTGGGGCCGCAATTGGGCGAGCACAACAGCGTGCTGCTCAAAGCCCTGGGCTACGACGCGGCGACCATCGCCCGCTTGCGGGCGGATGGCGCGATCTGAGGCCAGGGCCGGGCCTGGAACGCCGTAGCGCCGAATTCCAGGCAAAAAGAAACCCCGAGGAGTGGGGAGACAACTCGGGGTTAAACGTGATCTACAAAGACCAGTACAACAAGCCACAAACACCGGAGCACAATGCTTGCTCTTGCTGTTACAAAATCTGACAGACCATGCCGTAGGAAGTTTCGGAGATTAAATAATTCTTCATGCACACACCGGGGTTCGTGTCATGGCGGCGTTACGCAAGGCTGCGATGACCGAGGGTTCAAGTCGACCTTCGGCGATTTTCAAATCACGCAGCAGGCAATCCACCACATCCACCAGCGCGCGCTTGTCGGTCAGTTGGGCGCGGTTGACTTCGCGCTCGACCATGATGGCGCCACCGGGGTTCTTCACGGTCACCAGGCATTCGCCCTGCACACCAGAGGTGGTCAGCGTAACCAGATAAGGGCTCAGTGCTTCTTCGAGCAACAGGCTGATACTTTCCATCTCGATCACCACTCAATAGTTCGGGAACAATCGTTTCAACGGGTGCTGCATCTATCCTAAGTGACTGGTCGTGACGTAGGAAAGTTCGCTTTTTCGTCTTTCAAGGGTGTGCGGGAGATGACGTATCCAGCATGCGCTTGCAACATGACAGGCAAAAAACGGCGGCACATAACTGCTTACGCAATGGGTTGCTGTTTGGGGTTCGCCAGGCGCGCAGGCTAGGAGCGAATCCTATACCCGGCAAGCGCTGATCACGCTGCCGCGCAGGCAGAGCGCATGTCATAAGTCAGTTATTGCGAAGGATGAAGAGGATGTAGGAACACAATGAACAACAAGCGTCGATCGAGAAAATTCACGCGGACATAACACGCATTTATGCCGAACAACGCAAGTTCAATGCTGAAGTCCACAAGATAACCCGTGAGATTTTCTGGTACCCCGTGGGCATCGCAATCGGCTTTTTTACGGCTGTCGGTACGGTAATAGCGCTGGCGCACAAGCTGCTCACGTAAACGATATTCCTGCCGCGCCTCCCAGAAACAAAAAACGCCGCTGACCCAGGGAAGGGAAAGCGGCGTTGTTGTCTACGCGGTGTGCCTTACAACGGCTTGCCCCGGTTGCCATGCTGGCTCACAAACGCCTGCACCACCTTGAGGTCGTTAGCCAACACCGTGCAACGCTCTTCGCGCTCGAACAGATCAGCCAGGTGCGCCGGCAGCTCCAGAGCCTTGCCAACACCGGCCTTCTCCACCGCTTCCGGGAACTTGACCGGATGCGCAGTGCCAAGGATCACCATCGGGATATCCAGGCTGCGACGGCACTCGCGAGCAGCCTTCACACCGATGGCAGTGTGCGGGTCAAGCAGCTCGCCGGTCTGGGCATAGACTTCAGCGATGGTTTCGCACGTTTGCGCGTCGTCCACCGCCAGGGAGTCGAACAGCTTGCGGGTTTCGGTCCAGCGCTCTTGCTCGACGCTGAAACCGCCGCCTTGCTTGAAGCTGTTCATCAGCTCGGCAAGCGCCGCGCCATTGCGACCGTGCATGTCGAACAGCAGGCGTTCGAAGTTCGACGAGACCATGATGTCCATCGACGGCGACAGCGTGGCATGCAGGGTTTCCTTGACGTACTGATTGCCGCTCATGAAGCGGTGCAGGATGTCGTTGCGGTTGGTCGCGACGATCAACTGATTGATCGGCAGGCCCATGTTGCGCGCCAGGTAGCCGGCAAAGATGTCGCCGAAGTTGCCGGTCGGCACCGAGAACGACACCGAACGCGCCGGGCCGCCCAACTGCAGGGACGCGTGGAAGTAGTAGACGATCTGGGCCATGATCCGCGCCCAGTTGATCGAGTTCACCGCCACCAGGCGCGTGCCCTTGAGGAAGCTCTGGTCGGCGAAGCTGTTCTTGACCATTTCCTGGCAGTCATCGAAGTTGCCTTCGATGGCGATGTTGTGGATGTTTTCACCGAAGAGGGTGGTCATCTGGCGGCGCTGCACTTCCGACACACGCTGGTGCGGGTGCAGGATGAAAATGTCGACGTTTTCGCAGTGTTTGCAGCCTTCGATGGCCGCCGAACCGGTATCACCGGAAGTAGCACCCATGATCACCACGCGTTCGCCGCGCTTTTCCAGCACGTAGTCGAGCAGGCGACCCAGCAGTTGCAGAGCGAAATCCTTGAACGCCAGGGTCGGGCCGTGGAACAGCTCCAGAACCCACTCATTGCCATTCAGTTGGCGCAGGGGCGCAATGGCGCTGTGGGAGAACACGCCGTATGTTTCTTCCAGGATCTTCTTGAAGTCTGCATCCGGGATGCTGCCGGTGACGAACGGGCGCATCACCCGGAACGCCAGCTCGTGGTAAGGCAGGCCGGCCCAGGACGCGATTTCTTCCTGGGTGAAGCGTGGCAGGTTTTCCGGCACGTACAAGCCGCCATCGGTGGCAAGGCCTGTGAGCAAGACGTCTTCGAAATTCAGGGCCGGTGCCTGGCCGCGGGTGCTGATATAACGCATGAATGGCTCCTCTAAAACATTCCAGAACAGAGGCCGCCGAGCGCACGGGGCCCCTTGAACAAATCGGTTAGTTCAAGTGTTCGACGCGAATCCGCACCACCGGGCCGACCACGCCCTGCAAGGCTTCGAGGGCGGCGATGGCATCGTTGATGTGCTGTTCGAGCACGCGGTGGGTCAGCAGGATCATCGGCACCTGGCCGTTCTGCTCCTCGACTTCCTTCTGCATGATCGATTCGATGTTGATTCCGCGCTCCGACAGGATGCTGGCCACCTGGGCCAACACGCCCGGATGATCCTGGGCCTGGATGCGCAGGTAGTAGGCGCTTTCGCAGGCTTCGATCGGCAGGATCGGGTGGGCCGACAGCGAGTCCGGTTGGAAGGCCAGGTGCGGTACGCGGTTTTCCGGGTCGCTGGTCATGGCGCGAACCACGTCCACCAGGTCGGCGATCACCGATGAAGCGGTCGGCTCCATGCCGGCACCGGCGCCGTAGAACAGGGTGGAACCGGCGGCGTCACCGTTGACCATCACTGCGTTCATCACGCCATTGACGTTGGCAATCAGGCGATCGGCCGGGATCAGCGTCGGGTGCACACGCAATTCGATACCGGCCGGGGTGCTGCGTGCCACGCCAAGGTGCTTGATGCGGTAGCCCAAGGCTTCGGCGTAGTTCACGTCGGCGGTGGTCAGTTTGGTGATGCCTTCGGTGTAGGCCTTATCGAACTGCAGCGGAATACCAAAGGCGATGGAGGCCAGGATGGTCAGTTTGTGGGCCGCATCGATGCCTTCCACGTCAAAGGTCGGGTCGGCTTCGGCATAACCCAGGGCCTGGGCTTCGGCCAACACGTCTTCGAAGGTGCGGCCCTTTTCACGCATCTCGGTAAGGATGAAGTTACCGGTGCCGTTGATGATGCCGGCCACCCAATTGATGCGATTGGCCGACAGGCCTTCACGAATCGCCTTGATCACCGGAATACCGCCGGCCACCGCCGCTTCGAACGCCACGATCACGCCCTTCTCACGCGCCCTGGCAAAGATTTCGTTGCCGTGCACGGCGATCAGTGCCTTGTTGGCGGTGACCACGTGCTTGCCGTTCTCGATGGCCTTGAGCACCAGCTCGCGGGCGACGGTGTAGCCGCCCACCAGCTCGATGACAATATCGATTTCAGGGTTGGTGGCCACGGCGAAGACATCGTTGGTAATCACAATACCGGTCGTTTCGAACTGAGGCTTTGGCGAACGCGTGGCAATCTGCGCCACTTCAATTTCGCGCCCTGCACGGCGGGAAATTTCTTCAGCATTACGCTGAAGTACGTTGAAGGTGCCGCCACCGACGGTCCCTAACCCACAGATGCCTACTTTGACCGGTTTCACTGAAAACTCCCCATGAAACGGCCGACTCAAGGTCGGCCGTGGAACACAGCCGCACAACTGCGGCTCTCAATTAATGACCCGCCGACGGTTCGGCGGGCCATGCTCGTCAAAGGCTCGACGATTAATGCTTACTTGGCACCCAGTGCCAGTTTGGCAACTTGTGGTGCCGGCTGGTAGCCCGGAATCACCTGGCCGTCGGCCAAAACGATGGCCGGTGTGCCGTTCACACCGATGGACTGGCCCAGGGCGAACTGCTTGGAAACCGGATTGGCGCATTTGGCCGCCTTGATTTCCTTGCCGTCGACCATCTTGTCCATGGCCGCTTTCTTGTCGGCCGAGCACCAGACCGCCTGCAACTGCTCATCACCCGGCGAGCCCAGGCCCTGGCGCGGGAACGCTACGTAGCGCACTTCCACGCCCAGCTTGTTCAGCGCAGGCACTTCGGCGTGCAGCTTGTGGCAGTACGGGCAGGTGGTGTCGGTGAACACAGTGATGTGGGTCTTGGTTTCGCCGATGGCCGGGTACACCACGGTTTCAGCCACAGGAATACCGTTGATCAGCTTGGACACGCCGAGGCGTTCGGCTTTCTCGGTCAGGTTGACCGGTTTGCCGTCCTTGAGCTGGAACAGGTAGCCCTGAACGATGTACTGGCCGTCGGCACTGGCGTACAGCACGCGGCTGCCCTTGAGCTTGACCTCGTACAGCCCGGCCATGGGGCTGGCGCCGATGCTTTCGATAGGGGTGTCGAGCTGCAGATTGACCAGGCTCTTGCGAATGGCCTGCTCGGCCGCATCATTGGCGACGGCAAAGGTGGAAACCATCGCAATGGCTGCGGCGGCAATAATCTGGGTCAAGCGCATGGGAACTCCTGAAGGCAGATGCAGGGACGGGGAGAACACCGCTTGGATACACAGCTCTGGGCCGCCCCCTTTACTAACCGGCAAAGCCTACCACAGTTGGGCCGCAGGGCAGCCCGTGGCGGGGCAAATTGGGATTTTTCAGCCTCGTGGATGGTGCTTGGCGTGCATATCCTGCAAGCGCGCCCGTGCCACGTGGGTGTAAATCTGAGTGGTGGACAAGTCACTGTGCCCGAGCAACATCTGCACGACACGCAAATCCGCCCCATGGTTGAGCAAATGCGTGGCGAATGCATGGCGCAGGGTGTGCGGCGACAAGGCCTTGCCGATCCCGGCCACCTTGGCTTGGTGCTTGATACGGTGCCAGAAGGTCTGGCGCGTCATCTGCTCGCCGCGCAGGCTGGGGAACAGCACATCGCTGGGGCGCCCGCCGAGCAGCTCGTGGCGCGCATCGCGCATGTAGCGCTCGACCCACACAATCGCCTCCTCACCCATGGGCACCAGGCGTTCCTTGCTGCCCTTGCCCATCACCCGCAACACGCCCTGACGCAAGTTGACCTGCTCCAGCGTCAGGCTGATCAACTCGGTCACCCGCAGCCCACAGGCGTAGAGCACTTCCAGCATGGCGCGATCGCGTTGGCCGATGGCTTCACTGAGGTCCGGAGCGGCCAACAGAGCCTCCACGTCAGTTTCCGACAAAGATTTAGGAAGAGGCCTACCTAATTGCGGCATATCGATTTGTAGAGTTGGATCGGTAGCAATGAGTTTTTCACGCAACAAATAGCGATAAAAGCCACGTACACCGGAGAGAAATCTCGCAGTCGAACGCGGCTTGTAATGTTGCTCGAGACGCCAGGCCAAGTGATCGAGGATCAACTCACGCCCCGCATTGATCAGTTCCAGGTTTTTCTCCTGCAACCAGCCGTTGAACAGGGCCAGGTCACTGCGGTAAGCCTGGCGGGTGTTGTCCGACAGGCCCTTCTCCAACCAAAGGGCGTCAAGGAATCGGTCGATCAGGGGATGGTCAATGGCAGGCATGATTACTCAAGCGACGCGGCACGGGCTCGACGTCATTTATTCAGTGAACTGTGGCAAGGGCCATTAGTCTTTCATAGCCCGCTACTTCTAGGAACAGGAAGCTTTAATGAACGAATAACAGATTTGTTGGCTTTCGGCGGTATCGGTGTGGCCGCGCTCGGCTGCCAATGGCTGGCCTGGCGTCTGAAATTGCCGGCGTTTCTGTTTCTGTCCCGGCGTCATGCATGAGTCCGGTCTGTTGGCGAATACGCTGATGGGCATGTGGATGGCCAACATGAAGGGCCTGGACGTGCGTCACATCCTGCACTTCAAAGAAAACCTCAGCGTTCTGTTGATTCCCGGCTTGTTATCCTGCTGGCGGCGCGCCTGGACCTGTCGGTCTCGGGCATTTGCTCGCGCTTTCCCCCTCCGGCGAATTGAACACCCTGGCCATCATGCACTTTCGTCATGAGTTCGGGCATCACCTGTTTGTCTTGGCCAACAGCCAGGAAAGCCGTCGCACGGACAAGCACAGGGCCAGCGACGAGCACCGTGGGCACTTGCTGGGCAGCCAGCAGCTGAGCTACACCAAGCTTGCCAGCCTGTTGGGGCAAGGCGCCGAACTGTATACCACCCACCTGACCGATGGATTTGGCTGGCGCGACTATCAGGCATTGCATGGGGAACGGGCGACGCTGTTGTTTGCCCGCGATAACAGCGCCTGGGGGCATGTGGTTACGCCAGAGAGCGATTTGAAACCAGTGGCGGGGTGGACGTTACTGGCGGTCATCCAGCTGGCCAGGTCAAGGGGCGCACTGCACAAATCGCAGGCACAAAAAAGCAGCCCGTAGGCTGCTTTTTTTTGCATCGGGAAGCTGGACTTAAGCCAGTTTTTCCTTGATGCGAGCTGCTTTACCGGACAGGTCACGCAGGTAGTACAGCTTGGCTTTACGTACGTCACCGCGACGTTTCACAGCCATGCTGTCGATTTGCGGGCTGTAGGTCTGGAAAGTACGCTCTACGCCAACACCGTTGGAGATTTTACGAACAGTGAAAGCACTGTTCACACCACGGTTACGCTTGGCGATTACCACGCCTTCGAACGCTTGCAGACGCGAACGGTCGCCTTCCTTCACTTTCACCTGAACGACAATAGTGTCGCCCGGGGCAAAGGTAGGGATCTCTTTGGTCATCTGCTCTGCTTCGAGTGCAAGGATGATTTTGTTAGTCATGCTGTGCTCCTAAGGTAAGTCAATGGACCTACCATCGATACGTTGTTAACTATCGTCCCGCGCGAGGATGTATTCCTCGAGCAGCTTCTTCTCTTCTCCAGAAAGCGAGCGGCTTTCCAGAAGATCGGCGCGTCGTTCATAGGTCCGACCAAGGGACTGCTGTAAACGCCAACGCCGGATGTGTGCGTGATTGCCACTTAGCAATACGTCGGGAACACGCTGATCCGCATACACCTCCGGGCGGGTGTAGTGCGGGCAATCCAGCAAACCATCCGTGAAGGAATCTTCCTCCGCAGAGTCCGCATGCCCTAAAGCTCCAGGCAGCAGTCGTGTAACCGCATCTATCAGGACCATCGCCGGCAGCTCGCCGCCAGACAATACATAGTCCCCAATCGACCACTCTTCATCGACATGAGCTTCAATAAAACGCTCGTCAATGCCTTCATAGCGACCGGCAATCAGGATCAGTGCTTCCTCATTCGCCAGTTCGCGTACCGCAGCCTGTTTCAGCTGACGGCCTTGAGGGGACAGGTAAATTACCTTCGCCTTCTCCCCGGCGGCGACCTTGGCCTGAGCCAACGCATCTTCCAGGGGCTTGATCTTCA
Organism: Pseudomonas sp.; assembly: GCF_030147005.1. Taxonomy (GTDB): domain Bacteria; phylum Pseudomonadota; class Gammaproteobacteria; order Pseudomonadales; family Pseudomonadaceae; genus Aquipseudomonas. The sequence goes on from NZ_JASLAW010000169.1 coordinate 11,581, forward strand.
TCACCATGCCCGGGCCACCGCCAAATGGGCGATCGTCCACAGTGTGATGTCGATCCGTCGTGTAGTCTCGCGGATTCCAACAGGTAAGCTGCAACAGCCCCTGTTTCACCGCCCGACTGGTGATGCCGTACTCGCTGATGGCGGAAAACATCTCGGGAAACAAACTGATCACTTCAATACGCAAATTAGCCACGCTTAGAAGTCCGCGTCCCATTCCACCTTCATCTCGCCCGCTTCCAGGTCAACAGCCAACACGCATTGCTTCGTATAAGGCAACAGGCGTTCGCGATCATCCAGGCTGCCAGCGCAAGGCTTGACCACCATTACATCATTGGCGCCGGTTTCCAGAAGATGATCGATTTTCCCGAACAATTGCCCGAGTTGATCAATAACCTTCAGACCTTCCAGCTGGTACCAGTAGTACTCGCCGTCGGTCAATTCAGGGAACAGGTTGCGCGGCACGCAGATCTCATAACCGGCCAGAAGACGAGCTTCTTCACGGTCATCAAGACCCTTGAGCTTTGCGACCAGGAACTTGTCGCTCCCGCGTCCACTGACCAGCTCGACCTGTTTCACACTACCTTCGCGCTTGAGCGTCCAGGTTTTGTACTGCAACAGGTTTTCAGTCGGATCAGTAAAGGAATACACCTTCACTTCGCCGCGAACGCCATGAACAGAGTAAATCTTGCCGATAACGATCAAATCATCAGCAACAGTTGGCGTCGCGTTCATATTGCTCAGGCTGCGGCCTTAGCCGAGTCCTTCAACAACTTTGCAACGCGCTCGGATGGCTGTGCACCCACGCTCAGCCAGTAGGCTACGCGCTCTTGGTTCACGGACAGACGAACTTCTTGACCACGAGCAACAGGGTTGAAGAAACCAACCTGTTCCTTGTGCGAACCGTCGCGCGGGTTGCGGCTGTCGGTTACGGTCAAGTGGTAAAACGGGCGCTTTTTGGAGCCGCCAAGGGCAAGACGGATTGTTAGCATGTGAACATCGTTCCTGTAGTCGGTGCTGCAAATCTAAATGCACAGCGGGCATAGGTGCCCGAAAGGCCGCATATTCTAAGGAATATCCGGACTTTTGCAAATGTCTTTTTCCGGCGCCTACCCGCGTGCCATTCAGATCTGCTATAGAGCCGTCGGTAAAAACGGCAGGTCAGCCCCCGCCAACGGCGGGTTTGCTGGAGATCCCACATCCCTGTGGGTCGGAGCGCAAGCTGGGCTTGCGCTCGAATACTTTACATTTTCGGCATGCCGCCGCCGGGCAACATACCGCCCATGCCGCGCATCATCTTGGCCATTCCGCCTTTTGCGGAGAATTTCTTCATCATTTTCTGCATCTGCTTGTGCTGCTTGATCAAGCGACCGATGTCCTGCACCTGGGTGCCGGAACCCATGGCGATCCGGCGTTTGCGCGAACCACTGATCAGCTCAGGGTCGCGGCGCTCGGCCGGGGTCATGGAGTTGATGATGGCTTCCATCTGTTTGAACTGCTTCTCTGCCGCGCCCTGGGCGTTGCCCATTTGCGCCAGGTTCACACCGCCGATGTTCGGCAGTTTGTCCATCAGGCCGCCGAGGCCGCCCATGTTCTTCATCTGTTGCAGCTGATCGCGGAAGTCTTCGAGGTCGAAGCCCTTACCCTTCTTCAGCTTTTTGGCCAGTTTGTCGGCCTTGTCTTTATCGAGCGTGGCTTCGGCCTGCTCGATCAGGCTGAGCACGTCGCCCATGCCGAGGATGCGCGAAGCGATACGCTCCGGGTGGAACGGCTCGAGCGCTTCGCTCTTCTCGCCCATACCGATGAACTTGATCGGCTTGCCGGTGATGGCGCGTACCGACAGCGCGGCGCCGCCACGGGCGTCGCCGTCGACCTTGGTGAGGATCACGCCGGTCAGCGGCAGTGCATCACCGAAGGCCTTGGCGGTGTTGGCCGCATCCTGGCCGGTCATGGCGTCGACCACGAACAGCGTCTCGACCGGGTTGATCGCGGCGTGCAGCGCCTTGATCTCGCCCATCATCTCTTCATCGATGTGCAGGCGGCCCGCGGTATCGACGATGACCACGTCGATGAACTTGAGCTTTGCTTCTTTAATAGCCGCGTTGGCGATGTCGACCGGCTTCTGGCTCAGGTCGGACGGGAAGAAGGTCACGCCCACTTCGCCCGCGAGCATTTCCAACTGTTTGATGGCTGCCGGACGGTAGACGTCGGCCGATACCACCATTACCGACTTTTTCTTGCGCTCTTTAAGGAAGCGCGCCAACTTGCCGGCGGTGGTGGTCTTACCCGCACCTTGCAGGCCGGCCATCAGCACGACGGCCGGTGGCACGGCGCTGAGGTTCAAATCTTCGTTGGCCGCGCCCATCAGGCTTTCGAGTTCGGCCTGGACGATCTTCACGAACGCCTGGCCCGGCGTCAGGCTGCGCGACACTTCAGTGCCGACCGCACGCTCCTTGACCGAGTTGACGAAGTCTTTCACCACCGGCAAGGCCACGTCGGCTTCCAGCAACGCCATGCGCACTTCACGCAGGGTGTCTTTAATATTGTCCTCGGTCAGCTTGGCCTTGCCGGTTACGTGGCGCAGCGTCTGCGAGAGACGGTCAGTCAGGTTTTCAAACATGCGCGATCCTTTCAGGCCCTATTCATCGAAGTGCATCGGTAGACCGAGGTAATGGCGGCCGAGGCTGTGGTAAATCGCTATTAAAAACAGCGCTCGTCGAGCCTGCGGCGTGGGCAGGTCGCGGATTATAGCGAAGACTGCGCCCATGCACACCCGCTGTCTGGCGCGGGAGTCTTTCGTGCAGCGCGGGTGTGTGCCAAACTCAGCGCCTTTCGGGCTTGTCTATCAGGATTTATGCTCCCCTTGTCACCCAGTTTGCTACCCAGTCTCGCCGCCGCCATTTTGTATGCCGCTGCGACCCTCTATCAGGGCACCCGTCTGGCCCAAGGCACCAAAGTGGACAAACGTCTGCTGGCCGGCCTTGGCGTCCTTGCCCTGCTGGCCCATGCCGCCAGTCTGTTTACCCACCTGATGACCCCGGTCGGCCTGGGCCTGGATTTTTTCAGCGCCGCCAGCCTGATCGCCGCCGCCGTGATCGCACTGACACTGCTGGCGTGCTACCGGATTCCGGTCGAGAACCTGCTCGTTCTTCTATTCCCGCTGGGCATGCTCACGGTGCTGCTGGCGCAATTGGCGCCCACCGGCACCGTACAGGTGATCGATGAAGAACCGGGCATCCTCGCGCACATCCTGTTGTCGATCCTCGCCTACGGCATGTTCACCATCGCGGTGTTCCAGTCGCTGCTGGTGCTGTTGCAAGACCACCAGCTCAAGCACAAGCACCCGTCCGGGCTGATCAAGAACTTCCCTCCGCTGCAAACCATGGAAAGCCTGCTGTTCGGCTTCTTGTGGGCCGGCTGGAGCTTGTTGTCGCTGTCGCTGATTTCCGGCTGGCTGTTCGTCGAGAACCTGTTCGCCCAGCATCTGGTGCACAAAACCTTGCTGGCCTGCCTGGCCTGGGTCGTGTTCAGCGTGTTGCTGTGGGGTCGCAACCGCCTCGGCTGGCGCGGGCACAAAGCCATCCGCTGGACCCTGGCCGGTTTCTGCCTGCTGATGCTGGCCTATTTCGGCAGCAAGCTGGTTCGCGAATACATCCTGCATATCTGACGAGCGGCGATCATGGACAACTTGCCCCTTGGGCCGATGCTCGCCGTAATTGCCCTGCTGATTCTGTGGGCGGCACTGTTTACCGCCATCGAAGCCGCGCAACAACACTTGATGGCGCTGCGCCCGGGCACACGCCAGGGCGACAAGGCTGCCGCACGCCTGAACTTTCCACGGCACAGCCTGATCCTGTGCAACAGCCTGTGTCGCGCGGCCGTGGTCATTCTTTGCACACTGCTGGCGATTTATGCCTGGGCGCAGAATGGGCCGTGGCTCGGTTGGCTGATCTCGTGTGGGTTGCTGCTGATCCTCGCCGACTACCTGCCCCGCGCCTTGGCCACTCGCTATCCACATGCCGTACTGGGTTTCGGTAACGCCCTGCTGGGCGTGCCGCTGAAAATCCTCTACCCCGCCGCATGGTTGCTCAATGGCATCAGCCTGATGCTGCTGCGCCCGTTCGCGCGCAAGGCGGGCATCGTTAGAAAGAGCGACGAACCCTCGTCCGACCACCACGATGAACCGCAACATGACGCCGATGAAGAGCCTATGCCTGGCATGCCTGGCATCCATGCCCTGGACAACATCACCGTCAACGACATCCTGGTGCCGCGCAGTGAAGTGGACGGCATCAACCTGGACGACGCGATCGAAGACATCATCGAGCAACTGCGCACCTCCCAGCGCACGCGGCTGCCGGTGTTCCACAGCGATATCAACCAGGTCGAAGCGGTGCTCAACACACGCCAGATCCAGCATCTGCTGGCCGATGGCAGCTTGACCAAAGAAGCACTGCTGGCCGCCTGCCACGAACCCTACTTCGTGCCGGAAAGCACGCCGCTGCAGCTGCAACTGCTGAATTTCCACAAGCAGCAACGGCGCCTGGGCATGGTGGTGGACGAGTACGGCGAAGTGCTGGGCATCGTGACCCTGGAAGACATCCTGGAAGAAATCGTCGGCGAATTCGAAAGCGAGCAGAGTGGCGACAACCCGCATATCGAAGCGCAGCCCGATGGCCGCTACATCATCGACGGCGCCGCCTCGATCCGCGACTTGAACAAAAGCCTCAACTGGCACCTGCCCAGCGACGGGCCCAAGACGCTCAATGGGCTGGTGACCGAGGCGCTGGAAACCATCCCCGACTGCGCGGTATGCCTGAAAATCGGCCGCTACCGCCTGGAAATTCTCGAAACCGAGGACAACCGGGTGAGCAAGGTGCTGATCTGGCATACCAGCCGTATGCCCGTCGCCGCCTGACTATCTGACACAACTCAATCCAATGTGGGGGCGGCTTGCTCGCGAATGCGGCGGGTCAGTCAAAATATCTGGTACTGATCCACCGCATTCTTGAGCAAGCCTGCCCCCACACTGGATCGTCTGTGTTCAACAGATCGCCGCCAACCCCTTGTTGTATGTTCAAACCCCTTCCTATAATCCTGCGGCTTACCCAAGCCCCGCCCGACCGCGTGCTACCCGCACTCAGCGCGTCCAGGCAGCGCTTTACCATGTCTGGCCGGTGTCTGCTCCCATCCCGAGCCGCCCCGAGCACAACCCTGACCCATGGGTGTTCGACCAATAATAATCCGCGTCCAAACGCGCAATAACCGTCAGGGATTACCGCCATGAGCACCACGTATAACGAGGCCGCGACCGCCGCCCCGACCAACTCGACGGCCCGCGTGGCGACCGCGAGCATCGTCGGCACCGCCATTGAGTTCTACGACTTCTATATCTACGCCACGGCCGCGGCACTGGTCATCGGCCCGGTGTTCTTCCCGCAAACGTCCGGCACCGCACAGATGCTGGCGTCGTTCCTGACATTCGGCATCGCTTTCATAGCGCGCCCACTGGGTTCGGCACTGTTCGGTCACTTTGGCGACCGTATCGGCCGCAAGTCGACATTGGTGGCCTCCCTGTTGCTGATGGGCGTGTGCACCACCCTGATCGGCTTGCTGCCCGGCTATGACAGCATTGGCGCCTGGGCACCGATTCTGTTGTGTGTATTGCGCTTCGGCCAAGGCCTGGGCCTGGGCGGGGAATGGGGCGGCGCGGCATTGCTGGCGACCGAAAATGCGCCCAAAGGCAAGCGCGCCTGGTTCGGCATGTTCCCGCAACTGGGCCCCTCGATCGGGTTCCTGGCGGCCAACGGCTTGTTCCTGATCCTGGCCATGAGCCTGAACGACGAGCAGTTCCGCAGCTGGGGCTGGCGCATTCCGTTCATCCTCAGCGCGGCGCTGGTGATGGTGGGCCTGTACGCACGCCTGAAGCTGCATGAAACCCCGGTATTCGCCAACGCCGTCGCCAAAGAAGCGCCGGTGAAAGTGCCGCTGATCGAGCTGTTCAGCCAACATTGGTTGCCGGTATTACTGGGCGCAATGTCGATGGTGGTGTGCTATGCGCTGTTCTACATCACGACTGCATTCTCACTGAGCTACGGCGTTTCAACCCTGGGCTACAGCCGCGAAACCTTCCTCGGCCTGCTGTGCTTCGCGGTGCTGTTCATGGGGCTGGCAACGCCTCTGGCGGCGCTGGCCAGCGACCGTTACGGGCGCAAGCCGGTGCTGATTGTCGGCGCGATCCTGGCGATGCTGTCGGGCTTTACCATGGAGCCGCTGCTGACCCACGGTTCAACCTGGGCCGTGGCACTGTTCCTGGCGCTGGAGTTGTTCCTGATGGGCGTGACCTTCGCGCCGATGGGCGCCATGCTGCCGGAATTGTTCCCGACCCGCGTGCGTTATACCGGGGCTTCGGCAGCCTATAATCTGGGGGGAATCGTGGGCGCTTCAGCGGCACCGTTCTTCGCGACCAAGCTGGTGGCGATGGGTGGGCTGAGTTATGTCGGAGGGTATGTGTCGGCGGCGGCGTTGCTCAGCTTGATTGCGGTGCTGTGCCTGAAAGAGACGCGGGATAATGATTTGAATCGCGTCGCCTGATAGGTCGCCTTCGCGAGCAAGCCCGCTTGCACATATCGACCGCATTCCTACAGGATAAATGCGGTCAAAATGCGGAAGCGGGCTTGCTCGCGAAGGGCGCGCCTCGGTTACAGCTCGACTGCAACAGCCTTCGAAGCACGGGTCGCCTTGGCCCGAGCCGCTTCAATCGACTCATCCCGCGCCAACGCCACACCCATCCGACGCTGGCCATTAACTTCCGGTTTACCGAACAGACGCAACGCCGTGTCCGGCTCGCTCAACGCCGCGCCGAGGTTGGCGAACGCGGTCTGGGTCGATTGCCCTTCCACCAGGATCACCGCCGAAGCCGAAGGCCCGAACTGGCGAATCAATGGGATCGGCAGGCCGAGAATAGCGCGCGCATGCAGCGCAAACTGCGACAAGTCCTGGGAAATCAAGGTCACAAGGCCCGTGTCATGCGGGCGCGGCGAGACTTCGCTGAACCACACCTGGTCACCCTTGATGAACAACTCCACGCCAAACAGACCACGGCCACCCAAGGCTTCGGTCACCGCTTTGGCAACCCGCTCGGATTCGGCCAGAGCGATCGGGCTCATGGCTTGGGGCTGCCAGGATTCCTGATAGTCGCCCTTCTCCTGACGGTGGCCGACGGGCGCGCAGAAGGTGGTGCCGCCGATGTGGCGCACGGTCAGCAGGGTGATTTCGTAGTCGAAGTCGATAAAGCCTTCGATGATCACCCGGCCCTTGCCCGCCCGCCCGCCTTCCTGGGCGTAATCCCAGGCTTTCTGCACATCGTCCGCGCTGCGCAGCAGGCTCTGGCCCTTGCCCGAAGAACTCATCACCGGCTTGACCACGCATGGGAAGCCCAGGTCCTGCACGGCCTTGCTGTAGTCTTCGAAGGTGTCGGCGAAGTGATACGGCGAGGTCGGCAGGTCCAGCTCTTCGGTGGCCAGGCGACGGATACCTTCGCGGTTCATGGTCAGCGAGGTGGCGCGCGCGGTCGGGATCACGGTGAAGCCTTCGGCTTCCAGTTCGACCAGCGTGGCGGTGGCGATGGCTTCGATTTCCGGCACGATGAAGTGCGGTTTTTCCGCTTCGATTACGGCACGCAGCGCGGCGCCGTCGAGCATATTGATCACGTGGCTGCGATGCGCCACCTGCATGGCCGGCGCGTTGGCGTAGCGATCCACGGCAATCACTTCAACGCCCAGGCGTTGCAGCTCGATTACCACTTCCTTGCCCAGCTCACCGCAGCCACACAGCAAAACGCGGGTCGCGGTTGGCGACAATGGAGTTCCGATTCGGGTCATCTCAGGTCCTCAGGGGAGCGGATCGTGGGGAGAAAAGCCGGCATTTTACATGAACTGCAAAAATTGGCCTCAGTTGGCGACAGCGCGCTTGCGGATGCGCCAGGCCATGATCAGCCACACCACGGTGACCCCGGCGAATTTCGATACCAGCGCGGTGCCCGCCACCGCCGGGGTCAGCGCGCCAATGAGGCCGAAGAAGATAAAGGTATCGAGGGGAATGCTCAGCGCCGAACTTATCCACAGGCGGTCGTGGAGCGGGCGCCGGGTGATGCTGAACACCAGCCAGTCGATGCATTCGGACACCGCAAAGGCCGTGGCGCTGGCCAGGGCGATGGACGGGTCGGAGGTGATATACGACAGCACCAGCGCCGCCAGCATGGCAATGATCGCGCCGTGACCGAAACGGGTTTGCACCATGTCGCGCAGGATAAACACCAGGCCGCCCCAGGCGGACCAGATGATATCCAGGTGCGGGGCGGTGGAGAAGGCGAAATTGATCAGCACGACGCTGCTGATATAGGCGATCAGGAAGAGCATGGTGGGGATGGACCTGTGGGTGATGCCGCACAGGGTACTTCACAATCAAATATATGTCGTCTGGGAGGGCCTCTTCGCGAGCAAGCCCACGCCCATGTTTTGACCGTATTCAAATAGGTTAAACGCGGTCGAATGTGGGCGCGGACGTGCTCGCGAAAAGCGGAATTTCAGACGCCGGATTTCCCGGCAATCATAAACACCATCCCCCCCGCCACCGCCCGCTCATGACACAACCCCAACACCACCCGGCGCTCGGCATTGTCCATGCGGCTCCAGCGCGTGATTTCGTCCACCGTGCGCTGGCAGCCGGTACAAATATCATCATCGTCCAACGCGCAAATACTCACACAGGGCGAGGCGACCGGACGTTCAACTGCCGTCATTCTTCCTGCTCGATCAGGTCCCGCGCATACCGCTGCGAGTTATGCACATAGTGGGCGGCGCTGGCTTCGAGCATGCGCTTCTGCGCCTCGGTCAGCTCGCGCACCACCTTGCCCGGCGAACCCATCACCAGCGAGCCATCGGGAATTTCCTTGCCTTCGCCGATCAGCGAATTGGCGCCGATGATGCAATGCTTGCCGATTTTGGCGCCATTGAGGATCACCGCGTTGATGCCGATCAGGCTGTAGTCGCCGACGGTGCAACCGTGCAGCATGGCGTTATGGCCGATGGTCACGCCGGTGCCGAGGGTGAGTGGGTAGCCCATGTCGGTGTGCATCACGCTGCCGTCCTGCACGTTGCTGTTCTTGCCGATCAGGATCAGTTCGTTGTCGCCACGCAACACCGCGTTGAACCAGACGCTGGCGCCCTCCTCCAGCTTGACCTTGCCCACCAGCGTGGCATTGGGCGCCACCCAGCTGTGTGGATGCGTCTCGACGCGGGCATCGCCCAGGCGGTATTTCATGGTTATCCCTCACGGCTCGCCACTCAAACGATGGCTCAGATATTGATGAAGCTCTTGGGTGGCTGGTGCAGGCTGATCTTGGCATCGTCATAAAGCAGGTTGATCAGCTCGACGATCATGATTGCCGTCAGCCCCCAGATCTTGTATTCGCCGAACCGATAGCTGGGCACGTACCAACTGCGGCCCTGATAGTCGATGCGGTGGGTGTGCTCGCGTGGGTCCTGGCGGAAAAAATCCAGCGGTACGCTGAAGACAGCCGCGATTTCGGCATCGTTGGCCAGGTACTCGACGTAATCGGGGATGACGCCCACGTACGGCGTTACGCGGATGCCGTGCAGTGAGATCAACGGGCTCAACGGCCCGATGACTTCCACCAGCCCCGGCGGCAGGCCGATTTCCTCTTCGGCTTCGCGCAGGGCGGTAAAGATCAAGTCCGGGTCTTCGGGGTCGCGGCGCCCGCCGGGAAAGGCCACTTCGCCACCGTGGGTCGACAGTCCACTGGCGCGCAGGGTCAGGATCAGTTCGGGTTCGTCACTGCGGGTAATCGGTACCAGCACTGCGGCCTCGGGGAAACGCCCGTCGGTCTCCAGCGTGTGGGGGATGTGGTTGCTTACCCGGCGAAGTAGCTCGTCCAGCATGAGTCATCTCGGTCTGTTGGCTACCTTGCATCATGCACCAAAGCAGGCGGGCGCCCAACCCCAAAACCACCGGCGTGTCGCTAAACGACAACTTGCAGGCCCCCGCCTGCCAAGCCAAGATAGGCGCACTCTCCAGGAACCCGAGCATGAACTTCTGCAGCCAGTGCGGTAAACCGGTTAACCAACGCATCCCCGAAGGCGACGCACGCCTGCGCTACGTATGCGATCACTGCTCGACCGTTCACTATCAGAACCCCAATATCGTTGCCGGCACCCTGCCGGTATGGGGCGACAAAGTGCTGCTGTGCCGGCGCGCCATCGAGCCGCGCCTGGGGTACTGGACCCTGCCCGCAGGCTTTATGGAAAACGGCGAAACCGTGGAACAGGCCGCCATGCGCGAGACGCTGGAAGAAGCCTGCGCCCGCGTGCGCAACCTGAACATCTATACCCTGATCGATGTGCCGCACATCAGCCAGGTGCATATTTTCTACCGCGCCGAACTGGTCGACCTGGACTTCGCCGCCGGCATCGAAAGCCTGGAGGTGAAACTGTTCGCTGAAGCCGATATCCCTTGGTCCGAGCTGGCTTTCCGCACGGTCGGGCGTACCTTAGAATGCTTCTTCGCTGACCGTCGACAGCAGCTGTTCCCGGTGCGCAGCGAGTCCGTGCCCCCCATGTCCAAGCCCGCCGAATAACAAGCCGGCCAATCGTCGCCAAAGGGAAGTCGTTTCAATGCGTTGGTTGCTTGCTCTTATCTGCCTGTCGTTCGCTGCCCTGTCCTCGGCCTCCACGGTGGAAACCCTCGGCGGCAAGCCCGTCGAAAAAGTCCTGGTGCTCAAATCCGCCCACCAGTTGCAACTGATCAACGACGGCAAGCCCCTCAAGACCTATCGCATTTCTTTGGGCAAAAACCCAAAAGGCCACAAGCTGATCGAGGGCGACCGCCGCACGCCCGAGGGCTTCTACTGGCTCGACTGGCGCAAGACCAGCGAGCGTTTCAACCTGGCCATGCACATCTCCTATCCCAATATCAGCGACGCCGCACGTGCCCGCCGCGAAGGGGTAAAACCGGGCAGCATGATCATGATCCACGGCACCCCGGACACCGAAGATTATCCGGAACAGCTGTTCCACACCCTGGACTGGACCGACGGCTGCATCGGCATGCGCAATGTGGATATGCGGGAGGTCTGGAGCCTGGTCAAGGACGGCACCCTGATCGAGATTCGTCCCTGATCGTCGACCACTCGTAAAATAATTCGAAAATATTTCCTGCCCCAAGCAGCGCCTGCCGGTGAATACCAGTTCACCGTGCGGGCTGCGCATGTGTGCGCGCAACAAAAACCTTTCTAATACCACTTGATACCACGCACTGTTAATAAGCCCTGAAACCGGGGCTCGCACCGTGTTGGCAGCATTGACATGGTATTTAAGTGGTATTAATTTCCGGCCATTACCGGGCGACAACATTCCAATAACGCATCGGAAACCCGACAGATGAATCCCATCCTGGCCCTGCGCCCCGACGACAAGCAATCCACGCCGCTGTACCTGCAACTGGCTCGCAGCCTTGAAGCAGCGATCCATGCCGGCCAGTGGAAATCCGAACAGGCCCTGCCCTCGGAACGCGCCCTCAGCGAACAGCTGAGCATCTCGCGGGTCACCGCCCGTAAAGCGCTGGAAGTGCTGCTCGCCCAAGGCCTGATTCGTCGCAGCCAGGGCTCGGGCACCTTTATCACGCCGCGTCTGGAGCAACCGTTGTCGCGCTTGTCGGGGTTCAGTGAAATGCTCCGGCTCAAGGGTTTTGTGCCCACCTCCCAGTGGCTGGAGCGCGACATCACCCCACCGACCCACGAAGAGTTGATCCGCCTGGGCCTGTCGCCCACCGACAAAGTGGCGCGCCTCAAGCGTTTGCGCAAAGCCGACGACACGGTGATGGCGATTGAAATGACCGCCATGCCGGCCTCGGTGCTGCCCCATCCGCAAGCCATCGGCAATTCGCTGTACGAATACCTGGAAGGTATCGGCAAGCCCATCGTGCGCGCCCTGCAGCATATCCAGGCGATCAACGCGTCGGACGAGTTCGCCAAGCTGGTGGGCATCGCCCCCGGCACCGCCATGCTGCTGATGACCCGCGTGGGCTACACCGCCGACAACACGCCGATTGAAATCACCGACACCTACTGCCGCAACGACTACTACGACTTTGTCGCAGAGCTGCGTCGCCATGACTACTCCGCCGAACTGCGAATTTAGAGAACTGCCCATGTCCGAAGACAATATCCTCACGCCCAGCGGCTGGATGCGCGGCCGCCTGGTGCACGAGCACGGCAAGGTCGTCGCCGTCGAAGGCGCGCCCTGCGACCCGGTCGACAACGACCTGCCCTACCTGCTGCCAGGCTTCATCGACCTGCATGTGCACGGTGGTGGCGGTGCGGACATCATGGAAGGTGCGGCCGCCTTCGAAACCATCACCCGTACCCACGTGCGTTTTGGCACCACCTCGCTGTTGGCCACCACCATGACCGCGCCGGTGGATGAAATCTCCCGCGTGCTCGGCGAGCTCGGCAGCTTTTGCGAGCAGCGCCCTTCAGGCAGTGCCCGCGTGCTCGGCGTACACCTGGAAGGCCCCTACATCAATCCGGGAAAACTCGGCGCCCAACCCAACTTCGCCCACACCGCATTAATGGCCGAAGTTGAAGCCTACCTGCGCCTGGCGCCGATCCGCGTCATTACCATCGCCCCGGAAATCGCCGGCCACGACGCCCTGATCCGCGCCCTCAGCGAACGCGGCGTGCGCATGCAGATCGGCCACACCCTGGGCAGCTACGAAGAAGGCGTCGCCGCCCTCGCCGCCGGCGCCACCAGCTTCACCCATTTATACAACGCCATGAGCCCGCTGCATCACCGCGAGCCGGGCATCGTCGGCGCCGCGCTGGCCCATGCCAAGTACGCGGAATTGATCCCGGATCTACTGCATGTACATCCCGGCGCGATCCGCGTGGCCCTGCGCTCGATCCCGTGCCTGTACTGCGTCACCGACTCCACTGCCGCCGCCGGCATGCCCGATGGCGAATACAAGCTGGGCAGCCACACCGTGACCAAATGCCTGGGCGGCGTACGCCTGGCTGACGGCACCCTGGCCGGCAGCACGCTGACCATGGATCAGGCGCTGCGCAACCTGGTGAAAATCGGCCTGCCGATCAGCGAAGCCTCACAACGCCTGTCGCAATTTCCCGCGGACTACCTGGGCCTGGAAGAACGCGGTCGCCTGCAGCCCGGCAGCTTTGCCGACTGCGTGCGCCTGGACCGCTCCCTGACACTCACCGACGTAATGGTCGAAGGAGAAACCATTGACTTCAAAAATGCTTGAAGAGGCTCTGGCCTCCTGCGACGCCGTCGCGGCGCAACTGCAACGTCTGGACCCGCTGCTGGAAGACGTCGCCGGTCGCCTGCGCCGCCAGCCGCCGCAAGTGGCAATGACCGTTGCCCGTGGCAGTTCGGACCATGCCGCCAGCTACTTCGCCTACCTGGCCATGCAGCACGTGGGGATTCCGGTGGCGTCGCTGCCGATGTCGGTGGTGACCTTGTTGCAGGCACCGATGAAGGTCAGCGGCCAGGTGGTGTTTGGTTTTTCCCAATCGGGGCAAAGCCCGGACCTGGTCAACAGCCTGCGCCTGCTGCGCAAGCGCGGCGCCTTGAGCATCTCGATGGTCAATGCCGAAGACTCGCCGCTGGAAGCCGCCTGCGAGTTTCACGTACCGCTGTGCGCCGGCCCGGAACTCAGCGTGGCCGCCACCAAAAGCTTTATCGCCACGCTCAGCGCCAGCGCGTTGCTGGTCGGCCACTGGAACCAGGAAGCGGACCTGCTGCACGCCTGCCAGGCCCTGCCCGACGGCCTGCGTGACGCCGCCAAACAGGATTGGCGCGCGGCCATAGAGGCCCTCAAAGGCAGCCAGCGCTTGATGGTGATCGGCCGTGGCGCCGGTTTCGCCATCGCCCAGGAAGCCGCGCTCAAGCTCAAGGAAACCTCGGCGATCCAGGCCGAGGCCTTCAGCAGCGCCGAAGTGCGCCATGGGCCGATGGCCTTGATCGGCGAAGACTACCCCTTGCTGGTGTTCGCCCCGCGCGGTGCCGAACAGGCCGGCCTGCTGACCCTGGCCGCCGATATGCGCCAGCGCGGCGCCCGCGTGTTGCTGGCCGCGCCGGACGATATCGCCGAGCGCGACCTGACCCTGAGCCGCGCCGAACACCCAAGCCTGGACCCGATCCTGGCTATCCAGAGTTTCTACGTGATGGCGGCAGGTTTAGCCCAAGCGCGCGGCATGAACCCTGACGAGCCGCGTCACCTAAGCAAAGTCACCCGCACTCACTGAGTGGCGTTTTCCTGATGAGTACCGTGCCCATGCCCAACAACAATAATCGACTGACCCTTAGCGCCCCCTTGAGTGGGCCGGTGCTGGCCCTGGGCAGCGTCCCGGACGAAGTGTTCGCCAGCGGCGCCATGGGCGACGGTATTGCCATCGACCCGCTGAATGATTGCCTGCACGCGCCCTGTGACGGGGTGATCATCCACGTCGCCCGCACCGCGCATGCGCTGACCATTCGTGCCGAAAACGGTGCCGAGGTGTTGATGCATTTAGGCATCGATACCGTAGAACTCAATGGCGAAGGCTTTACCTTGCTGGTCAAGGAAGGCGCACACGTGAAGCAGGGCCAACCACTGGTGCAGTTTGATCTGGACCGTATCGCGCGCCAGTGCAAAAGCCTGGTGAGCCTGATCATTCTGACCAACAGTGATCGCTTCGAACTGACGCCGCTCGCATCGAAAACCGTCAAGGTCGGTGAGCCGTTGATACAACTGGCGGTACGTTCCACCGCCACCGCTCAAACAGCTGTGGATAACTCAAGCGCCGAAGCCAGTGCCAGCGTGCGCATCACCCACCGTGGCGGCTTGCATGCACGCCCCGCCGCACTGGTTCGCAAGACGGCCCAGGGCTTCAGCAGCCAGGCGCACCTGCATTTCGGTGACAAGTCGGCGTCGTGCGACAGCCTGATTGGCTTGATGGGCCTGGGTATCGGCGAGGGCGACGAAGTACGCGTGAGTTGCCGTGGCAGCGATGCCGATGGGGCGTTGCAGGCATTGATCGCGGCGTTGTCGGTGGCGGTCAGTGAAGACCATCACGCGCCGGCAGCGGCTGCTGCGCCACGTCGCGTCAGTGCGCAAGCCGATGTGCTGCAAGGCGTTTGCGCAGCACCCGGCCTGGTATGCGGGCCGCTGTTTCGCCTGACCGGCATCGAGCTGTCGGAAGACACCGGCCAGCATTCGGCCGACGAACAAAAGCAGCGCCTCGACACGGCACTGGAACAGGTACGCGAGGAAATCCGCACCACCCTGGACCATGCCCGCCAACGCAAGAACGTCGAGGAAGAAGAGATCTTCGCCGCCCACCTTGCGCTGCTGGAAGACCCGGCGCTGCTGGACGCGGCAACCGACGCCATTGCACACGGCAGCGCCGCCACTCACGCCTGGCGTGATGCGATCCAGGCCCAGTGCGCCGTGCTGCTGGCGCTGGGCAAGCCGCTGTTTGCCGAGCGCGCCAACGACCTGCGCGACCTGCAACAACGCGTATTGCGGGCGCTGCTGGGTGAAGCCTGGCACTTCGAACTGCCCGCCGGGTCGATCGTCAGTGCCCATGAATTAACCCCGTCAGACTTGCTGCAACTGAGCGAACAACAGGCCGTGGGTATCTGCATGGCCGAAGGCGGCGCCACGTCCCACGTCGCCATTCTTGCGCGGGGTAAGGGCTTACCCTGTGTGGTGGCCCTGGGCGCCGAAGTGCTTGATGTGCCCCAAGGTCAGCGCGTGGTACTGGACGCCGTGAATGGTCGCCTGGAACTGCAGCCCAGCGACGCCCGCCATGCTGAAGTCCACCAGATTCGCGACGCACAGAAAGCCCGCCGCCAGCAGCAACAGGCCCAGGCCCAATTGCCGGCACGCACCCGCGACGGCGTGAGCATTGAAATCGCCGCCAACGTCGCCTCCAGCGCCGAAGCCCGGCTGGCGTTTGAAAATGGCGCCGATGGCGTCGGCCTGTTGCGCACCGAATTCCTCTTCGTCGACCGCCGCACCGCGCCGGATGAACAAGAGCAGCGCCACGCCTATCAAGCGGTGCTGGATGCCATGGGCGACAAGTCGGTGATCATCCGCACCATCGACGTGGGCGGCGACAAGCAACTGGACTACCTGCCACTGCCTGTCGAAGCCAACCCGGTGTTGGGTCTGCGCGGTATTCGCATGGCCCAGGTACGCCCGGAACTGCTCGACCATCAACTGCGCGCCCTGCTGCAAGTCTCGCCGCTGGCGCGTTGTCGCATCCTGTTGCCGATGGTCAGCGAAGTGGACGAGCTGCTGCAGATCCGCCAGCGCCTGGATGAACTGTGCGCCGAGTTGGGTTTGAGCCAGCGCCCCGAACTGGGCGTGATGATCGAAGTGCCCGCCGCCGCGCTGATGGCTGAGCAATTGGCCGAGCACGCGGACTTCTTGTCCATCGGCACCAATGACCTGTCCCAGTACACCCTGGCGATGGACCGCGACCACGCGGGCCTTGCCGCCCGCGTCGATGCACTGCACCCGGCGTTGCTGCGGCTGATCGCCCAGACCTGCGCCGGCGCCGCGAAACACGGGCGCTGGGTCGGCGTGTGCGGCGCCCTGGCCTCCGACCCATTGGCCACGCCCGTGCTGGTCGGCCTGGGCGTCAGCGAGCTGTCGGTAAGCCCGCCGCAAATCGGCGAAATCAAGGACCGTGTCCGCCACCTGGACGCGGCGCAATGCCGGCAACTGAGCCAAAGCCTGCTCGACCTGAGCAGCGCCAAGGCCGTTCGCCAAGCCTGTCAACACCACTGGCCGCTGAGCTGAAAACAACAAGAATAGGGAGACACGCCATGTACCAACATTTCATCGAAGGCCTGCAACGCCTGGGCCGTGCACTGATGCTGCCGATTGCGATTTTGCCGATCGCCGGCCTGTTGCTGCGCCTGGGCGACACCGATTTGCTCAACATCGCAGTGATGCACGATGCCGGGCAGGCGATCTTCGCCAACCTGGCACTGATCTTCGCCATCGGCATTGCCGTGGGTTTTGCCCGCGACAATAACGGTACCGCCGGCCTGGCCGGGGCGATCGGCTACCTGGTGATGATCTCGACGCTCAAGGTGATGGACACCTCCATCAACATGGGCATGCTCGCCGGTATCGCCAGTGGCCTGATGGCCGGCGGACTGTACAACCGCTTCAAGGACATCAAGCTGCCGGAGTACCTGGCGTTCTTTGGCGGGCGGCGGTTTGTGCCGATTGTCACGGGGTTCTCGGCGGTTGGGCTGGGCGTGATCTTCGGTTTGATCTGGCCGCCGATCCAGCATGGCATCAACAGCTTTGGCGTGTTGCTGATGGAAAGCGGCAGCCTCGGTGCGTTCGTGTTTGGTGTGTTCAACCGCCTGCTGATCGTCACCGGCCTGCATCACATCCTTAACAACATGGCGTGGTTCGTGTTCGGCAGCTTTACCGACCCGGTAACCGGCGCGGTGGTCACCGGCGACCTGACCCGCTACTTCGCCGGCGATCCGAAGGGCGGCCAGTTCATGACCGGTATGTTCCCGGTGATGCTGTTCGGCCTGCCTGCTGCATGCTTGGCGATGTACCGCAACGCCTTGCCGGAGCGCCGCAAAGTGATGGGCGGGATTTTTCTGTCGATGGCGCTGACCTCGTTCCTGACCGGGGTGACTGAGCCGATTGAATTTGCGTTTATGTTCCTGGCACCGTTTTTGTATTTGATTCACGCGGTGCTCACCGGCCTGTCGATGGCTGTCACCAATATGCTGAATATCCACCTCGGCTTTACCTTCTCCGGCGGGTTTATCGACATGGTGCTCGGTTGGGGCAAGTCGACCAATGGTTGGCTGGTGTTCCCGGTGGGCCTGGCTTACGCGCTGATCTACTACTCGGTCTTCACCTATTGCATCCGCCGCTTCAATCTGAAGACGC
Organism: Pseudomonas sp.; assembly: GCF_030147005.1. Lineage (GTDB taxonomy): Bacteria > Pseudomonadota > Gammaproteobacteria > Pseudomonadales > Pseudomonadaceae > Aquipseudomonas. Next base: position 29,584 of record NZ_JASLAW010000169.1, read on the forward strand.
CGGGTCGTGAAGATATCCAGGTGGTGCAGGCCGAAGCGATGACTGATAACCAGCGTGCGACGGCTTATATCCAAGCGTTGGGAGGCGCGCAGAATCTGCTGAGTGTCGGCGCCTGCACCACGCGTCTGCGCTTGGACATGGTTGATCGTAACAAGGCGGTGGACGCGGAGTTGAAAGCGCTGGGTGCCATGGCCGTGGTGCGGCCGGGTAATGGCGGGAGTTTGCAGGTGGTGGTCGGGCCGATGGCGGACAGCATTGCTGACGAGATTCGCTTGGCGATGCCTTCATTTGTCGCCACTGCTGCCGTCGCAGCGCCTGTGGACAAGCCGGTGGCGGTGAATGTGCAGGAGGCCGAAAAATGGCTGAGCGCTTTGGGTGGTCGCACGAATGTACGCCAACTGAAAGCGGTGGCGATGACCCGGCTGCGGGTGGAATTGGGCGATGATTCGGTGTTGTCCGAAGCGGACCTGACTGCGCTCGGATGCCAAGGTGTGAGCCAGCTTGATGGCGGTGTTTGGCACTTGTTGATTGGTGACAACGCGTCAGGATTGGGTGAGGCGTTAGAGCGTCTCGTTGCCCGGCCAATCAGCGCTTGACCGATCGCACCATTCAAGCCCTGTGCGATGGTGACGCGGAGCGTCATGGGATGCTTTCACGCAGAAGCGTGGGAACGATCAAAACGTTCTGAGGTGCCGGTGCGGACGCCATCGGGGGCTTGCCCCCGATGAGGCCTTCAAAGGCAACAAAAACCCCGCTGACCAAAGTCACAGAGTTCATGACAGTTGCCAACATCCAGACGCGCAAATTGGCTTTGAGTATGCAAGGAAACCAGCCAAGTCAAATTTTCACTACTTTCCACTCTTCAGATACTTCCTGTCCATCTTCTGAAGACGCTTGAATAATATAACGCTTTGCCACAAGCCCCCTCACCAGAGCCTCCCATCGACCATCACTATTCGAGGTTGTCTGGGTAAGCAAATTAGCGCCATCAATGATACGCAGCTGTTGAGCAGGACGGGACGCTATCCCCTTAAGCGTCACTCGATCAGATGACGTTTCACCACCATTGCCGACTGAATTCCCGCCTCCGTCAACAACACTTACGATTATAATTGCCATGATGTTCCATCCTCGAATTGCCCATGAATGAGCGCTTATGAAACATCATGAAAACAATCGACATAACTGTCAGTATTAACAGGTAAGCACCTGAGTTCGACAAACGGTCATCCAAAAAAACCGCTGACCAAACTGGCCCAGCGGATTTCTTGTTTTTGATTGATCGCTCTCGCGCAGGAGCGTGGGAACGATCACGTATTCACAGATCAATGTGGAAGCAGGCTTTATGGCGGCTGTGTGCGGGAGACCTTCGGGTCTACCGAGACTTGCTGGTGACTCTCGGGCTTGCAGGCCCGCACACAGCTGCCCCCCATCATCTGCAAGTGATGCTGGTAGTTCTTACTTCACATCAGAGGTCTGCCATAAGGTGGACGCCATCGGGGGCAAGCGCCCTCCCACACTGGGCGGCATTCCAACGTTGGAACTCGGTCCATTGTGGGACAAAAACCCGCCGGCCAAACTGGCCCAGCGGGTTTTCTGTTTATGCAGCCAGCCGCTCAAAAGTGCGCCAACTGCCGCACCTCGCGCCGGTGTCTGATAGAGATGGCTGAGCATCCAGCCGCTAGCACTCGGCCACCTTATACAAACCCGACATCCGGCACCTTCGACAGGCTTTAGCCACCGAACACCAAGCTCACCGACTGGGCCCCGGCATTCTTAACGGTGAAGTCCTTTGCCTGCGCGGGAGTTTTCAAGGTGTAGCTGTAATTGGACGAAGCGGTCCACTGCGCTTTGGGCGATTTCTGATTAGTGATAGCAGGCACGCTGCCGACATCGGTAAACGTACCGTTGCCTTTATCATCCAGCATGCCGTTGCTTGCACTGCCTTCGCCAAAGTTGTTGCTCTCGGAAAGAATGTTGGCGTTTTGCGCCAGGGTAAAGCCGAGATGAAACTTGTTGATGTAGTTGTTATAGACATGGAAGTAGCCATAACGCATCAGCCCCGGTGCGCGCACTTCCATATTCTCGAAACGATTATGGCAAATGGTCAGCCGTGGAAAGCCATTGAAGGCTGCGTTGTTGTCATCGCTTGGATGGCCGAGGATCAGGCCGTATTTGTGGTTGCCGAAGAAACAGTTGCTGATGGTCGCGTAGTCAGCCTTGTCGCCGATGTACAGCAGCTTATCGAGGCTGCCGTCGTTGGCGGACCAGTCATGGCCGACAAAAGAGCAGTGATCGATCCAGTACTTGCTGCCGTAGTTGAGGTACAGCTGGATGTCATCATTGGCCTTGATGCCGGCCGAATGCTGGAAAACGATGTTTTGAAAAATGATGTTTTGCGACTCGGGTGTCGCACGCAAGTGGATGTTGTTAAGCGTACGGTTCTGGAACGAACCGACCAGGGTTTTGTTGGACCCCATGGAGACCTTGGTCAAACTGGACGCCGAGATATTACTGTTGATCACCAGCACGCGGGGAGTGGAATCGGCAATATTGGTTTTGAGCTGATCCAGGTTGGTGATGCTTACAACCGGACCGGACCAGCCGCCAGTAACTTTGGCGGCCTTGGCGAAGCCGGCCATGCCGGTGAGTTTGCTTTCTGGATAAGACATATGAGTTCCCTCTCTTGCAACATGGGACCCGGTTTTCGGGTCAAGAATGAAACATGACCGTCCTGGTCATGTGCACAGTGAGATGAGTGGCGGAGCAACCGACTGCACGTCAGACACTACCGCCGACTCAAATACTGTACATTCATACAGTGAACTGTAAAAGAAATCGCGTCAAGCGTGGAGTGGGTTCGTTGTGCATAAGTGAGCAATTTTGCGTAGAACAGAGACGGTGTGCCCGACGCTATCCAAATGTGGAGCGGGCTTGCTCGCGAATGGGTCCTTACGGCCAACAAAAAACCCGCTGACCATACTGGCCCAGCGGGTTTCTTGTTAATGCAGTATGCGAATCAAAAATCCGCCAACTGCCACACCTCATACGCCGGTGTCTCATACGGGTGACTGAGTTTGAGCGCAGCCACAACAGCCACGATCAGCTCATCCGCCACCACCAACTCAACCTTGCACTCTTCAACCACTTCAACCTGACCCACCTGCCCGATAAACGGCTGGCTGCCGTCCAACGCGCGGAATTGGCCCTGGCCCAGCACTTGCCAGGCGCAGCTGTCGTAGCTGCCGATGCGCCCGCCGCCGGCTGCGAAGACGGCGGTTTTTACCGTCTCCACGTGGCTGGCGGGAACGAAGAAGGCGAGTTTGTACATGGCCTTAGTTCACCCAAACGCGGGCGTTGCGGAACATGCGCATCCAGGCGCCGTCTTCGTTCCACTCTTCCGGGCGCCACGAGTTCTGCACGGCGCGGAAAACGCGTTCCGGGTGCGGCATCATGATGGTCACGCGACCGTCGCGGCTGGTAAGGCCGGTGATTCCGCGCGGCGAGCCGTTCGGGTTGGCCGGGTAGCCCTCGGTGACCTTGCCGTGGTTGTCGACGAAACGCAGCGCCACGGTGCCGGACAGGTCAGCTTCGAGCAGTGCCTCTTCGCTGGCGAACTCGGCGTGGCCTTCACCGTGGGCGATGGCGATCGGCATGCGCGAACCGGCCATGCCCTGCAGGAAGATCGAGTTGGATTCCTGCACCTGCACCATGGCGACACGGGCTTCGAACTGCTCGGAACGGTTACGCACAAAGTGCGGCCAGAACTCGCTGCCGGGAATCAGTTCGCTGAGGTTGGACATCATCTGGCAACCGTTGCAAACACCCAGGGTAAAGCTGTCGTTGCGTTCGAAGAAGCCCTGGAACGCATCGCGGGCACGGCTGTTGAACAGAGCCGACTTGGCCCAGCCTTCACCGGCACCCAGCACGTCGCCGTAGGAGAAACCACCGCAGGCCACCAGGCCTTTGAACTCGTTGAGGTCAACGCGACCGGCGAGAATGTCGCTCATGTGCACGTCGATCGCATTGAACCCGGCGCGGTCGAACGCGGCGGCCATTTCCACCTGGCCGTTGACGCCCTGCTCACGCAGTACGGCGACCTGTGGGCGAATGCCTTTTTTGATGTAAGGCGCAGCGATGTCCTGGTTGACGTCGAAGCTGAGCATGGTGCTCAGGCCCGGGTTGTCTTCTTCCAGGATCGCGTCGAACTCCTGCTCGGCGCAGTCGACGTTGTCGCGCAGACGCTGGATCTGGTAGCTGGTTTCGGACCACTGGCGTTGCAGCAGACGGCGCTGGCCGGCAAACACGGTGTCGCCGTTGAAGGAGATATTGACTTCACCGTTGTTGATTGGCTGGCCGATCACCGCCACGCAGTCGTCCAGGCCGGCGGCGCTGAATTGGGCGAGCACGTCCGGTGTAGCGTCCTGGCGCACCTGGATCACGGCGCCCAACTCTTCGTTGAACAGGATGCCGTTGATCTCGGCGGCGTCCTCGGCAACGCTGTCGAGCACGATGTTCAGGCCGCAGTGACCGGCAAACGCCATCTCGACAACGCTGGTCAGCAGGCCGCCGTCGGAACGGTCGTGGTAAGCCAGCAGGTGGCCGTCGGCGTTGAGGCCCTGGATCACGGCGAAGAAGGCTTTGAGGTCCTCAGCGTCGTCGACGTCCGGCGCGTGTTTGCCAAGTTTGCCGTGGGTTTGCGCCAGGATCGAGGCGCCCATGCGGTTCTGGCCACGGCCCAGGTCGATCAGGATCAGGTCGGTGGTGCCCTTGTCCATGCGCAGCTGCGGGGTCAGGGTCTGGCGGATGTCGGTGACCGGCGCGAAACCGGTAACGATCAGCGACAGCGGCGAGGTGACGCTCTTGTCGGCGCCGTCTTCGTTCCAACGGGTGGCCATGGACATGGAGTCCTTGCCCACTGGAATAGTGATACCCAGCTCCGGGCACAGCTCCATGCCGACAGCCTTGACGGTGTCGTAGAGGCGCGCGTCTTCACCGGGGTGGCCGGCAGCGGACATCCAGTTGGCCGACAGTTTGATGTCGGACAGCTTGCCGATGCGCGAGGCCGCGATGTTGGTGAGGGTTTCGCCAATGGCCATGCGGCCCGACGCCGGAGCGTCCAGCAAGGCCAGCGGCGTGCGCTCGCCCATGGCCATGGCTTCACCGGTGTAAACATCGAAGCTGGTGGCGGTGACGGCAACGTCGGCCACCGGAACCTGCCAGGGGCCAACCATTTGGTCACGTGCCACGAGGCCGGTGATGGTGCGGTCGCCGATGGTGATCAAAAAGCTTTTGCTCGCCACAGCCGGGTGGTGCAGCACACGCTCGATGCTGTCAGCCAGCTCCAGGGTGCTTGGGTCGAAATCATCGCCCAGCTCGGCCTCACGTACCGCCGAACGGTGCATGCGCGGGGCTTTGCCCAGCAGCACTTCGAGCGGCATGTCGACTGGGCTGTTGCCGAAGTGGCTGTCGGTAACCGTCAGCTGCGGCTCGGCAGTGGCTTCGCCGACCACGGCAAACGGGCAACGCTCACGTTCGCAGATGGCCTGGAAGCGCGCAAAGTCTTCAGGGCCCACAGCCAGCACGTAACGTTCCTGGGATTCGTTGCTCCAGATTTCGTGCGGGGCCATGCCCGGCTCGTCGTTTGGAATGTTGCGCAGTTCGAAACGGCCACCGCGCTCGCCATCGTTGACCAGTTCCGGGAAGGCATTGGACAAACCGCCGGCGCCGACGTCGTGGATAAAGCTGATCGGGTTCTTGTCACCCAGTTGCCAGCAACGGTCGATGACTTCCTGGCAGCGACGCTCCATCTCCGGGTTTTCGCGCTGTACCGAAGCGAAGTCCAGGTCGGCCGAGCTGGTGCCGGTGGCCATGGAGGACGCCGCGCCGCCGCCCAGGCCGATCAACATGGCCGGGCCGCCGAGGACGATCAGCTTGGAGCCGACCAGAATCTCGCCTTTCTTGACGTGTTCTTCACGGATGTTGCCCATGCCGCCGGCCAACATGATCGGTTTGTGGTAACCGCGCACTTCATCGCCACGCGGGGTGGTGATGGACTGTTCGAAAGTACGGAAGTAACCGGTGAGTGCCGGGCGCCCGAATTCGTTGTTGAACGCGGCGCCGCCGAGCGGGCCTTCGATCATGATGTCCAGCGCGGTAACGATGCGCTCGGGTTTGCCGTACGGCACTTCCCACGGTTGTTCGAAGCCCGGGATCTGCAGGTTGGACACGGTGAAACCGGTGAGGCCCGCCTTGGGCTTGGCGCCACGGCCGGTTGCACCTTCATCACGGATCTCGCCGCCCGAACCGGTGGCTGCGCCCGGGAACGGGGCAATCGCGGTCGGGTGGTTGTGGGTCTCGACCTTCATCAGGATGTGCACCGGTTCCTGCACCGCGCCGTACTGGCGGGTTTGCGGGTCCGGGAAGAAACGGCCGGCGACGGAGCCGACGATGACCGAGGCATTGTCCTTATAAGCCGACAGAACGCCTTCGCTGTGCATCACGTAGGTGTTCTTGATCATGCCGAACAGGCTTTTTTCCTGGCTTTGGCCGTCGATGTCCCAACTGGCGTTGAAGATTTTGTGACGGCAGTGCTCGGAGTTGGCCTGGGCGAACATCATCAGTTCGATGTCGTGCGGGTTACGCTTCAAGCCGTTGAAGGCGTTGACCAGATAGTCAATCTCGTCTTCGGCCAGAGCCAGGCCCAATTCGGTGTTGGCCTTCTCGAGGGCGGCGCGGCCACCGCCGAGCACGTCAATCGCGGTAAGCGGCTTGGGCTCGGCGTGGCTGAACAGGCCGGCAGCCTGTTCCAGCTGGCTGACGATGATTTGGGTCATGCGGTCGTGCAGGTTGCTGGCGATCAACTCGGCGTCGGCATCGCTGAACTGGCCGGCGACGTAGAACGCGATCCCACGTTCCAGGCGCTGGATTTTATCCAGGCCGCAGTTGCGGGCGATGTCGCTGGCCTTGCTCGACCACGGCGAGATGGTGCCGAACCGCGGCAGAACCAGGAACAAGCGGCCGGTCGGCTCTTGAACGGGAACGCTTGGGCCGTACTTCAGAAGGCGTGCGAGCACTTGCTGTTCGTCGGCGGTCAAGACGCCGGTTACGTCGGCGAAGTGAGCAAATTCAGCATACAGGCCTGTAACCGCTGGAACCTTCTGGCTCAGTTGTTCAAGGAGTTTGCTGTGGCGAAAGGCAGAAAGGGCAGGAGCGCCGCGCAGGATCAACATCTTCGGGACAGCCTCGGAAGGGGGTGTGCTTTGAGGCCGTGCATTCTAGCGTAAACCTTCGCCAACGGCACCCGAAACGCTACCGTTGGCCGCTGCCGAACGTCAGTTGGCACGGTTTGCGCGGTGTCGAGGGGCAATCCACGGCATCGGGCGCAGATATTTTAACCGTCACAATCACGCGCCAGGCCGCGTTTCTGCGGGATGCAGCACAGTTTTGCAGCGACTAGCAGACAAGTGTGCCGCTGTCGAGATATGGCGCCGTGGGCCGTTTGCGTATACTGCGCAGATGTTCTCCCCAACTGTTTTGCGCCCGCGATGCGCCAAATGGCTCATCGCCACCGGACTCTTCCTGATGCTCAGCGCCTGTGTTGATAAACCCAGCACGCTCGAGCGAATCAAGGAGGATGGCGTATTGCGGGTGGTTACCCGGAACAGCCCGGCCACGTATTTCCAGGACCGCAACGGTGAAACCGGTTTCGAATACGAGTTGGTCAAGCGTTTTGCCGATGACCTGGGGGTAAAGCTGGAAATCGAAACCGCCGACAACCTCGATGACTTGTTCGGCCAGTTGGGCAAACCCAACGGTCCGGTGCTCGCCGCCGCCGGCCTGGTCAGCAGCGATCAGCGCCGGCAGCAAGTGCGTTTTTCCCACCCGTATCTCGAAGTTACGCCGCAGATCATCTACCGCAACGGCCAATCGCGGCCAACCAATGCGGCGGATCTGGTCGGCAAGAAGATCATGGTGCTCAAGGGCAGCACCCACTCCGAGCAGTTGGCGGCGCTTAAAAAGCAGAACCCTGCCATCGAATATGAAGAATCCGACGCCGTTGAGGTGGTCGATCTGCTGCGCATGGTTGACGAAGGGCAAATTGACCTGACCCTGGTGGACTCCAACGAAGTCGCGATGAACCAGGTGTACTTCCCCAACGTGCGGGTAGCGTTCGACCTGGGCAATGCCAGCAACCAGAGCTGGGCGGTCGCCGCAGGCGAAGACAACAGTCTGCTCAACGAAATCAATAGCTACCTGGACAAGGTCGAGAAGAACGGCACCCTCCAGCGTCTGAAAGATCGCTATTACGGGCACGTCGATGTACTTGGGTACGTCGGCGCCTATACCTTCGCCCAGCATTTGCAACAGCGCCTGCCCAAGTACGAGAAGCACTTTCGCGCCTACGCCAAGGAAGAAAAGGTCGACTGGCGACTATTGGCAGCCATCGGCTATCAGGAATCGCTGTGGCAACCGGCGGTCACCTCCAAGACCGGCGTGCGCGGCTTGATGATGCTGACCCAGAACACCGCCCAGGCGATGGGCGTGTCCAACCGCCTGGACGCCAAGCAAAGCATCATGGGCGGCGCCAAGTACCTGGCCAAGATCAAGGACGAGCTGGACGACAAGATCGCCGAGCCCGACCGCACCTGGTTTGCCCTCGCCGCCTACAACGTCGGCACCGGCCACTTGGAGGACGCGCGCCTTCTGGCCAGGAAGGAAGGCCTGAACCCGAACAAGTGGCTGGACGTGAAGAAAATGCTGCCGCGCCTGTCGCAGAAGCAGTGGTACAGCAAGACGCGCTACGGTTATGCCAGGGGCGGCGAGCCGGTACATTTTGTGGCGAACATCCGGCGTTACTACGACATTCTGACCTGGGTGACCCAGCCGCAGCTGGAAGGTAACCAAGTGGTGGAAGGCAACCTGCATGTGCCGGGCGTGGACAAGACCAAGCCGCCGGAAAATAGCCCGCAGTTGTAAACCCGTTTATCCAAACACCACAAAATAAATGTGGGAGGGCCAAGCCCCTTCCACATTTTCATCTCTACCCGGCCTGGAGGCCTGTGAGCAGATGGACGACGCCACCCGCCAACACCATGACGCCCGGCACGCCCGCCGCTTTCAGCGCTGACTCATCCAACCGCCCCGCATCCTTCAGTTGCACCCGTACCCGCGTCAATGCCACGCGCTGTTGCGACGTGAGGTTCTCCTCCCCGCCCAATGCACTCAGCACATCGACCGGTAACAGGCTCTCCCCCGCCGGCGCGGCGACCGTCTCCGCAATCAAATCCGGCGTCAGGGCTTTCCAGAACGCGCGCTGCAATTTCTCGAACATGCTCAGAGCTCCACGACAGATGAGGTTTCAACGGTGGCGGCGTGGTACAGGCGCAAGGCCTCACGCACTTGGCCGGCTTCTTCCAGGCCCAGCACTTGGCGGGCGATGATCTGGCAGTCGGCCAGGTCCAGTTCACGTACGGTGGCCTTGATGCTCGGGATCAACGGTACGCTGACCGAGAGTTCATCCACCCCCAGCCCGATCAACACCGGTACCGCGAGGGGTTCGGAGGCCAGCGCACCGCATACGCCCACCCACTTGCCGTGGGCATGGGCGGCCTTGACCGTGGTGGCGATCAGGCGCAGTACCGCCGGGTGAAAACTGTCGGCCTGGCTGGCCAGCCGGGGGTGATCGCGATCCATGGCCAGGGTGTATTGGGTCAGGTCATTGGTGCCGATGGAAAAGAAATCCACATGGGGCGCGAACACATCCGCCATCAACGCTGCGGACGGCACTTCAATCATGATGCCCAGCTTGGGCAACTCGCTGAGCCCGAGCGCCTGCGCCTCCTCTTCAAGCACCTTGCGCGCCAGATGCAGTTCCGAAAGCAAGCTGACCATCGGCAACATGATGTGCAGCCGCGCCAGCCCGGCACTGGCAAGGATCGCGCGCAACTGTTCGCGCAACAGTTCCGGCCGCTCCAGGCACAGGCGAATACCGCGCAAGCCCAAGAATGGGTTGGTCTCGGCGTCCATCGGTACATAGGCCAGCGGTTTGTCGCCGCCGACATCCAGGGTACGCACCACCAGATTGCGCTCGGTGCCCAGGGCACGGGCAATGGCGCGATAAGTGCTGGCCTGCTCGGCGGGGCTCGGAGCGCGGTTGCGATCCAAATAGAGGAATTCCGAACGCAACAGGCCGACGCCTTCGCCACCCAGGGTCAGGGATTGCTCCACTTCCTGCAACGAGGCGACGTTGGCCGTGACCTCGACGTGATGACCGTCGCGGGTGACGGCGGGCTGGGCGGCGTCGGCCACTTCGCGCTGACGTCGCAGCCCTTGCTGCTCACGGGCAGCCTGCGAATGCTTAATGTCGACCGGGTCCGGCTCCAGGTGCAGTTCTCCCCTGTCGGCATCGAGCAGCACGTGTTTGCCATCGGCCAATGCCATTACTTCAGCAGGCGCACCACACAGGGCCGGCAAGCCCAGCGCGCGAGCAAGGATGGCGACGTGACTGGTGGCCCCACCGCCGACCGTGACAAACCCCAGCACCTTGCTGGTATCGAGGCTCGCAGTTTGCGAGGGGGTCAGTTGCTCGGCGATCAGGATCGCCCGCTCCGGCAGAACCCAGGCGCGATCCTCAACACCGAGAATCAGCTTAAGCACGCGCTGGCCGACATCGGCCAGGTCTGCCGCACGCTCGGCGAGCAACGTGGTGCCCAGGCCCTGGAACAATTTAGCGGTGGCAGCGGTGGCGCTGTTCCAGGCAAATGCCGCGCTCTTGCCTTTGGCCAGCAACAGGTGGGCCTGCTCGAGCAATGTCGGGTCTTCAAGCAACTCCTGATGGGCGCGGAAGATATCAGCCTGGGCACTGCCGACGGCGCTCGATTGCAAGTCTCGCAACGCCTCGTTGGCCGCCAGCAGGCCACGCGTCAGTGCATCACGCTCGGCAGCTCCGCCCATGCCGGTTTCAGGGATGATCAGCGCAGGCTCGGCCACTTGGACCACCTGGCCGAACGCCGTGCCCGGTGACGCACACACGCCGCGCAGCAGCGTAGCCGACGACACCGGCGCGACGGGCTCAAGCCGCTCAGCCGCTGCCACCACCGCTTCGCCACAGCCCTCGGCCAACAACGCCGCCAGTGCCCGGATCGCGGCCTCGGCGTCTTCACCCGCCGCACTCACCTGCAAGCTATCGCCCTGCACGGTTTGCAGCGCCATGATCGCCACCAACGACTTGGCATTGGCGCTCTCGGTTTGCTTGTGCAGGTAAATGCTTGAACTGAAGCCTTTCGCCGCCTGGGCGAACACCGCAGCAGGGCGAGCGTGCAAGCCATGGGCATTGAGCAAGGTCACCGGTTTGGAGAACAGCGCCGAGCCTTGCTGCTCATCGGATTCTGTTGCCGTCTCGCCGGGCGATAGTCGCAACACTGGCCGACCTTCTTCAATCATCCCGCGTTGCGCCGCCAGCACCACAAACGGCTCGCCACTGACCACCAGCATCAAGGTCAGCAGACTGCGCGCATTGAGCGCCACATAGTCGGCGTCGAACTCGATCAACGGTTGCCCGGCCGTCACGCGCTGGCCTTCTTCGACCAGACGGGTGAAGCCCTTGCCTGCCAGGGTCACGGTGTCCAGGCCGATATGCATCAGCACCTGCACGCCGTTGTCGTCGGTGACGCTGACGGCATGGCCGGAGTCCTGAATATTGCTGATCACCCCGGCCAGCGGCGCGCAAAGGGTTTGCGAAGTGGGATCGATACACACGCCATCACCGATCATGCGGCTGGAAAATACCGGGTCTGGAACCTGGTCCAACGCCAGCAGCATCCCGGACAGGGGCGCCAGCAATTCCAGGGGTTGAGAGGGGTTCATGGCTTCACCTGTTGTGTTGTTCTTTAAAAGTCGTGGGTGGATGCAAATGTGCGGGGTGACGAAGATCAAACATGTGAGAGCGGGCTTGCTCGCGAACGCGCTGCATCAGACGACACTTGTGCTGACGGCACACCGCATTCACGAGCAAGCCCGCTTCCACATACCCAAGGGCTATTTCCACCAGTATTCGACCTGCACACCCATATTCGACCCATGCCGCGCCGTGCCGTAGGCACCGGTGTCGGACAACGCCGAACCTGCCGCCAGCTCATTGGCTGCGCGCTTGGCTGCCTGGTTCCAGCTGGCATAGGTGTAGTACAAGCGCACTTCCGGCCGCGCCCAGAATTCCGGGCCCTTGGGCGACCAGGTCGGGGCGAAGGTAAATTTGCTCAGCTTGCGTGTACCCCCGGTGGCCTCGACCTGATCGTGCCCCAGCTCGGTGACCAGCTTGAATTGCTCGCTGATGGCATACGCTGGGCGCACGCCGAGCGATAGCCAGTTCTGGTCCTGACGCCCCGGACGCACATCCTTCTGGTACACCGCCTGAACCTGCCCACCAAAACGCGGGGTGACCTGCCAGTCGAAAAATTCCACGGCACGGTAGCTTTTGCTGCTCTTGTCCAACCGGGTATTGCCGGTGTAACCCAGGCCGGTGCCGGGGCCTTCGCCGTACTGGAGGGCGAACTTGTTCTTGCCGCCCAGGAAGGAGGTTTGCACGTGCTGCGCGGTCAGCGCCCAACCGCTGTTGGTGTCACGCCCGCCAGCCTTTTGGATGTAGCTCAAGCCAAGCTCCAGCTCGCCGCCAGGGTTGGTGTTGAAACCGGCCACATTGAAGTCGTGACGGGTGGCGTATTCCTTCTGGTACAGGTTGTCTTTGCGTGACAGTGCGTAGCTGTATTTCAAGCCGCCGATCAACACGTCCTCGATACCCCCGCCGGTGGCGCTCTGGTTCCAGTAGTAGAAGTCGGAGATATGGATGTCGTTACGTTTGTAGTAACGCCGCCCGGCCCACAGCGAACCGCCATTGAGGCTGGGCAGGTTGGACCATTGCGCGTACATCTGCGGCATACGCGCAGAGCCGTTGTTCTCGCCCTGGAACTTCAGGGCGCGGTCGTACTGGTTATAGAGGGACGCCATGGCATCGACGCTGAGCACCGAGCCATCGTCGAACGTCAGCAGGTCCTGGCGCAATTCAAGTTCGCCGTACTGCTCGCATTCGTTGCCCAGGCGGTATTTGGTTTGCGCGCCTGGCAACTGGAAACACTGTTGCTTGCCACTGCCGGTAGAAGTCCCGGCGCCGCTGCGCAGGTAACCGGCAAACTCCAAGGCTTGAGCACCAAAGGGCAGGCTAAGACACGATGCAACGAGGCCCAGCTTTATTGTTGTTTTCATAAAGCACTCCGATATTTTTATTATGTTTTTGTAAAGCGCCCCCGCACTCCTATGCGGGGGTTACAACGGGTCTCAGTCCTTGAGGTGCAGCACAAACGATTCATAAGGGCGCAGCGCTACCGCGCTCGTACGCACCGGGCAGTCGGGGTAGTTGCTGATCAGCAGGCGTTGCTCGCTCGCCGCGTTGATGACGTGCTCGGGCAACTGGATTTCACACGGCGTGCCGTAGAAGTTGTTGAGCACCAGCAATCGTTCGCCACGGCCTTCGCGCAGGTACGCCCAGACCTGGGGATGGTCTTGCAGCAACTGGCGATAAACGCCTTCCTGGATCAGGGGTTCAAGGCGACGCAAGGCGATCAACGCGCGGTAGTGATGCAGCACCGAATCGGGATCATCCAGTTGGCGCTCGACATTGATCTGCGCCGCGTTGGCGGGGATGCCAATCCACGGCTCGCCGCTGCTGAAGCCGGCATTGGCCTGGTTGTTCCACTGCATCGGTGTACGGCCGTTGTCACGGGATTTCTGCATGATCGCCGCCATGCTGGACGTCTCGGACTCACCGGCATCGCGCTTGAGACGGAAGATATTCAAGGTCTCCACGTCACGGTATTGGTCGATCCTGTTGAAACCCGGATTGGTCATGCCCAGCTCTTCGCCCTGGTACACATAGGGAGTGCCCTGGAGGAAGTGCAATGCGGTGGCGAGCATCTTGGCCGAGACCACGCGGTATTCGCCGTCATCCCCAAACCGCGAGACCACCCGGGGCTGGTCGTGGTTACACCAGAACAGCGCGTTCCAACCGCCGCCGGCCTGCATGCCCGACTGCCAGTCGGAGAAAATCTGCTTGAGTTGCAGGAAATCGAACTCGGCCTTCACCCACTTCTGCAGGTTCGGGTAATCGACTTTCAGGTGATGAAAATTGAAGGTCATCGACAGTTCTTTCGACGCCGGATTCGAGTAGCGGATGCAGTGTTCCAGGCTGGTGGAGGACATTTCGCCGACATTGATCAGGTCATGGCCCTCGAAGACTTCGCAGTGCATTTCCTGCAGGTATTCGTGCACGTTCGGGCCGTCGGTGTAGAAGCGCCGGCCATCGGTATTGTCGTCGGGGAAATCTGCGGGCTTGGAGATCAGGTTGATCACGTCCAGGCGGAAGCCGCCCACGCCCTTGTCACGCCAGAAGCGCATCATCTTGAATACTTCGGCGCGCACCTTGGGGTTATCCCAGTTGAGGTCGGCCTGGGTGTGGTCGAACAGGTGCAGGTAGTACTGGCCGGTTTGCGCCTCGTACTCCCAGGCCGAGCCGCCGAACTTGGATTCCCAGTTGTTCGGCTGGTCGCGCCAGATATAGAAATCGCGGTAGGGGTTGTCGAGGCTGCTGCGCGCCTGCTGAAACCACTCATGCTCGACAGAGGTGTGGTTGACCACGATGTCGAGCATCAACTTGATACCGCGCTTGGCCGCTTCGCTGATCAGCAGGTCGCAATCGGCCATGGTCCCGTAGCTGGGATCGATGGCGTAGTAGTCGCTGATGTCATAGCCGTTGTCGCGTTGCGGTGAGCGCAGGAACGGGGTGATCCACAGGCAATCGATACCCAACCATTGCAGATAGTCGAGCTTGTCCACGATGCCCAGCAGGTCACCGGTGGCATTGCCTGCGTGGCAGTGGAAGCTTTTGGGATAGATCTGGTAGATCACCGAGCGTTGCCAGGTTTGCATGGTGGGTTCCTTCAGTTAATTCTGGGTCGACCTTCAGGGCCTCTACGCGAGCGAGCCCGCTCCCACAGGTTGCAATGCATTTCAAAGGTGGAAGCGGGCTTGCTCGCGAAAGCATTAGCTCAGGCAACCCGATATCCAGGCCGCACGATTTTCATGCTCAACACACAGGTCACAACGAAGGGCACGACAATCGCGATGACCATCCCGATCACAAAACTGGGGATGAACTGCGGGATGATCGAGATAAAACCGGGCAACCCACCGACACCTATGGCCGAGGCCTGCACCTTGCTCAGCGACAGGAAAATGCTGCCCAGGGCCGACCCCAGCAACGCGGCGTAGAAAGGGAATTTGAAGCGCAGGTTCACGCCGAACATCGCCGGCTCAGTGATACCGAAGTAGGCGGAAATCGCCGATGTCGAGGCCATGCTTTTATCCCGCGCATTGCGGGTCATGTAGAACACAGCCAGCGCGGCGCTGCCCTGGGCCAGGTTGGACATGACGATCATCGGCCAGATAAAGGTGCCACCCTGGGTCGAGATCAACTGCAGGTCCACGGCAAGGAACATGTGGTGCATGCCGGTGATGACCAGTGGCGCATAGAGCAGGCCAAAAATCGCGCCGCCGACCATCGGCGCCAGGTCGAACAACGTGACCACGCCCTCGGTAATCAGGATGCCGAGGTGCCGGGTAACCGGACCAATGATGGCCAACGCCAGGACGCCGGTGACGACGATGGTGGTGATAGGCACCACGAGTAGCTGGATTGCGTTGGGCACCCGTGCCCGCAGCCACTTCTCGATCACGCTCATGACGTAGGCCGCCATCAGGATCGGCAGGATCTGGCCCTGATAGCCCACTTTCTCGATCTGGAACCAGCCGAGAATATCGAAGTACGGCAGGCTCTGGCCGTCGAGCCCGGCGACCGCCTTGCCATAGTTCCAGGCGTTGAGCAGATCCGGATGAACCAGCATCAGGCCCAGCACGATGCCGAGGATCTCACTGCCGCCAAACCGTTTGGCCGCCGACCAACCCACCAGCGCCGGCAGGAACACGAATGAGGTATTGGCCATCAGGTTGATCAGGCTCCACAGGCCATCCAGGTTCGGATACGCCTCCAGCAACGTCTGGCCCTCGATGAACATGCCCTTGGCGCCCATCAGGTTGTTGATGCCCATGAGCAGGCCGGCAATGATCAGCGCCGGCAGGATGGGCATGAACACGTCGGAGAACACCCGCACCAGACGTTGCATGGGGTTGGTCTTGTCGGCGCCCTTGCGCTTCACATCGGCAATCGTCGATGCCGCAAGGCCCGTGACTTCGCGCAAGGCGGCGTAGACCTTCTCCACCTCTCCGGGGCCGATCACTACCTGGAACAAACCGCCGGTAAAGAACGACCCCTTGACCAGATCGACCTGATTCAACGCGCTGCCGTTGACCCGGCTCGGGTCCTTGAGCGCCAAGCGCAGACGGGTAACGCAGTGGGCAGCTTGCTCAAGGTTGTCGCTGCCCCCGAGGTTCTCGAGAATCTCGCGGGCAATCATCGAATAGTCGTGGCTCATGCTCGTTTTCCACTTTGATTGTTTTTATGGGTGGCAGTCATCGACAGCACGCCGAGAAGGCAAACGTACTCGTCTGTACGAGTGAAATCAACAGCTCGTATAGACGAGTTACATTTGTTTACCTTTTGGAAGTTGTCCGTCAGACATTTCCACCCACGCACCGGTAGCGCATGGACAAACCCCACCTCTGCCACTATGGTTCCTGCCTTGAAAGCGCCGTTCACCTTCATAAAGCCGGGCATAGAGCCATCCCATGAGCAAATACAACCAGATCTATACCGATCTGCTTGCCAGCATCACCACCGAACGCCTGCAGCGCGGCACGCGCCTTCCCTCCGAAACCGAACTGATGGACAGCTACCAGGCCAGCCGTGGCACCGTGCGCCGGGCCATCGAGCAGTTGCAGGAACGCGGCTTCGCACAAAAGATCCACGGCAAGGGCACCTTTGTGTTGTCGCCGAACCCGATTGAGTTTCAATTGGGTGGCATCGTGAGCTTCCATGAAACCCACGCCGACCTGGGCGATGACATACACACCGAAGTGGTCGAGTTCACCCAATTGCCGTTGGAAGGGTCATTGCTGCAGCACATCGAGGCCGAACCCGGCACGCAGATCACCCGTATCAAACGGGTACGGCGCATCGGCGGCAAACGGGTGATCCTCGACATCAACCACTTCGTCGCCGACCTGATCCCCGGGCTGGACCGCTCGATTGCCGAACAGTCGATTTACGCGTTTATCGAGCAGACGTTGCAGCTGCAGATCAGCTATGCACAACGCACCATCGAAGCCCGCCCGCGCAGCAAGGACGACCAGGCGCATCTGGACCTTGACGGCCAAAGCCATGTGATCGTGGTGAGTAATCAGACGTTTTTGCAGGACGGGCGGCAGTTCGAGTACACCGAGTCGCGGCATACGTTGGATAAGTTTTATTTTTCGGATATTGCCCGGCGGTAAGCCGGACACAACCCTGGGATTGCACACAAGTGACGCGAACAATTCCCCCATGCGTTCATTGAACAGCAGGCCATCGGCGGATCACACGCCGACCTGAATAGGGCATGTTCGAACGTCGCGAGGCTTTGCATTGGGACGCGTAGAGTATCCCGGTGGTCAAATCGCTTACTGACAGCCACCGCCCCCACTGGGCAGGCCGACATAACAGCGGTCAGAAGCTCGACGCACTGAAGCCAAAAACACAAAAAAATCAAAGAGTTAAAAAAAATAGAAAAATAATATGAATTTTTCTTGAAATATCGACGTTCTTGATCTTAGATTTGTATCAGGATATGTAGGAGACAAGTGATGGATCACTTAGAGTCAACCAATAAAAAAATCACGCAACGCAGTCTAGTGCCCACCACGCTGTACGGGTATCTGGCAAGACTGTTGCGCATAAAGGGTTGGGGCGCATTTCTTAATCTTCATCCAACCCAGTCGGCAAAGTTCCGACCCGCGGCAGTGGCTGAACTGATCTCGGCCCATCGCATCACGCTTATTGATGACGGCCGAAAAAGCTGCGCGAAAAACTCATCAAGTTTTTGCCCAGCACTTCAACCCAGCCATTATCGGCATTGTCTGCTGGAATAAGCTTCTACCGTGGGCACATCCGAAGTTAATGTGCTCGCTGCAGCAGGCTATTACCGCAGTTCAACACTACCGTTATGAAAGAACAGCCACTCCCAATGACACACTATTAGGGGGCGCAAACTTTCGTTTTTAATACGCTGGATAATCATCCTGCCACGCATTAAGTAATGTCATTATTTTCAAGGGAATAATTAAACGCCAGAAAACCAGTCCGTGTCCTCAGCCTAAAGGTAAATGATTACTCTGCTGTAGCAGGCATCCTTGATTATGACAGATGTAGTCAATGCGTCTTATGCTTGCTTTGTTTGTACTAGGTAACACTCCTATGAAGCATCATTGATTCATCAACGCATCAATACTCATTGAGGTAGCGCCATGAGAAAGACATCAGCTTTGAAAAACATACTCCAGAAGAAAGAACTCTCTTTCCTGATGGAGGCCCATAATGCCATGAGCGCAAAAATAGCTGAAGAAAGCGGCTTTGAGGCACTGTGGGCTTCCGGATTGTCTATTTCCGCCTCTATGGGACTTAGCGACAGAAATGAAGCGTCCTGGACTCAGGTTATGGACGTTGTGGATTTCATGGTCGATAACACCGCTGTGCCTATTTTATTGGATGGGGATACTGGGTTTGGCAACTTCAATAATGTTCGCCGTTTGGTCAAGAAGTTGTCGCAACGTGGCGTCGCCGGGGTGTGCCTGGAAGATAAATTATTTCCCAAAATAAATTCTTTTATTGGCGCAGGGCAGGACCTGGCTTCAATCAGTGAGTTTTCGGGAAAAATAAAAGCGGCGAAGGACAGCCAGGTAGACAGTGATTTTTGCGTGGTTGCCCGCGTGGAAGCACTTATCAGTGGCTGCCCCATGGAAGAAGCGTTGAAACGTGCTGACGCTTACGCAAGTGCGGGTGCCGATGCAGTATTAATCCACTCTAAAAAGTCAGACGGCGCTGAAATCATGGAATTTTGCCGCCAGTGGAAAAACGATTGCCCGATAGTCATCGTGCCGACGAAATACTACAACACCGCCACCGATGCCTTCCGTGAGGCCGGTATATCCACGGTTATATGGGCTAATCATAGCCTGCGTGCTTCCATCGCCGCGATACGTGCCGTCACCCAGAATATCAGGCAACATAACAGCGTTGCACAGATTGAGCGCGACATTGCCTCCCTGGACGATATTTTCAAACTCACCAATGAATATGAAGTGCAACTGGCCGAACAAAAATACTTAAGCCTGTAGTGCGACAGCGCCAGCGTATCTATTCATTCGTAAGGTAACGGTTAGATGATTAATGTCCGCGATTTTGTTGATGAACTGATTGAGCAAGGCACGCATTATTTTACCGGGGTCCCCTGCTCTTATTTAACCCCCTTGATCAATGAAGTAATTGCTCGTGAGGAAACCCACTACGTATTGGCTTCCAACGAGGGGGAGGCGCTGTCTCTGGCCTCCGGGCTTTGGCTTGCCAATAAAACGGCCGTGGTCCTGTGTCAAAATTCAGGGTTGGGTAACCTGATAAACCCACTGACTTCGCTTAACGAGCCTTTCTCGATTCCGGTCTTGCTGTTGGTAACCTGGCGCGGTCAGCCCGGCACCAGCGATGAACCACAGCACCGGCTAATGGGTGAAATCACGCCTCAATTGCTGAGTCTTGCGGGGGTCGAGTGGGCGCTGCTTCCCGACGACGAAACCGAAGCGTTAGCCAGCCTTCAGCATGCCTGCAACTATATTCGTTCGGAGCAACGCCCTTATGCACTGGTGCTGACAGGCAATCAATTTTGCGCCGCGCAGCCTCAAATGCCTGCACCGCAATCGGTGTTTGCAAGCCGCGAAGAAGCGCTGGCGACGCTGCTGGCTCACGCTGACCCCGCCGGGGTGATCATCGCTACAACGGGTAAAACCGGCCGGGAACTGTTTACGTTGTCTGACCGCCCCGAGCATTTTTATTGCGTCGGTTCGATGGGCTATGCCAGCGCAATCGCTCACGGTATTGCTTTGGGCTGCGCTGGGCTGCCGGTCTACGTGGTCGACGGGGACGGCGCCGCACTGATGCATCTGGGAAATTTCGCCGGTATTGGGGCCAGCAAGCCTGACAACCTGATCCATATTATTTTGGATAACGGGAGCTATGACTCAACGGGAGCCCAACCCACCGCGTCTCCCGGCGTGGATTTTGTCGCCATTGCCTACGCCGCGGGTTATGCCCATGCCCAGCATTGCAACGATGCGGACAGCTTCGCCAAAGCGCTGTGCCAAACGGATCTAGCTGGCCCCCGGCTGTTGCACGTTCCGATCCGCATCGGTTCGATGGCGCAATTGGGCCGTCCGACGCTTTCGCCGTATGACGTCGCGCGCCGCCTGCGAACCCATCTCGGGACGATAGCGTCCGCTTCACCGCTGGATAACGTCATGACAACTCGCCCGCAACTTGCCGTCGGGCGCACTTCTCACTCACTGCCTGCAACCGAGAACAGACTCATGAACATTCATGAAACGACCCAACCGAACGCCCTCAATGCTGTTCTGACGGACATGGATATTTATGCTTCAAAAGCCATTTCGCTCAAAGCAAAGGCCGACCCCTCCATTGCAAATCTGAGTTTTGGCGAGCCGGTTTTCGGCCCGCCGGAACATCTGTTGCAGGCGATAGAAGAGCAGGATTTGTCATTATCGGCGTTTATGGACGGTTCGAAACGCTACGAAGACCCCAGAGGGAGCCTGGCGCTGCGTCAAGCGATTGCCGCCTGGTATCGCGACCGCTACGACCTGAATTTCGATCCCGAGCGTGAAATCATGGTGACGCATGGTGGCGTGGAAGCCATCACGCTGGCTCTGCTTGTGACAACGTCCGCACACGATAAAGTCGCCATCAGCGATCCCTCTTATATGCTCTATGCGCGCACGTTGAAGACGCTTGAGCGCACTCCGCTCCGAATCGCGCGCCCTGCCGGCAACCATGAATATGCGCAAATGCTGGCTCAGGACGGCGCGCTGGAAGGGGTCAAGGCGATGATTGTCAACTCCCCGGAAAACCCGACCGGCTATGTGGCCAGCCCAGAGGATTGGGTGGTAATTGGCGAACGCGCTGCACGCAGCGGTTGCTGGATCATCCATGACGAAGTGTACGACGCCATGCACTTTAAACGCTCACATCAACCGGCGCGGGCCATCGAATCGCTTGCTGACAACTCCATTATTATCAACAGCTTCTCAAAAAAATTCGGCCTGCCTGGCCTGCGCATCGGCTGGATGATAGCCCCGCCGCAGGTGATCGAACAGGCCGCCAAAGCGCATGACTACCTCTACCTGGGCGTCAACATCCAGTACGAGCGCATCGCACACCGTTTGCTTAGCGATGAGCGCAAATTTGACTGGCTGGAGAACATGTCCTCGACCATCGCCCAGCGCTGCGACACTGCGCTGAATACGCTGACGGAAGAACGTGGATACCGCTGGCCTCGTAAGCCGCTCGGTGCGATGTTCCTTTTTCCGGAAGTGAGCGGCGTTTACCAACAGATGCCTGAGAAATACCGGCAACCGGGCCAGCCTGTCGGTGACGCTGTGGCCAATTACCTTCTTGAAGAGCGTGGCGTTGCCGTTGTTCCCGGCTCTGTTTATGGCCCTCAAGGCAATAGCCATATCCGGCTGGTGCTCTGCATGCCGGACGACGTTTTCAACCTTGCGATGGAACGCATGGTGTAAACCGCCGCGCGCGGTGACCACCAACGCAGAAGGAGGCTGTGATGGACACTTCACGTACTCAGTTTCAACAGCAGGGCTTTGCCCATCTGGACAAAACGCGGGCCAATCTCGATCTGAGCCGTATTGAGTCCGCATTGGCCGAGATCAGCCAACGTGCGCTATCGCACAGAGCCGACAACGTGCCAGGCCTGGTGGTGGTCACCGAAGCCAGCAACGCCGAACAACTCTGCCGTCTCGAGTACCTTACGGGTAGCTCGCCTTATTACGCGCAAGAGCTGGTGCCCTCTCTAGCGCAATTGATAGAGCAGCATCTGGGCCACCCCGTGAACCTGTTCAAAGACAAATGCAACTTTAAACACCCTGGCGGTGGCGCATTCACGCCTCACCAGGACATTACGGCCTATCGTCATTTCGGCTCGAATTACCAAGTGACCGCCGCCGTGCTGCTCGATGCCGCCGTGAAAGAAAACGGGGCGCTGGAAGTTGCCACTCACTGGGACCTGGCGCCAGAAGGCGCGCAGTTGGTGGAAACTCCGCGGGGGCCCCTGCCCCAGTTGCCCAGCTACCAGGGAGGGACGCGCAATGGGGATATCGACGATCTCCTCTGCGCAGGCATGCGCTGGCAAAGAATCGATGCCGCGCCCGGCGACGTGATCCTGTTCGATTCCTATGTCCCCCACCGCTCCAGCGAAAACCGCTCGTCCTCGACCCGGCGCATTCTGTTCTTTACGTTCAATCTGGCTTGTGAGGGCGATTTTTATCATCACTACTACCGTACCAAATGGGCCACGCCGGACAATCCCATCTTTCACGTTTCCACTCCGACATTGCATAGCGCCCGGCAACCTGCGCCGGCCCAGTGCCCCAATCCGGTTGAAGGGTGACAACGATGCAATCAAAGGAATTTCGCTTATTCACGCCTGGCCCGCTGAATACCTCGGCAACGGTGCGCCAGGCCGCGGGCAAAGATCTAGGGTCGCGCAGCCCGATCGCCGTTCACTTGAGCGCGCAGTTGCGTGAGGACATAGTGGATATCGCAGAATGCGACGCGAACTGGAGCGCTGTGCCGCTATCGGGCAGTGGCACTTTTGCCGTCGAAGCGATGCTTTGTTCTCTGCTTGGAGACGATGACCATTTGCTGATCATCGAAAATGGCGTCTATAGCGCTCGTATGCTGGACATCTGCCGCATCCACGGTATTTCGCATTCAGTATTGAGGTTGCCGTCGGATCAGAGTTTTGACCTGGCGCAGGTAGAACTAGCCCTGAAACAAACGCCTTTGGTAACCCATATCGCCGCCGTGCATTTCGAAACCGCGTTAGGTGTGCTCAATGATATTGACGGCCTGACGCAACTGGCCGAGGGGTACGGTTGCCTGTTGCTGATTGACGCTGTCAGCACCTTTGGCGTACTACCGTTGGACTACAGCGCCCCCTCGCTTTGCGCCGTCGCGCTTTCGGCAAACAAGTGCCTGCACGGGCTGCCTGGCCTCGCCTTCGTGTTGGCACGCAAGGACGCGCTTGCAAGCCACGTCACCCCACGCACGCTCAGCCTGGATATCAAGGCGCATGCAAAAGCGCTGGATGACAATGGCCAATGGCGTTTCACGCCGCCGCTACAGATCATGCTTGCGCTCAAACAAGCTATTGACGAGTACCGTCAACAGGGCGGAAGGCATGCGCGTCACCATGCGTATTCCCAACGTATGGCGCACTTGCTCAGCGGTATGGCGCGTTTGGGTTTCAGCCCGATGATTGAACCGCAGTTCTGCGCGCCCTTGATTGTCACGCTGGCGCCCAACCCAGGAACGCAATGCGAAATTGACCAGCTGAACGACTTTTTATACCAGCGCGGATTGGTGATTTATCCCACCAAACACTGGGCGGTAAATTCATTCCGCATTGGGGTCATGGGAGAGCTCAGCCTCCAGGATATCGATGATTTGCTGGCGGCATTCGCTGAATTTACCGCCCAGGCCGCCGCCGCGCCCCTCCGAACATCCTTTCGCTAAGGCTTATGCAATGAGTTACGACCTGTCTTGCCATCAACAATTGGCACAACTCAACGCCCAGGCCTATGCCGATTTGTGGGCGGCGTGCGCGCAACCGGCCTTTTATCATCCCGCCCTGCTGACGGCTGCCGAACGTCACCCCCTGCTGCCGATTTTAGCCACTCATTACCTGGGAGCATGGCAAGGCGAGCGGCTTGACGCTTTGTTAGTGGTCTATCAGCAATCGCAACCTGATCCCTTTGGTACGTTGGCGAAAAGTACCGGCGTTCATTTTTGCGCACCCACCGGCGGACTATTGGGGCACATAGCGCATTGCTACGACACCCAAATCCTGCATCGGCCGGGTTCAGAAGATGCCGCGCAGTGCTTGATGACCGAACTCGTAGCGCTTGCCGGTCGACAGGGCATTCCAGGCTGCGGCCTGCTCAACCTAAGCGCCGGGCCATCATTGATCGCTGCGGAAATGGCGGGTTACCGCTGTAATTTCATGCATGAGCGCTTCTTTATCGATCTGATGCCGTTCGACCGGTTCGATGATTACCTGGCAGCTCTCCCACGCGACGGTCGACAAGAAATGAAGCGCCAGTTGCGCAAATTCGATAACGACCACGGTACTTACCGCGTGCTCTCAGGCCGAGATGCCGACCTTGCCGCGGCGGTCAAACTGTGCCACGCCACCAGTGCCCGAAACGGCACGCCTCACTATTATCCGATAGAAACGTTTATACATTTCCTGGAAACCTGCGGCGATCTGGTGACGGTGGTCCAGGTTGAATACGAAGGCCAATTGGTGGCTGCCATCATCTGCCTGAACGACCCGCAATGTCTGCATCTCTGGGCCGGCGGCGTCGACTATGGGCTTACCAGCTTCAGCCCTTACACGGTCATGATCGCGGCCAGCGTGCAATATGCGTTCGCGCAAGGTATCCGTCGGATTGAAGCGGGCCGGACCAATGCCCGGATCAAAACGCGTTTGGGTTGCCAATCCCAGCCGTTGTATTCGGCCCTGTACTCATCGGAGGTGGCTTGACATGCCGGTGTCCCCTGCCGTCCCGCCCCTTGAGAAACCCTCGACACAGTTGGCGCGCGGGCAATTATTGACCTTGCTCTATATCGCCCTCACCTCGGCCTCACAGGTGTTTTTAAGCCATGTCGGCGGCGGTATACCGATCCAGATCAGCCTCTTCTATATGGCTCTGGCGGCATGCGTGGTGTTTAACCTGTGGGAGTTCCGTCGCCTGCGGCGCAACCACAGCGCGCTGCTCCGCCATTGGCGTATGTGGCTCACGCTTTCCGTCACCTTTGTACTGAACTGGATATTTTCCTACTACAGCGTGACCCACGCCTCAGCGGATTTTTTCATCGGCGTATTTTTCCTTTCCTCGGCACTGTGCAGTTGCTTACGAGAAAAACGCTGGCTGAAGTCGCTGTTTATCCTGATGGCGATCCTGTGTATTCATGCGCTGTCTGCCTTCTCGCTAAAGGTGCTGTACACCTCGATGCTGGCGGGAGCCATGATGTATTTTTATTACGTCAGCTCGTTGCGTTTCAGTCTGCAGAGCGGGCTTGGCCCCGTCTCGGTCGTTTCTTTGCGCTGTTATATGTTGCTGGCCTGCAGCGCCGCCTATCTGTTCGCCCATAACGAGTTCGGCGCGTTATGGGTAGCCCCGGAAACCCTGCGCAACCTGCTTATCCTCATCGTGGCCAATATGGTTTTGCCTTCTTTTTTGTCGCAAACCTGCCTGCAATGGGTCGGCGTCACCGTGTTTACCTTTATGAATTCGTTGATACCGATGCTGGCCTTCGTGATGCAGTCCGTGGTCAGCGGGCAATGGCATATCGGCATGCTTGTGGCTGTGACCCTGACAACGCTGATGCTGAATTACGATCGTTTGATGCTGCTGGCGCGCGATCTCATCGCATTAAATCCTCGCTCAATGAACCAGAAATAAG
>NZ_JASLAW010000210.1 GCF_030147005.1 Pseudomonas sp.
ACGTCGGGGCGGGTGTATTACGCGGTGTGGCATCGTTCCCTGTAGGTGCGCGCTGGCTCGCGACGGTAGCGCCGGCGACAGGGGTTGCGTGTTAGCGCTGCGTCATCGTTACCGTTTTGCGCGAGCAAGCCCGCTCCCGCAGGAGTCAGGGCAAGCTCGTCCGGCAGCGAGTATTTCATGACCCCCTCTTACGACCGGTTCAAACCCGCCTTCGGCCTCGGCAACCCCCACCTGCAAACGCTGTGGGGCCCGCTGTGGCGCCCGACCACCCACATCGAGCGCCAGCGCGAACGCCTGTGGCTGGAAGACGGCGACTTTCTCGACCTCGACTGGCATGGCCCCCACGACGCGCAGGCACCCCTGGTGCTGGTGCTGCACGGGCTGACCGGCTCGTCCAATTCGCCCTACGTGGCCGGCCTGCAAAAAGTCCTCGCCGCGCAAGGCTGGGCCAGCGCGGCATTGAACTGGCGCGGCTGTTCGGGCGAGCCGAATCTGTTGGCCCGCAGCTACCACTCCGGTGCCAGCGAAGATTTGGCCGCAACGATTGCCCATCTGCGCGCCAAGCGACCGTTGGCGCCGTTGTATGCGGTGGGGTATTCGTTGGGCGGCAACGTACTGCTCAAGCACTTGGGCGAAACCGGCCAGGCATCCGGGCTGCATGGCGCGGCGGCGGTGTCGGTACCCTTTCGCCTGGATCAATGCGCGGACCGTATCGGTTTGGGTTTTTCGCGGGTGTATCAGAAGCACTTCATGCGCGAGATGCTGGCCTACGTCCGCGTCAAGCAACGCCAGTTTGTGCAGGACGGCCGACAAGACGGGCTCAAAGCCCTGGAAGCGTTAGGTTCGCTGGAGAAAATGCGCACATTCTGGGATTTCGATGGCCGCGTCACCGCGCCGCTGCACGGTTTTCTCAGTGCCGAGGATTACTACCGCCGGGCCTCGAGTCGCTACTACCTGGGCGATATCCGCACGCCTACGCTGATCATCCAGGCGGCCGATGACCCGTTCGTGTTCTCTCATAGCTTGCCCGAAGCCAGTGAGCTATCGGACTGTACCGAGTTCGAGTTATTGGCCCAGGGCGGGCATGTGGGGTTTGTAGAGGGTTCGCTGAGGCGCCCTGGTTACTACCTGGAACGGCGAATCCCCGATTGGTTGCTGACACAACAGGGTTAGACCGGTGGGAGCGGGCTAGCTCGCGAATGCGCGTATCAGTTACGCATGTATCGACTGAAACCCTGCATTCGCGAGCAAGTCCGCTCCCACCGGTTGATTGGGTTTACGGGCCCGGCCTCTAGTCGCCTGTCGCAATTTCCCGCGCCGGATCCGTAATCCACTCACTCCACGACCCCGCATACAGCTTGCCCAACGGATACCCCGCCAGGCTCAGGGCGAACAGGTTATGGCACGCCGTCACCCCGGAACCGCAATACGCCACCAACTCCTCCGGCGGGCGACCCTGCAACTGCGCGGCAAAGCGTTGCTTGAGCTGCTCGGCCGGCAGGAAACGTCCGTCACTGCCCAGGTTTTCACTGAAGGTTGCACACTGCGCGCCGGGAATATGCCCGGCAATCGCGTCGATGGGCTCCACTTCGCCACGAAAGCGCGGCTGGGCGCGGGCATCGATCAAGGTCAGGCCGGGCTGGCCCAGGCGTTTTTGCAAGTGTTCGGCATCCAGCGCCAGCCGATTGTCCGGCGTGCCGGTGAAAGTGCCCGGTTCGACCACCGGCGCATCCAGGCTCAATGGGAAGCCCGCCGCATGCCAGGCCTTGAGGCCACCGTCCAGGATAAACACGCCGTCGCGCTTGCCCAGCCAGGCCAGCAACCACCATGCCCGGGCGGCATAGGCGCCGGGGCCATCGTCATATAGCACCACGTCGGTATCGGCGCTGATGCCCCAGGCCCGCAGTTGCCGGGCTAAGGTGTCCGCCGCAGGCAGCGGGTGACGGCCGGTCACGCCCTTGATCACCGGGCCGCTGAGATGGCGCTCCAGGTCGGCATATTGCGCCCCTTCGATATGCCCTTCGGCATAGCTGCACCGCCCGTAATCCGGATCTTCCAGGGCAAAGCGGCAATCGAGGATCACCAGCCCGGCCGTTATTCGGCGCTCGGCTAATGACTGGGGGCTGATCAATTGGGCAAGCGGCATGACTGACTCCTGTGAATACAAAGGGGAAAGGTCCTACTTCACTTCTTCCAGCGCCTGGTTCAACGGCACGTAAAACTCTTTGAATAACCCATCCACCGCCTCTTTGGCCTGGGGCGTGACAAAACCCGCTTCCAACACCAGCACCTGGTACACCCCGCGCTTGATCGCCTCGGCGCTCAGGTGGGTGGATTTTTCATTGGTGGTGCACAGGAACCGCACCCAGGAGGTGAGGATGATCCAGGCATTGAGGGTCAGGGCCTCGGTTTGCACCGGGTCCATCGTGAGAATGCCGGCGTCGACAAAACCTTGGTAGATCGCGCCGCCCTGGATCAGGCAGCGCTGGGAAAAGCGTCGGTAGCCAGTGGCCAGTTCCGGATCGCTTTCCAGTAAATGTTCGAGGTCGCGGTGCAGGAAGCGATAGCGCCACATGCCGGCCAGCACGGCCTGAAGGTAAAAGCGCTTGTCCTCCACCACCATTGCTCGCCCCTGGGGCGGGCGCAGGAAACTGTCCACCAACGCTTCATATTCGCGAAACAGCACGGCGATAATCGCCTGCTTATTGGGGAAGTGGTAGTACAGGTTGCCCGGGGAAATTTCCATATGAGCGGCGATATGGTTGGTGCTGACACTGCGCTCACCCTGCTGGTTAAAAAGCTCCAGGCTGGTTTGCACAATGCGCTCGCTGGTCTTTACTCGTGGTGCCATAGGGATCAGCTTCCAAACACGGGATCGGCCATCTTACGGCCTATCCGGGCGCGGTTAAATCTGGATGTGACTGCAATGTTATTTGACAACTTAGAGCAACGACTCTAAAAATCCAGGCAGACCTATAACAACAGGGACCGCGCCATGCCTGCCAACGTTGCTTATCTGCAAGAATCCCAGGCGCTGGATCAACTCCAGGACGCGTTCGAAGCCCAACGTCGCGCTTATGCCGCCAACCCGATGCCGCCGGCCGCGCAACGCCAGCAATGGCTCAAGGCCCTGCGCGATTTGCTCAGCGATGAACGCCAGGCGCTGATTAACGCGATCAGCCAGGATTTCAGCCATCGCAGCGCCGACGAAACCCTGTTCGCCGAACTGATGCCCAGCCTGCATGGCATTCACTACGCCAGTAAACACCTCAAAGGCTGGATGAAACCTTCCCGACGCGCCGTAGGCATTGCCTTCCAGCCCGCGTCAGCCAAAGTCATTTACCAACCGCTGGGTGTTGTCGGCGTCATCGTGCCGTGGAATTACCCGCTGTACCTGGCCATCGGCCCGCTGGTCGGCGCCTTGGCCGCCGGCAACCGGGTCATGCTCAAGCTCAGCGAATCCACGCCGGCCACGGGCGAGCTGCTCAAGGCATTGCTGGCGAAGATCTTCCCCGAAGATTTGGTGTGCGTGGTGCTCGGCGAGGCCGACGTCGGCAGGGCATTTTCCGCGTTGCGCTTCGATCATTTGCTGTTCACCGGGGCCACCAGCATTGGCAAGCATGTGATGCGTGCGGCCGCCGAACACCTCACACCGGTCACCCTGGAGTTGGGCGGCAAATCGCCGGCCATTGTCTCCGCCGATGTACCGCTCAAGGACGCCGCCGAACGTATCGCTTTCGGCAAGGCCTTGAACGCCGGGCAAACCTGTGTGGCACCCGACTATGTGCTGGTGCCGGAGGAGCGTGTGGCCGGTTTTGTCGAGGCTTACTCCAAGGCCATTCGCGGGTTTTATCCGACCCTGGCCGACAACCCGGACTACACCGCCATCATCAATGAGCGGCAACTGGCCAGGCTCAATGCCTACGCCAAGGATGCCACCGACAAGGGCGCCACCCTGATTCCTCTTTACGACCAGGGCCAGGCACGGCGCATGGCTCACAGCCTGCTGTTGAATGTGAGTGACGACATGACGGTCATGCAGGACGAGATTTTTGGTCCGCTCTTACCGATCGTGCCCTATCGCGGCATCGATCAGGCCTTTGCCTACATCAACCAGCGCCCACGCCCATTGGCCCTGTATTACTTCGGCTACAACAAGCGCGAACAGAACCGTGTGCTCCACGAAACCCACTCCGGCGGCGTGTGCCTGAACGACACCCTGCTGCATGTGGCCCAGGACGACATGCCGTTTGGCGGCATCGGCCCCTCTGGCATGGGCCACTACCACGGTCACGAAGGTTTCCTGACCTTCAGCAAGGCCAAGGGTGTGCTGGTCAAGCAGCGTCTGAACGCGGCGAAGTTGATTTACCCGCCCTACGGGAAATCCATCCAGAAGTTAATCCAGAAGCTGTTTATCCGCTGATAAACCACACCTGCGGGACAATAAAAACAATGAACCCCAGCCTGACTGAAACACCTGCGCTGTCGCGGCGCGGCGTCTTGAAAATCGGCCTGTGTGCCAGCGCCTTCCTGGCTACCACCGGGCTGGGCGCCAGCCTCAGCGGGTGCTCGAGCAGCACGCCGGCCAGCGGCTTTGCCATGTTGCGAGCCAGTGATTTGCCTTTCCTGCGCGCGGTTATCCCGGTACTGCTGGAGGGCGCGGCCAGCGCCCAGGTCGTCAGCGCCGGGATTGAAGACACCCTGAAAAAGCTCGACTACAGCCTGCAGCACCTGTCGCCGGAGACGTTCAAGCTCACCCAGCAGCTGTTCGATGTGCTGAGCATGGGCATTACCCGAGGACCGTTGACCGGCATTTGGGGCAGTTGGGAAAACGCCGGCAGCGAGCAAATCCGCCACTTCCTGCACCGCTGGGAGAACAGCTGCCTGAACCTGCTGCGCATGGGCCAGGGATCGTTGCTCAAGCTGGTGATCATGGCCTGGAACTTCCGGCCCGAGTCCTGGGCCCATTGCGGCTATCCAGGGCCGCCGAAGATCTAGCGTCGAGTATGTGGGAGCAGGCTTTGCTCGCTCCCACACTGACTGCAACTTCGTACAAGAATAAGAGTGCATTCCTATGCCCGTACCCGATCTGTTTCGCGACGGCCTGGCCCGTGGTTGGAAAACCCACAATGGCGCCGCCCTCGACAACGACCTGACCCTGGAAGCCGACGTGGCCATCATCGGCAGCGGCGCCGGTGGCGGCACCACGGCGGAAATCCTTAGCGCCGCCGGCTACAAAGTGCTGTTGATCGAAGAAGGCCCACTCAAAACCAGCAGTGATTTCAAGCTGCTCGAAGACGAAGCCTATGCCAGCCTGTACCAGGAAGGAATCGGCCGCATGAGCAAGGACGGTGCGATTACCATCCTGCAGGGCCGGGCGGTGGGCGGCACCACATTGATCAACTGGACCTCCAGCTTCCGCACGCCGGATGCCACCCTCGCCCACTGGGCCAGCGAATACGCGGTGAAGGGCCATAGCCGCACCGAGATGGCGCCGTGGTTCGAGGCAATGGAGCAGCGCCTGGGAATCGCGCCATGGGCCCTGCCGCCCAATGCCAACAACGACGTGATCCGCAAAGGCTGCGAGAAGCTCGGCTACAGTTGGCACGTGATCCCGCGCAATGTGCGCGGCTGCTTCAACCTGGGTTATTGCGGCATGGGTTGTCCGGTCAACGCCAAGCAATCGATGCTGGTGACCACCATTCCTTCCACGCTGGAGAAAGGCGGCGAGCTGCTCTACCTGGCCCGGGCCGAGCGCCTCAAGTACCGTGGCGACACGATCAGTAGCCTGGAATGCGTGGCCATGGACGAGCGCTGCGTGGCGCCCACCGGGCGCAAGATCACCGTGAAGGCCAAACATTATGTGCTCTCGGGCGGCGGCATCAACAGCCCGGCGCTGCTGATGCGCTCGGACGCGCCCGACCCTCATTCACGGCTGGGCAAGCGCACCTTCCTGCACCTGGTGAATTTCTCCGCAGGGTTGTTCGATGAGGTCATCAATCCCTTCTACGGGGCGCCGCAGTCGATCTATTCCGACCATTTCCAGTGGCTGGACGGCACCACCGGGAAAATGTCCTACAAGCTGGAAGCACCGCCGTTACATCCAGGGTTGGCAAGCACCTTGTTTGGCGGCTACGGCACGCAGAACGCCTTGGACATGAGCCAGTTGCCCCATACCCACGCCATGCTCGCGCTGTTGCGAGACGGCTTTCACCCCGACAGCCCTGGTGGCGCGGTGGAATTACGCGGTGACGGTACGCCGGTGCTCGACTATCAGGTCTCGCCCTATGCCTGGGACGGCCTGCGCCGAGCCTTCCACAGCATGGCCGAGATTCAGTTCGCGGCGGGCGCCAAATCGGTCAAGCCCCTGCATCACGACGCGCGGTACGTGAGCACTTTGGCCGAGGCCCGTAGCGTGATCGACGGTCTGAACCTCGAGCTGCACCGGACCACCCTGGGCAGCGCCCATGTGATGGGCGGTTGCGCCATGGGCGAAGACCCGAAAAACGCGGTAACCGACAGCCTCGGACGCCATCACCAATTACGTAACCTGTCGATTCACGATGGCTCTTTGTTTCCCACCAGCATTGGGGCAAATCCCCAGTTGTCGGTGTACGGATTGAGCGCCCAACTGGCGTCAGCCTTGGTCGAACGTCTGAAAACAGCGTGAAAAACCGTTTGATTCGCGGCATTTTTCTACCTAAGTCGACTTGGCCGACCGGGATGGCTGCGATACCATCCGGTTCCCCAACGGACTCCGCCAGGACGACGCGATGAACCGAGTGTTGTACCCAGGTACCTTCGACCCGATTACCAAAGGCCATGGCGATTTGGTCGAACGCGCCTCTCGCCTGTTCGACCATGTGATCATCGCGGTTGCCGCCAGCCCCAAGAAAAACCCGTTGTTTCCGCTGGAGCAACGCGTGGAGCTGGCGCGCGAAGTCACCAGGCATCTGCCTAACGTAGAAGTAGTGGGCTTTTCCACATTGCTGGCGCACTTTGCCAAGGAGCAGAACGCCAATGTGTTCCTGCGTGGCCTGCGCGCGGTATCGGATTTCGAGTATGAATTCCAGCTGGCCAACATGAACCGACAACTGGCACCGGACGTGGAAAGCCTGTTCCTCACGCCGTCGGAGCGTTATTCGTTCATTTCTTCGACGTTGGTGCGCGAAATCGCCGCGTTGGGCGGAGATATCACCAAATTCGTGCACCCTGCGGTCGCGGACGCGCTGACGCTGCGCTTCAAGAGGTAAGGCTCACTGTGGCGAGGGCGCTTGCTCCCGCCGGACTGCGTAGCAGTCCCAATTATTTAAAGTA
>NZ_JASLAW010000230.1 GCF_030147005.1 Pseudomonas sp.
CTGATACACCGCATTCGCGAGCAAGCCCGCTCCCACAGTTTTAATTGCGCTCGGTCAGTTCGATCAGGCAGCAGCGGCCACTGACCGAGATGTCCAGCAGTTCGGTGTTACCGTCTACTTGCAGGCAGTCGTGGTGACCGAGTTTGTGGTCCAGCACCTTCACCTCATCGGCAACGCTGAACACCAGCACCGTCTGCGCAGACGTGAAAAATCGCTGCACACCATCCACCCATTGCAACCGCGCGTGATAGCGCTGGGGCGAGTAGATCAGGTTGAAATCGCGGATCGGCCCGGTGATCAAGCGGCACGACACTTCGCTGTCACCGTCGAAAGCGAAGGGTTGCAGCGGTAACAACCCACGCTGCTCCTCACCATCCACGGTCAACACCATGCCCGCGCCCTTGATAACGGTGATCACGCGCTGGTAACCGGGAAAGGTGGAAAAACCACCGGACTGCGCAATATCGGCGATCGACAGGCGCCAGCCGAAACCCTCCAGGCCGGTGCCCGCATCACGGGCGATTTCTTCGGTACTGCCGCCGCCGTTCTTCCACGGCATGCGTACGTAGTCGGCGGCGCGCCAGAGGTTGACTGAACTCATTTGCTGAAGCGTCCTTCGAGGCTGTGCCGGGAACCGGGGTGAATCAAGCGCGCGGCCGTCACCGGCTGGCGGCCGGACCAGGTGCGCCGGCGGATCAACAGGCAGGGCTCGCTCGGCTCGATCTGCAACAGCTTGCACTCGGCGGCATCGGCGAGGATCGCTTCAACCACGTGCTCGCCTTCAGTCAGCGGTGCGACCTGGTTGAGGTAGGCGTAGGGCGTTTGCAGGGTGAAATCCTGTTGCAAATATTCCGGCGCGACCAGGGCGTTGACGAAACGGTCTTCGATCTGCACCGGAATGTCGTTTTCGAAATGCACGATCAGCGAGTGAAACACCCGCCCGCCTTCGCGCATTTCCAGAGCGACGGCACGTTCGGAACCCGCAGCTTCTTCGCCCAGCGTGATGACTTGGCACGTATGCCGATGGCCGCGGGAGGCGATCTCGTCGGCAATGTTGTGCACTTCAAACAGCGCCGATTGGCTCTTGGGCTCAGCGACGAACGTGCCGACGCCTTGCATGCGCACCAGCAAACCTTCAGCGGTGAGTTCGCGCAGGGCGCGGTTGATGGTCATGCGGCTGAAACCCAGCTGGCTGACCAGTTCGCTCTCGGACGGTACACGGTAATGGGGCGGCCAGTTGCCGTTGAGAATTTGCTGGCTGATCATCTGTTTGACGCGGGCATACAAGGGCGCCGGACTTTCGTCCATGTGGGCAGCCAGCGATGACTTGGCGGGCGGAGTCGGCACAGGGAATCCTTGCAGGAGGAAAAGATGCATAGATTGCCGGAGTTTACCGAGCAGGCAAACGTCTGTATATGTATATACAAATAAACACACGACCGGGGTGCCTTGATCATGTCCGCTTTCTTTGCCGAACGCGCGCTGCTGCCTGAAGGATGGGCCAATGATGTACGTCTTGAAGTCAGCGCCGATGGCCGGCTGACACAGGTTGAGGCCAATGCCAGTGCAGACGGCGCCGAACGGCTTAGAGGTCCGGTGCTGGCCGGCATGCCGAACCTGCATTCCCACGCGTTCCAGCGCGCCATGGCCGGCTTGGCCGAAGTGGCGGGCAACCCGAACGACAGTTTCTGGACCTGGCGTGACCTGATGTACCGCATGGTCGGCAAAATCAACCCGGAGCAACTGCAGGTCATCGCGCGCCAGCTGTACATAGAAATGCTCAAGGCCGGCTACACCTCGGTGGCCGAGTTTCACTACGTGCACCACGACGTCAGCGGCCAGCCCTACGCCGACCGCACAGAGCTGTCGCGCCAGATCAGCCAGGCGGCCGCCAGCAGCGGG
Organism: Pseudomonas sp.; assembly: GCF_030147005.1. Classification (GTDB taxonomy): domain Bacteria; phylum Pseudomonadota; class Gammaproteobacteria; order Pseudomonadales; family Pseudomonadaceae; genus Aquipseudomonas. The sequence continues at coordinate 1,903 of NZ_JASLAW010000230.1, forward strand.
ATCGGCTTGACGCTGGTGCCGGTGCTTTATACCCATTCGGGGTTCGGTGGCCAGGCGCCCAACGACGGGCAGCGCCGCTTTATCAACAGCACCGAAAACTATCTGGAGTTGCAGGCGCGCTTGCATCCGATACTTGCCGCGCAACCGGCGCAGCAACTGGGCCTGTGCTTCCACTCCCTGCGTGCGGTCACACCCGAGCAGATCAAGGACGTGCTGGCCGCCAGCGATAAGGCTTGCCCGGTACACATCCACATTGCCGAACAGCAAAAGGAAGTCGACGACTGCCTGGCCTGGAGCGGCAAACGCCCGTTGCAGTGGCTGTATGACAACGTTGAGGTCGATGAGCGCTGGTGCCTGGTTCATGCCACTCACGCCGATCCCGACGAAGTCACGCGCATGGCCAGGAGTCGGGCGATCGCCGGTTTGTGCCTGACCACCGAAGCCAACCTGGGAGACGGGATTTTCCCGGCAGTGGATTTTCTCGCACAGGGTGGACGTCTGGGTATCGGCTCCGACAGCCATGTGTCATTGAGCGTGGTGGAAGAATTGCGCTGGCTGGAATATGGCCAGCGTCTGCGGGATCAGCGACGCAATCGTCTGTATCGAAGCGATCAACCCATGGTGGGCCGCACGCTGTTCGACGCCGCGCTGGACGGTGGCGCACAGGCACTGGGCCAGCCGATCGGTCGATTGGAAGTGGGCAAACGTGCAGATTGGCTGGTGCTCGATGGCAATGATCCCTACCTGGCGACGGCGACGGAGGATGGGATTCTCAATCGCTGGTTGTTTGCCGGTGGCGATCGCCAAGTGCGTGATGTGCTGGTCAATGGACAGTGGGTGGTGCGCGATGGGCGACATGCTGGCGAAGAAGAAAGCCGCCGGGCGTTTACGCAGGTCTTGAAGGAGTTATTGGGTTAAGACACCCCATAACAACGTGGGAGCTGACAAGCCAGCTCCCACCGTTGAGCGGCAGTGTTTCCGGCTACTTCGAAGTCTTCGCCATTTGCTTGTCCGACGTACGCCAGATCAAGCGCGTGGTGTCATACCCTTGCTGCCGCGCCCTGCTCAACAGGTCTTCGCGGGTGTCGGCGCTCACCGTCGGCGTGCGCGACAAGATCCACATGTAGCGGCGGCTCGGGCTGCCGACGATGGCGGTCTTGTAGTCATCGCTGACATACAGCACCCAGTAATCGCCCTTGGCGACGCCTGGCAATAACGAAGTAAACCAGTTATTGAATTCCACCCAGAGCTTGTCGGTCTTGCCGGGCACTTGCGGCGTGGCCGTGCCTTTGGCTTCCTGCCAATTCCACTCAGGCGTCAGGCAGCGGTTGAACACCGACATGTCGCCATCGGGCAGCAAGGTGTAGTGCGCTTCGGATTGCGCACAGTTGCGCTGGAAGTACATCGGCAATCGCGCCAACTCGTACCAGGTGCCTTGGTAACGCTTGAGGTTGACGTTGTTCGCGGTCTTGGGTTGCAGATCATCGCCAGAATGGCTGGCGCAGCCCGCCAAAAACAGGCTGGCGCAAAGGAACAAAACAAAACGCATCATTCTTCTTCTCCCGCAGGCTCGCGCCCCGGTTTACTTCAGGCCTTGCCCGGAAAACATCAGTACCTTGTCACCGGCATATTGAACGCTGATAAAGCTGGTTTTATCGCCCCAGGTGCAGCTGGACATGCCCAGTGCGCCGGAACAATCGGTCGGCTTGCCCAGCAACGACTCCACCTCGGCCTTGGCCATGCCGGCCGACAGTTTCTGGTAGTTTTCTTGATTGACCTTGCTGCAAGCGGCTAACAGCACGCAAAAAGTCAGCAGGGCGAGACGGCGTAACGACATGGAAAAGCTCCTGGAGAGACAAGGCAGCTGGGGTATCTGCCAGAAGCTTAGAAGGGAAAAGAGGTGTCTGGTTCCCGACGAGCGAAAACAAAAAAGCCCCGAAAACGCTGAAACGTTTCGGGGCTTCTTCAAGGGTGAACCGGCTCACAACAACGCCGATCACTCATCGCTGCAGGTTACTTCTTGTGGTAGGCCGTCACACGCTCAACTTCTTCCTTGGAACCCAGGAACACCGCCACACGCTGGTGCAGGCCTTCGGGCTGGATGTCGAGGATGCGCTGGTGGCCGTCAGTGGACGCACCGCCCGCCTGCTCAACCAGGAACGACATCGGGTTGGCTTCATACATCAGGCGCAGCTTGCCCGGCTTGGAGGGCTCGCGGCTGTCACGTGGGTACATGAACAGGCCACCACGGGTGAGGATGCGGTGCACGTCGCCAACCATGGCAGCGACCCAGCGCATGTTGAAGTTTTTCTTCAACGGGCCTTCTTCGCCTTCCATCAGCTCGTTGACGTAGCGCTTCACCGGCTCTTCCCAGTGACGCTGGTTGGACATGTTGATCGCGAATTCCTGCGTGGAAGCAGGAATGGTGATGTCTTCGTGGGTGAGTACGAAGCTGCCCATTTCGCGGTCGAGGGTAAAACCTTTGACGCCATCGCCCAGGGTCAGGACCAACATGGTCTGCGGGCCGTAGATCGCATAGCCGGCGGCAACCTGCTCGGTGCCTGGCTGCAGGAAGGCCTTTTCATTCAAGGCTTCGTTCTGGCTCAGGTATTCGTTCGGGCAACGCAATACCGAGAAGATGGTGCCGACCGGGGCGTTGATGTCGATGTTGGACGAACCGTCCAGTGGGTCGAATACCAACAGGTACGCGCCCTTAGGGTATTTACCCGGGATCTGGTAGGCATTGTCCATTTCTTCGGATGCCATGCCGGCCAGGTGACCGCCCCATTCGTTGGCTTCGAGCAGGATCTCGTTGGACAGCACGTCCAGCTTCTTCTGCACTTCACCCTGCACGTTTTCAGTGCCCATGCTGCCCAGGACACCACCCAGTGCGCCTTTGGACACGGCGTGGCTGATTTCCTTGCAGGCACGCGCCACCACTTCGATAAGGAAGCGCAGATCGGCAGGCGTGTTGTTGCTGCGGGTCTGCTCGATCAAATAGCGACTCAAGGTAACGCGGGACATGTAAGGCTCCGGACAATGGGGGGCGTGAAAACCCGCGCAGTTTAGCGCGAGTCTGGGCGTATTTCCTCCTATCAGAGGATTTAAACCCAATAGAGTTCATGGACTTTAGTTAACGTGCCGACGGCGGTTTGCGCAGCAAACTGTAGGCCATGGCGCCCAGCGCGGCCACGCCCAGCAATAATACGGCCCAGAGGCCGAGTTTTTTCCAGTTCGGACCGTTCTCGACAGCCGTCACAACCGCAGGCGACGTGACGGCGACCTCCCCCACAATGCCGGCTTGCCCCAGCGCCTTGAAACGCTCGGCGCTGTAGTCCGGGATCAGCGTCGACAGCGGCAGGTTGGCGGCCTTCACCGAGGCATTCCCCAACGCCAGGCTGAACGGCGGCTCTCCCCGCGCCAGGAACACCAGCTGGGTTGTACGTACCGCGAAGCGCAAGGCCGGCGTTTCAGCGCCCAGGCCGCCGCCGCGTTCGTCCACCTGCACCCTGAGCTGGTTGACGACCTGGCCCGGCAGCTGCAATTCATCCTGTAAGACGTCCTGGCCGTTCTGCGTCAGGCGGTACAACAGCCCATTGCTCAAGGGCTGCCACGCTTGCTTGGCATCACTTCGCCCCGACAACGTCACCGGCGCCAGCGTGTTGGGCTGCTTCAGCTCGATACGCACGCGCTCCACATTCAGCCCCGTGGGCCATTGCCAGCTGTATTCGCCGGCCTTGAGTCGCGTGCCGGTCAACGGCTGCGACCACACCAGCGGCATCGGCAGGCTGCTGCTGGTGGCGCTTGCCAGTTTGGCGGAGGTCAGCAGCGGCGCTGCCTGGCCTTGCCACACCAGCCGCAGGTAGCGCGCCGGTTGCCCCGGCAGGCTGACATCATGCTGCTCGACCCGCTCATCAGCGAACGACAAGCGCGCCACTTGCCCATCGCCCCAGGATTGCCAATGCTGCAGGTCGTCGCTGGCTTCAATACTGAAGCGCTGGAAACCCTCTCTTTCGCCGCTCCAGTCGAGGCTCAGTTGCTGCAAGGGCGCCTTGATCGCACTGGCATCCAGCACCCAGCCGCGCAGCACCTGCTTGCCGGGGCTCGCGGCCGCGCCCGGTTTGATCTCCACCAGGGTGCCTTCGCCGGTGGTCTTCATCACCACGCCGGGCAAGGCCTGCAGGGTGTCGGCGGCGTACAGCGGGAACCACTTCACGTCAGTGACGTTGCGGCTTTCGGTGCGCTGGGACGACTGGCGCGACAACGCATACGCCTGGGGTTCTCCGGCAGCGTTGAAGACACGCACATCGCTCAGGTCGGCCTGGCGCGCATTCAGTTGCACCTCCAACGGCAACTCCAGGCGATACCACGGGCCGTTGCCGCTGATACTCAGTGGCACCTGGCTGGCAAAATCCGCCGGGCCTTCCTGGGCCCACGCCGACCACGCCACACACAGGCCCAACAGGGCCACGCTCAACTTACCGTTCAAGAGGCTGCTCCTTCAGTTTCCAGCACAGGTTCGGCACGCTTGGGCGGCAGGGGCGCAAAATAACCCACCACCAGCAACAGGACGCCGACGCCAATAAACGAGACGATCCGCGCCAGGCCGCCACGGTTGCTCAGCTCGACAAAGAACAACTTGGCCACCACCACCGCAATCAGTGCCGCGCCGATCAACCACACCTCGCGACGATGGCGCAGGTGGCCGCCGATCATCAGCCCCAGTGCGATCAAGGTCCATATGATCGACAGGCCGGCTTGCACCAGCATCGATTCGAGCAACGCGTCCAGCTGAAACGGCACGCCACCCCAATGGTGCGCGGTGCGCATCACCAGTGCGGTGAAGAACGCAAACAGGGAAAGCCCCGCCACCCCTTGGGCAAGCAACTCGGCCCGTGGCCCGCGTTGCGGCGCCACGCTGCGCGACCACACATACACCCCCAGCAGCGCGAACAACAGGCCCAGGTCCAGCGGGTTAAGCAACGGCACATAGGGCAACGGGTTGGCCGTGCCGTCGCTGAAGCTGTTGGCCAGCCAGAACCAACCGAGCATCAGCACGGCCAGTGGCAGTGCCGCGAGTACCCGGTATTCGCGCGGATAGGCCGACACCGGCCACGGCCAGTTGCGCGGCGCTGCGGCCAGCACCAGATACAGGCTTGGCAGGATTGCCCAGCCCAACCAGCGCCAGGCATTGTATTCGGCCGAAAAGCGCAGCAGGCTATAGCGCAATTCCAGCGCCAGCAGGCCGATCAGCATCCAGCAGCCCAGCACATGGGCGATGCCCAACGCCCTGCCCGGCACCACCGCTGCCAAGCGTCGCAGTGAGACAAAATGCACCACGAACACGGCTGGCCATGCCAGCCAGCCGTACTGCGCCGCCGGGTGGTAATAGGTATGGGCCGAGACCAGCAGCACCAAGCCCGCCACCGGCATCAGCAAGGTGCAGAGCATGCCCAGCGACGCCCAGCGCAGTCGTGCCGCCAACAACGTCCAGATCGCCACGCTGGCGGCGGCGATGCCGAGCAGGAAGGCGCCGTGCAGTTCGACGGGAACAAACCGCAGCACTTCGCCGCCCAGCGCCATCGTCCACCAGGCCGCGCCCCACACCAGCAGCAGATCGGACAGGCGCTGCAGCTTCAGCACATCAAATACGGGCGCATGAGGTTCACGCTGCAAGCGCCAGGCACCGACCAATGCGGCCAGGGCCAGCACCATCGGCGTCCAGAAACCACTGTGGGCCAACGGGCGCAACCCTTCAGCGGTCAACGGCCCGAGCAACTGCGGCACCGACATCAGGAATGAGCCACCGCCAATCAGTTGCAGCAGCAAGCCGAACACAAAGCTGACGCGCTGCTGCAAGTACAGGCTCAGCCAGATGATCAACAAACCGCTGGCCGCCCACACACCGCTGGCGCTTTCCCATGGCAGCACGAACAGCACCGCGAGATTGATCAGTACCAGCCCCGCGAGCAGCACCACCGACAAACCGCGCAACAGGCGCACATCGCTGCGCACCTGATCATCGCGCGCCGCCATCAGCATGCCGCCGATCAAGGCCAGCCCGATCAGCGAGGCGGTGAGCAAGCCACTCCAGCCCGCATTGAACACTGCCGTCCCGTCACCGCTTTGCAGACGCAGCAGGAACAACGCACCGCCCAGCAACTGCACGGCAAACGCGGTGAACAGGAAGGTGCGCGAACCGATGCGCAGGCCGACGAACAAAGTCGCCAGGCCCGCGATTGCCCAACTGACGGCCGTGCCTTGGGTATTGAGCAGCATCGGGGCAAGCAGGTACAAAAAGCTCAAGCCGAGGCTCGCCAATGCCGGCAGGCCTTTACGCTCCAGCGCCGTCGCCTGTTCAGGGGACGCTTTGCGCAATTGACCAAAGCTGAACAGCAACGCCGCGCCCAGCATCAGCGCACCCAATGGCGCGCCGTCGAGCAAGGTGCGCTCGCCAAGGCCCAGCTCGCTGAGGAACGCCAGCGCCGAACCCACTTGCAGCAATAAGCCGAAGGCCCGCGCCAGTGGCCGCTGTTGACGCAGACCCAGCCAGAAGATCCCCGCGCCTTCCA
>NZ_JASLAW010000034.1 GCF_030147005.1 Pseudomonas sp.
TGTTGGCTCCAGAGCCCCGATGATGCTGCCCGTTGGTGGCGCATTCGGTTATGCGCAGCCCACGCCCAACACGCTGGTCAAGGAGGCCATGGCCGACAAAAACCAGATGATGATCGAACTGGGCGCTCGGATGGTAGTGGCTTCTCTTGCTACCAAGACCGCTACCGAGTCCCGTGGTGATCAATCGGCATCGACATCAGTCCTCGCCGGGTGCGTGGCGAACGTCAGCGAGGCCTACACCCGTGCGCTCATGTGGTGCTGCATTTACATGGGCATTGCCGACAACAAAGTCGGTTACCAGGTCAATCAGGAGTTCGTCGAACTCTCGGCTGATCCGCAGATGATCACGGCCTTGGTTGGCTTGTGGCAGAACGGCGGATTCGCCAAGGCCGACTTGCGGGCTTACCTGCGCAAGCTTGGGCTGATCGCACCAGAGCGCACGGACAAGCAGATCGACGGCGAGCTGGAAGAGCAGGGCGATGGCCTGGGGCTGGACGACGAGGACAAAGTAGATGGCAGCGAACCAGGCAGTACTTGACGCGACTATCCGGCACGCCGTCTTCCTCGAAAAACTAAAGGCAGGAGAGGTGGGCAAGTTCGCTCCCTTCCTTAAGGAGATTGACCGCTCGATCCGTGACAGGCTAACCCAGTCGGACCTCACTGAGTACAACGTCAAGCGCCTTGAAGCGTTGCTGAAGGAAGTGGATAGCCTGCTATTGGGCATCTTCGACCGCTACAGCACGCAACTGAACCTCGATCTGGTGGATATCGCCAACTACGAGGCCGAGTTCGAGGCGACCAGCCTTGCCAGGTCGGCGCCGGTTGGCGTTTCGCTGGATGCAGTCGCGCCGACGGCTGCTGCAATCCGCACCGCAGTGCTGACGAATCCGCTCAGTGTGCGCGGTACCGGTGGCGGCAAGCTGTTGAAAGCCTTCATCAAAGGCTGGACCGGCGCCGAACGTGAGCGCGTCACCGGCACCATCCGGCAGGGGTTCTTCGAAGGGCAGACGAACTTCCAGATCATCCGAAACATCCGCGGCACGAAGGCTGCCGGGTATAAAGACGGCATCCTGGCTACCACCAACCGCAATGCCAGTACTGTCGTGCACACCGCCATCCAGCATGTGTCTTCCCAGGCGCGGATGGAGGTGGCCAAGGCCAACACGGATATCGTCGAAGAGATCCAGATGGTGGCCACGCTGGACAGCAAGACCAGCCAGCAATGCCGCTCGATGGACAAGCGCAAGTTTCCGGTGGATTCAGGCCCAAGGCCGCCATTCCACCCGAACTGCCGCACCACCTTCATTCTCCTGACCAAGCTCAGCGCGATGTTCGCCAAAGGCGCTACGCGGGCTTCTGTTGGCGCCAATGGCGGCCAACAGGTCAATGCTGATCTGGATTACTACCACTGGCTCCAGCAGCAACCGGCATCGTTCCAGGATGTGGCTATCGGGCCTGTACGGGGCAAGCTGTTCCGCGAGGGCGGGTTGACCGTGGAGCGCTTCACTGAGCTGCAGCTTGATCGCAACTTCGCGCCGCTGACCCTGGTGCAGATGAGGGCATTAGAACCATTGGCGTTTGAGAGAGCTAACTTAAAGTAGGTCTTCATAATTTCGAGTGTTTGAACAATGCCTCGGTTGGATCTTCTGGAGGATCTTGGTAGTAAAGCCCCCCCAAAGGAATAGGACCTGCAGGCAGTGGCGAGTTTTTAAGGTGCTCTAAGAGTTCCGTGTACAGCGTGAATGAGGCTCTTTCAAATGGAGATAAGTTTATATTTTCGGAAAGCTCAAATACAGTTCCCGCAGTATTGCTTGTAACCAAATGGATGAACTTTTCTACTGCCATAGGAAGTGCCGTCGGATGTGGGGAATCCAGCACAGGCTGATCGTGTGCGACGATATTCCTTAGCTCTGTTAGTGCGTGAGAACACTCCCAAATCCATGCGGGGACATGGGGTAGGAGGTTTTGCATATTCGATGGTTTACGCAGATTTCTTTTAATTTTTTCATTTGTCGTGTCAACGAGTAGGTCTTCCGCTTTTTCAATAAGTTTGTGGGTTTTAATTATCTCCGAAGTTAAATCTCCGCCTTTAGTGAAGCGGCAGAATAGTAAGTGAGTGTGAAGATCTAAATCTTTCATTTTGCGTTCCTTGTTCTTGTATTCATTTAAAAATCAACTTCGGCCATATCAGGCCGTACTGGGAGTCTATCAAGTGCCTGAAGAAATCGAAATCGACCTGGAAAACCCGGCAATCAAGGCCGCTATCGCGACTGCCGTTGAAGCCTCCGTGACTGGGTTGAAGTCCAAAAACAATGAGCTGCTGGGCAAGCTGAAGGAAACCTCCGGCAAGCTGACCCAGTTTGAAACCCAATTCGAAGGCATCGACATTGATGCCGTGAAAGGTTTGCTCAGTCGGGCAGGACAAGACGAGGAAACCAAGCTGCTGACAGAGGGCAAGGTGGACGAAGTGTTCAACCGCCGCACCGAGCGCCTGCGCGGTGACTACGACAAGCAGCTGAAGACTATCACCGGCCGCGCCGAGAAGGCCGAAGCCTTCGCCGCGAAGTTCCAGGGCAAAGTCCTGGGTGACTCCGTGCGCGGCGCTGCTCTGAAGGCTGGCGCACTCCCCGAAGCAACCGACGACATCATCCTGCGCGCCAAAGGCGTGTTCACCCTGAACGAAGATGGCGATGCGGTCGCTGTTGATGAGTCCGGCCAGACCATCCTCGGCAAAGACGGCAAGACCCCTCTGACCCCGCTCGAATGGGCGGAATCCCTGCGCGAAAGCGCACCTCACCTGTGGCCAAGGGCTTCAGGGACACAAGCCCCGGGCGGGGGTGGCGGCCAGGCTGCATTCAAGCGCTCCGAAATGACCTCCGAGCAGAAGCGCGACTACCAGCGCAAGCACGGCCAAACCGCATATCTGCAATTGCCCAAGTAAGGGGAAACACCCATGGCGACAACCGTCAACAGCGACCTGATCATCTACAACGATGAGGCGCAAACCGCATACCTGGAACGTGTCCAGGACAACCTGGATGTATTCAATGCATCCTCCAACGGCGCCATTGTTCTCGATAACGAAATGATCGAAGGCGATTTCCGCAAGCGCGCTTTTTACAAACTCGGCGGCGGCCTGGATCACCGCGACGTCAACTCCGAAGCCAAAGTGGTTTCGAAGAAGATCGGCGCCGGCGAAGCTGTTGGTGTGAAGGCTCCGTGGAAATACGGCCCGTACCAGACCACCGAAGAAGCGTTCAAGCGCCGCGGCCGCCCTGTAGATGAATTCTCCCAAATCATCGGCGTTGACGTGGCCGACGCTACCCTGGAAGGCTTCATCCACTACGCCACCGCCGCACTGCGTGCCGCGATCGGTTCCAACGCTGGCATGGTGGTTTCGGCCAACATCGAGACCGACGGCAAGAAGACCCTGACCCGCGGCATGCGCAAATTTGGCGACAAGTTCGGCCGCATTGCCCTGTGGGTCATGCACTCGTCGGCCTATTTCGACATCGTCGACGAGGCGATCGCGAACAAGGTCTACGAGGAAGCCGGCGTAGTCATCTACGGCGGTCTGCCTGGCACGCTTGGCAAGCCAGTGCTGGTGACCGACACCGCACCGGCTGACGTGATTTTCGGCCTGCTGCCGAATGCCGTTGTGATCACCGAGTCGCAGGCGCCTGGCTTCCGGTCCTACGAGGTGAACGATGAAGAGAACCTCGGCATCGGCTACCGCGCAGAAGGCACCGTAAACATCGACGTGCTGGGCTACAGCTGGAAGGAAACCACTGGCGGTGCCAACCCAACCCTGGCCGCTGTTGGTTCGGCCGCCAACTGGGTCAAGCACTCGGACAGCAACAAGGTCACCGCCGGCGTGATGATTACCCTGACCACCACGCCGCCTGCCGCCGGCTGATACCCACCCCAAGACGCGGCCAGCAATGGCCGCCATGGAGAGAATCATGGAACTCGTTTATAGCAACCAACTGGCTGACTTCGACCCGAACAAGCGCTACCGCAATCCCGATCTGTTCCGCGCAGTTGAGCGTGGCGTGACCAAGGTCGTTATCGTGGGCGATTACCCTGAGATCAAAGCCGCCTACGATGCCGCCGAGATCGAGGTGGAAGTGCAGACCCGCAAAACTCCGGTGACGTCCGCCGCCGGCAAAGAAAAGACCGCGAAGGACAAGGTGGCCGCCGGCAAAGAAAAGACCGGTAAAAACGTGCTGACCGGTGGCACCAACGGGACCCTGAAGGATGGCACGAAGGATGAGCCGGTCTACATTCCGAAGCTGGAATCGAATGACCAGTGGATCATCATCACCCGCGACGGTGTACGATTCGGCGAGTTCGTCGGCACTGCCGATGAAGCGAAGGCCGAGGCTGACTGCCTGAACGAAGTCAAGGAGTAACCCATGCTCATCATCGAGGACGGCACCGGCAAGCCTGACGCCGAAAGCTACGCGAGCGCCGAGGACCTGGCCCTGTATGCCGTGAAGTTCGGCACGGTCATCCCTGCGGGCGCTCCCGAGCAGGAAGCGTTGCTTCGCCGCGCCGCCTTGGTGATGGATGGCATGACCTGGAAGGGTCGCAAGACCAGCGGCGAGCAGGCCTTGTCCTGGCCGCGCCGGGAAGTGCTGCTTGATCATGAGATCAAGCCGAACAACTACCTTCCGGCGCGGATCCAGTACGGCCAAATGGCGCTGGCTGCCGAGATCCATCAGGACGACATCGACCCAATGGATAAGCGCAAGGGTGCTGTGACACTTGAGCGCATCGAGGGTGCGGTCACTCGCGAGTACGCGACGATCTCCAACACCAGCAATCGGCTATTGCCTGCTGCACCAGACCGGCCGAGCGCAACGCAGTTTGCCGACTACCTACAAAAGCGCGGGCTGTTTGCAGTCCGCGCATAGTGTTAGCGTTAGAGCTCAATCATAGGAGCTCTATCATGGCTGATAAATACACCGACGAAGAACAGCAAGCGTGGGATCTCTATTTTTCCGCAGCGCTACCTCTTGCAAAAGCCGAGGGCGAAGCTACTGGTAGCAAAGTAGATGGTTCTTGGGCCGAGGTGCTTAAGCAGGCTGCGGGCATCGCTGACAGCATGGTTGAGGAGCGCAGGAAGCGGAAGCCGTTGCCTGAGTATCACATCGGTATGTTCAACGTTTAATTTCACATATGGAGCCACCATGGCCTTCTACGACGAAATGGCCGTGATGGCTCTGGATATGATCACAGAGTTCGGCCAGCCTGTGACCATCAGCAAGACGGAACCGGGCGAGTACGACCCGGAGCTGGGCGGCGAGGCGCCGGGCGCAACCGTCGAGCAAATCGCCCAGGGCATCCTGCTCGACTTCACCGGCCAAGAGTTCCAAAACAACAGCCTCATCAGGCAGGGCGACAAAAAACTCAAGATCGCCGCGCAGGGCTTGGCCTGGGTGCCTAGCCTGCTCGACAAGGTGGTCGCCCAAGGCCGTACCTGGTCAATCGTACCTCCTTTGAAAGAGATCAACCCCGCCGGCACACCGATCCTGTACGAGCTGCAGGTACGGTCGTGAGCCGCGCAGGCGCCGGACAATCCGGCAGCTTCGCCCTGAGCCTGGCCGAGTTCGCCGCCCAGACCAGCGAAGCCATCGACGCCAGCGTCCGCGAAATCATCATCGAAGTGGGCAGCAGCCTGATTCGCATGTCCCCTGTGGGTAACCCGGAGATCTGGGCGCAGAACGCAGTGGCGACGCAGTACAACAAGGCCGTCGACGATCACAACACCGCGCTGCGCAGTGATCCGGCCAACCTCACGAAGGGTGGCAGGCTAAAGAAGGGCCGCAAGCTCAATGACGGCATGGACATCAAGGCGCCCGAAGGCTACGTCGGCGGCCGGTTTCGTGCGAACTGGCACATCTCGCTCGGCGTGGTCGAGAACGTCACCATTGACGAGGTAGACCCGAGCGGCGCCGAAACCACTGCCGCGCTGGTCGCAGCAATGAGCGACTTCTCCACCGGCCAGATGGCCTACATCATCAACAACTTGCCCTACGCGATCCCGCTGGAGTTCGGCCATTCCACCCAGGCCCCCGGAGGCATGGTTCGGGTAACCGTGGCTCGCTTCCAGCAGATCGTGCTGGAGGCCATCAGGAACAACCAGGTATGAGTCACGCAATCATCGCTTCGATCTACGAGGCAAAGCTGATCGCCTGGAACGCTGCCAGGTCGGAAAGGCTCAAGATTGTTTTCGAGAACACGGCCTACACACCGGCGGAGGGCGAGACCTATCTGCGCGCCTTCACCATTCCAGGCGAAACCGCGAGCAACACGCTCGGCGGCGATCACCGTCTGTACACCGGCGTGTTTCAGGTCAGCATCATCGCGCCGGCGGGGAGCGGCAAGACCAAAACCAACCCGATTGTGGCCGAGTTGACGGCCCTGTTCCCGCTATACGCCAGGGACACTAAGGCTGCGCTCACCGCGGTAACCATGTCGCCAGTTGACCCTGGGCCAGGCATCAACGGCGATTCCAACTATACCGTCTCGGTCTCGTTCTTATATCGAGCCGACACTAACTGAGCGGCATCGCGCTAGAATCGATGCACGTATATGGGCAGGTAGGGGCGATACCATGGATGAAGTTACAAAGGCACGATTGCAGTGGCTGGATGAATCTGCCGACGATCACGGCTGGAACAACCGAGACGAGATTAGCGCCAGCGAAAGGTGCATCTGCACTGCCTGCGGGCAATGGTCTACGCCGAGTCAAATTAGGAAGTGGTATCTGGAAAAGCATGCCTGCTGCCCTTCCTGCGGCCTTACCGGCGTAGTTGTTGGTTCCAAGTCTGGGCTGCCGCTTGAGGCTTACGAAAACTGTCGTATTCCTGAGTAACTAAAAATTCGCCCATTGGGCAACTCCAAAGACCCGCCATCGAGCGGGTTTTTTCATATCTGCAAAGAGGAACTACCCATGGGCTACAAAATCCCGAACGGCGGCACTTTTCAGCACGCCGCCACGTACGCTGCGGCTCTGCCATTTTCCGCACTCAGCAATGCGAGCGAGGCGATCGCTACCGTTGTCGGCGGCACCATTTCTGCGGGCGATATCGTCCTGCTCAGCTCTGGCTGGAGCAAGTTGGACAGCAAGGTAGTGCGCGTGAAGGCTGCCACGGCAACGGCGATCACCCTGGAAGGCATCGATACCACCGATACGCAGATTTACCCGGCGGCAGGCGGCGTTGGCTCCATGCGCAAGATTCTGACCTGGATTCAGATTCCGCAAATCACCGATGTGGCCTTCTCGGGCGGCGACCAGAACTACCTGGACGTGGTGTTCCTCGAAAACGACCAGGGCAAGCAGATCCCGACCGACAAGGCTGCGGCCAGCATGACGCTGACCATTGCGGACGACCCATCCCAGGCGTTCAACGGCGTGCTGATGAAGGCTGACGCCGGCAAGCAGATCGAAGCCGCGCGCCTGAATCTCCCAGGCAACGACATGTTGCTGTATGGCACCTACACGTCGTTCTCCAAGCAGCCGGCCGTGTCCCGCAGCAACCTCCTGACCCGAACCGTCAGCCTGGCCCTGCAATCCGAGCCCACTCGCTACCTGACTGCGGTGGTGTAATTCATGGCAAAGATCCGTATCGCGCAGAACGCCACATTCACCGCGCCCGTGTTGATCCCGATCGTCGGAAGCACGCCCGAAAAAGTCGAGTTCACCTTCAAGTACCGCGATCGCGCCGAGCTTGCCGCTCTGTTCGATGAATGGAACGAAAAGCGTAAGAAGGCACAGGCCGCATTGGGTGATAAGCCGTCTTGGTCGGAAATTGTGGCCGTGGATACCGCGCAGCAAACCCAGCAGATCAAAGATCTTGTGGTCGGCTGGGGCTTCGATGACGAATACAGCGACGACAACATCGTCGCATTCGTGAAGTCCTGCCAGGGTGCCGCCGAGGCTGTCGTGAGGGCTCATGAAGGAGCATACAGCCAGGCCCGACTGGGAAACTGACAGACGCCGCCCGAGCCATGTATTCCCCGAGCGTGCCTGATGCGGTTATTGGCATGTTCGGCCTTGCCCCTGGCGATCTGGTTGAAGAGGTGGAGGTCTGGCCATGCAACTGGCCGGCATTCCTCCTTTTCAACCGCATGTCCACCCAGTGGCGAGCAGGCGCCGGCGGCGCGATCGGTCTCGACTACAGCTGCATCCGCGACGTGGCCGAGTTCCTCGGCATCAAGAAAAAGAAACTTGCTGAAATCTTCCCAGACCTCCAGGTGCTGGAAGGCGAGGCCCTGCGCGTCATGGCGGAGGAGAGGGAAAACAGCCCGTAACCGCGGGCACTTATTCAAGGTGAGTCGATGAACATTGCAGAACTCGGCGTCAAGATCGACTCGGCCGATGCAATCCAGGCTAAAACTAGCCTGGATGAGATGGCGAAGGCCGGCGGCCGGGCCGAGCAGTCCGCCGTTTCGCTGATGAACGAAATGCAGGCGCTGGAGAAGTCGCTGTCCACCAGCGCCAAAACCACCCAGGGCCTGGCAAAGCAGCGTGATGCCCTCGCCAAGCTGACCAAGACCGGCGCCTATGGCGAGGCTGAGGCGGCGAAGATATCGGCTCAGCTCGATAAGCAGCAGATCGCCCTGGCCAAGTCTGCAATGGATGAACAGAAGGCGCTGAACAGCCTGCTGGGGGCGATTGACCCGGCCCGCGCAGCGCTGGCAAAGCTGGACAACCAGGTCGAAAAACTTGGTAAGCACCTCGACGAGGGCCGGATCAGCCAGGACCAGTACAACAGCGCTCTGAGCAAGATCGACAAGGATTACGGAAAGCTCGAAAAGACAGCCACCGGCTTCGACAAGCTGCGCCTCGGCACCCGCCAAGCCCAGGAAAACGTTGTTCAGCTCGGTAACGCGCTGTCGTCGGGTGACTGGGGTAGCGGCGTTCGCGCTGTGGCTCAATTGGGAGCGGGTGCTGGTGCGGGTGCTGCCGGATTGCTGGCTATCCTGGCGCCGTTGGCACTGGCCACCGCTGCTGTGGGCGGCCTGGCCGTTGCCTACTACAAGGGGAGCGAAGAGCAGGACCGCTACAACAAATCGCTGATCCTGACCGGTAACTACGCCGGGGTCAGCGCCGGACAGCTGGGCGACATGGCGCGGCAGGTGAGCGCGACCGTGGGCTCGACCGGCCAAGCTGCTGCAGTTCTGGCCTTGCTGGCGGACAATGGCAGGATCGCCGGCGAGAGCTTTACCGGAATCACCCAGGCCGCAGTGTCGATGCAGGAAGCCACGGGCAAGGCAGTAAGCGAGACGGTTGCGGAGTTCGTGAAGCTCGCCGATGACCCGGTTAAAGCCTCGGCAGCGCTGAACGAGCAGTACCACTACCTCACCGCCTCGGTCTACTCGCAAATTGCCGCGCTGGAAGAGCAGGGCGATCACGCCGGTGCCGTGAAGCTCGCGACAGAATCCTACGCCGACGCGATTAACGAGCGCACGCCGAAGATTCTGGAGAACCTGAGTTTCTGGGAGAAAGGCTACAACGCTGTCGCCAACGCGGCGGACTATCTAAAGAATGTTGGTCGTCCAGATATCGGTGCTGATATTGACTTGGCGCGCCAATATCTTGCAGCCGCCCAGGCTGGCAATGTCGGAATCTTCCAAAACCAGAAGGAGATGGTTGAGCTCTATACCAATCACCTGAACATGCTGGAGGATCAGCGCGACGCTGAAGCTGACATTGCCAAGCAAGAGGGTGAGCGCGCTAAGGCGCAACAGTCCGCGATCACTTCGATGCAGAAGGTGGACGCACTCACCAAGTCGTCGCTGACCAACGAACAGAAACGCGCCGAAGCCCTGAAGGATTACAAGCAGCAGCTCGACGACATCCGCAAGGTAGCGCCGAACGATCCGCGCTTGGCCCAGGCGACGATCGATAAAAACATCTCCAACATCAACGACAAGTTCAAGGATCCGAAAGCCGCTGGCAACCAGGTCGACCTGACCAGCTTCAACAACGCCAAAAACGACCTGGCGGCGATCACCGACACCTATAAGAACTACCAGAAGGAGCTGGAAGCCGCGCAGAAAGCTGGTCTGCTTTCCGAGGAAGACTACCTGCTTCGCCGCCAGGCCCTGATCGGTAACGAGCTTGACCAGGTGACGGCAGCCTACGAGGCCGAGATCTCCGCCCTGGAGGCATCCAAGGCCAAGAAGGGCACCTCGGCCGCGCAAAGCATCCAGATCGATCAGAAGATCGCCGATGCGCGCGCGGGCATGGTCAAGGCGCAGAAGGACGCTGACAGCCAGCTTGAGGTTTTGGCGACCAACGAAACAGGGCGACTCGCCAAGCAGGAGCGTGCGATCAGTTCCTACGTGCAGGCATTGGGGCAGCAACAGCGAGCCCTGGAGCTTGCAGGGCAGCGCGCCGTGTTGGGTGTGGGTCAGGGTGACCGCCAGAACGCATTGAGTGGTCAGCTGAACAGCCAGCAAGACCGGTTTGCTCAGCAGTCGCTAGAGCTGGAAAACCAGCGCTCCGACCCGTCGCGGAACATGTCGGAGGAAGAGTTTAAGCGGAAGTCGCAGGCTCTCGCTGACGCGAACAAGGCCGCCACTGACCAAATCCGGCAGAACTACGCTGATGTGGAGAACGCCCAAGGCGATTGGACGAAGGGCGCAACGGCTGCCTGGGAAAACTACCTGGACTCGGCAAAGGACATCGCCGGTCAGACCAAGAGCCTGTTCGGCAACGCTTTCAGCTCCATGGAGGATTCGATCGTCAACTTCGCCATGACCGGTAAAGCGTCGTTCTCGGACTTCGCCAAATCAATCTTGGCTGACATGGCGCGCATCGCAACCCGTCAAGCGGCATCGGGACTGCTCGGCTCTCTCGTGGGCCTTGGCGTTTCGGCAGCAGGCGCGTATTTCGGCGGAGGCGCGACACCAGCATCGGCTGGCTCAACCGCTGCAGGCTACAGCCCTGAAGTGCTGGCGGGCTGGTCTGGAGTCACCCAGGCCAAAGGTGGTGCATGGGCGAGCGGCGTCCAGATGTTCGCCGACGGCGGTGCCTTCACCAACTCGATCGTCAGCAAGCCCACTGCGTTCGGCATGGCCAACGGCAAGACCGGCGTAATGGGCGAGGCGGGGGAAGAGGCGATTATGCCTCTGACCCGTACATCGAGCGGCAAGCTTGGCGTTATGGCTATGGGCGGCGGCGGGGCGGGTGCGACTCAGATCAATGTCGAAGTCCACATCGACGGTGACGGTAACGCTTCGTCTACTGCTGACGCGCCAGGTTATGACCTGTTCGGCAAAGAGTTGGCGACCTTCGTAGAACAGAAATATCAAGAGCTGCGCTCGAAGGACATGCGCCAGGGCGGCGTCATCAACAAAGCAATCAAGGGGCGCTGATGGCAATCGAACGATTCACCTGGGCAACGGAGAAGGGCGCGGAGGGCGATATCGCCCAGCGCGTTCGCTCCAAACAGTTCGGTGATGGCTACGAGCAGTCGGTCGAGGATGGCCTGAACAATCGATCGCAGTCCTGGCCGGTGACCTTTACCGGTCTGAAACCGCGAATCAAGGAAATCATGGCCTTCATCGACCGGCACAAAGGGGCGAAGGGCTTCCTGTGGGAGCCGCCACTTGGCGAGCTTGGCCTCTACAAGTGCAACGGCTACAAGCCCGTGCACCGTGGCGGCCAGGTCTACGCTATCACCGCCACCTTCCAGCAAACCTTCCACCCCTGAGATAACCACCCATGGCACTGATCACGGACATCCAGAAACTGGAGCCCGGCGGCGAAATTCGCCTGTTCGAAATTGATGGGACCGAGTACGGCGCGGATTACTTGCGCTTCCACGGCCACGCAATCCCGCACACGGCTGAGGAACTGCTGGCCTACGAGCATTCTGAGGACGACTTGCCGGCCAAGTCGATTATCTGGCAGGGGGAGGAGTACGCAGCGTGGCCTGTGCGAATTGAAGGGATATCCTCGAGCAGCGACGGTACAGCTTCCCGGCCAACGTTCGCCGCCGGCAACGTCAACGGGCGTGTCACGGCGTTGTGCCTGGCCTTCGAGGACATGCTGAAGTTCAAGCTGACGGTTCGCGAGACCCTGGCCCAGTACCTGGATGCTTCCAACTTCCCCGATGGCAACCCAACTGCTGACCCGACACAGGAAGCGCTGGAAATTTGGTACATCGACCAAAAAACCAGCGAGGACGGCGAGGCTGTGGTCTGGGAGCTGTCTTCACCGGGCGAGATCGACAACCACGGGCTGCCCGGCCGGCAAATGACGACGTTCTGCCACTGGGCCATGACCAATGGTTACCGGGGGCCGGACTGCGGATACACCGGAGCGGCGATGTTCGATGACGAGGACAACCCCACAGATGACCCGGCCCTGGACCAGTGCAAGGGCTGCCTATCGTCCTGCAAGTTGCGGTTCGGCGAGAACGAGGAGCTTAGTTTCGGTGGATTTCCGGCTGTGAATTTGATCAGCAGGAGCTGATACAATGCGGTGTGCAGCTAGGGTCGCTCCCGAAAAGCCAATACCTAACTGGCCTGCTGCGCTCCTCCTGTTAGGTTTCATACTGTAGGGGTGTGAATTGAAAACCAAGTATCCACTCAACCTTATCGGTTGCCGATTTGGTCGCTTAACAGTCGTAAGTAAAGAGATAAATGACCGACCATACAGAACAACTATCTGGGGATGCCTGTGTGATTGCGGGGCGAGCAGGAAGATACTTCGCAGTTCGCTCATAAGTGGCGCAACCGTTTCTTGCGGCTGCTACAACAAGCAGCGAGTGGTTGAAGCTCTTACCACCCACGGCCTGCACAAGCACTCGGCCTATGGAACATGGAAGGCGATGATCGATCGCTGCTACAACCCCGATTCCAAAGACTACAAAGATTACGGAGGTCGAGGCATTCGGGTGTGTAAAGAGTGGCGAGACATTGCGGGATTCGTTGCCGGAATGGGAGCGAAGGAGAAAGGCCAGAGCATCGACCGGCTTGATGAGAATGGCGATTACGAGCCAGGAAACTGCCGATGGACTGACGCCCTAGGTCAGGGCGAGCATAAGCGGAACAACGCCATTATCACGCGCCAGGGTACTCAAAAGCATATCGCTAGCGTTTGGCGCGAGGCTGGCATTAAAGAGTCGACTTTCTACAATCGGCTCGATGCCGGGATGACTCCTGATGAGGCCGCCTCAAAGCCCGTGCGCAAACACAATGCGACGCTTCTGATTGATGACGAAGAGAGGACGGTCGTTGAATGGGCGAAAATAGCCGGAGTTAGCCAGTCGACCATGCGCAACAGAGTGAGGGCCGGAATTATCGGGCGAGCGCTGCTTAGGCCTCCGCAGTCCGGGAAAATCTTTGCTTAACCAAGGGCGCTTCGGCGCCCTTTTTAGTGGGCGCGAATAATGCGAAAACACATCATCACCACCATCCAGGCACATGCGGCGGCCGAGTACCCGAAAGAGTGCTGCGGTCTGCTACTCGCCGTCGGCCGGGCGCAGAAGTATTTCCCTTGCCGAAACATCGCCACGGAGCCGAACGAAGAGTTTCGGCTTGATCCCGAGGACTATGCTGCGGCGGAAGACTTGGGCGAAGTGATCGGCATCGTTCACTCGCACCCGGACGCCACCAGCAGGCCGTCACCGCATGATTTGGCCATGTGCGAGGCAACGGCGCTGCCCTGGCATATTCTGTCCTGGCCCGAGGGCGACATGCGCACGATTACGCCAACGGGCAGCACGCCGCTGCTCAAGCGCCCGTTCGTGCATGGAGCATGGGATTGCTGGCAGGTCTGCGCTGATTGGTATGCCCGGGAGTGGGGCCTGGAATTTGAAGCCTTCCAGCGCACCGACGGCTGGTGGGAGAGTGCGGAGAACGCGAGCCTGTACGAGCAACATTACGACGCGGCTGGCTTTGTGCGAGTCGACCGGCCGCAGCGCGGCGATCTGATCGTTATGCATGTGGGCCGGACAGTTCACCCGAACCACGCTGGGATTTACCTCGGCACAGATCCGGCATTGCCTGGTGAAGATTCGGGCGCTTTCGGCCCCGGCCCGTTCCTGCTGCACCACCTTTACGGAAGGCCGTCGGAGATCATCGTCTACGGAGGCCCCTGGCACGACCGAACACGCCTGATCCTCAGGCACAAAGGCGCAAAACAACCAACATGACGCGGCATGGCCGCAGGAGAGAAAGATGAAACAGAAGCCAGGGGCGCACGACCAGCCAGCGCCCAAGACTTTTCAGCAATGGAGCGAAGAGTTCAGTTCGCTTATTTTGGGGAGTCGTTTAGGTGAAGTCCTACAATCAGGGATTGCAGCGCAATGTGATGCTCAGAAGATCCGTCAACCAGACCTTTATCAGCAGGCATAGAGCTCATAACAGCTTCTGCTGCATCCTTAATCATTTGTCTTTTTGTGGGGTCAATTGCAGCGATTGCAGTTGCTAGAACCTGAATTGCTGCACATACACCCAATTGAAAAGGGCTAACCACTGGTTTCTCACTCACATTGACCTCCAGGTCATAAACGCGCCGATATTGGCGCTATCCCAGTCCTTGGGCTTGCAGGCGTAGGACTGGGGAATCCTTTAGCCTTTCGTTTGAGCTTCGACGATCAAACGCCATTGGACTTTGCTGGCGAAAACGCCAGGGTGTTGGTGCGTATTCTGAGGGGGAAATGGATCGCCTTTGTTTGAAGTAATCTCGTCACCACAGCCCTCACACCGATATATGCCGGAAACGAGCACCTTCTCACCCGGGCCGAACAACGGATTCCAAGGTGCGCTACCGAGCAAGGTGGGTGTTGTTTTCTCGAGGTACTGCAATGATTCCTCTGTGAAGAGCGCCATAGTGATTCCTTTCTGTGGAGGGGCAAGAGAGGCACAACGCTACTACGCTAAGCATCTGCTCGGTTACTGGAATTCCATCCACGCTGGATGCCCGGCCAGGTCCGGGTTACAGTCGGCAGTTCAATGGACAAGGGGGTGGTCATGCGGATATCAAGGTTTTTCGCTGTAGTCGCTCTGGTGCTGGCTCTCTCAGGATGTGCCGGAACAAGTTTTTCCTATGATGACGCCAGAAAGGTGGAAGTTGGGATGACTGAGGAGCAGGTAACCCAGATCATGGGGCCACCGTACTCAGTGGTTTCCCGTGCCGATGGGCAAATGTGGATATGGAGCCACGCGAACGGAATGACGGGCGCGAGCAAAGTGATTTCGTTCCGCCTAGTGGATGGTAAGGTCGTTGAGGTACCAACCATTCCGACCAGCTTCAAATAGCCATTAATAGAGGTACGACATGCGGATTCTGATAGCGGTGGGCTGTCACGATGATTTCGCCGCCTGAAGGCCGCTCTGGTGTATATGTGATGCAGTGGATGATTAAACTGCAGAGATTTTGGTCGGTATTGGAGAGTTTCAGCATGACGGACCACCTCATCTATAGAGTGCCGCAAGCCTCTGACGCACAGCGCCTTTTCACTATTTATAGCGATCCAAAAACCAATCTTTTCAACCCGGCAGGTCCAATGAAGGATCTTGTCGAAGCGCAGTGTTTACTGAATCGCTGGATCGAGCATTGGGACAAGCACCTATACGGTGCCTGGGCTATTGCAAGGAGTGATGCGCCGGCGCACGTCATAGGGTTTGGTGGAATTTCCACCCACGATTACTTGGCTGAGCAGCGCGTCAACCTGGGTTATCGCTTCGCTGTCGAGGCTTGGGGTCAAGGCTATGCGACTCAGCTAGGAAAAGATGCGTTGAAATATGCATTTGAAAAGCTTTGTTTGCCCGAAGTTTACGGTCTAGTCAGGCCTGATCATATTGCTTCTGTCCGGGTGCTAGAGAAGATCGGCATGCAACCCTTTGGGCAGTTGGATGATGTCCCTGGTAAAGCGCCAAGCTTGGTGTTTAAGGCACTGCGAGGCAAGCCAGCCTAATCCTGAGGGAATCCATAGCTATCGTCACCGAAGGCACCGCGTTGGGCTTTTTGCATCTGTCACCTCGGTGCTACAGTCCCTCCATACATCAACGAGGGAACGACATGAAATTATTCGTAGGGGCGCTGGCCTTGGTTGTGCTGTCAGGATGTTCAACGCCATCAGACTTGATGGCAGGGAAGCCTGTCACGACGCAATTTACAACGAAGGATCCGCGCGCGGTCGCGTTATGCGTATATCCAGCCTGGCAGGACTACCGGTCCAATGCTGTGATGAACGAAACCACAACTGGGTATCGCATCGTTGCTGGATCTGATTCTGGACAGACGGACGACGTTTTGGATATCGAGCGCGGGAGCCAGGGTAAGGGCAGCATCGTGAAACATTATCAGCGAGCCGCATGGTCGCAAATTGGGCGCGGTGGGCTTCTGCCGGCCCTAAATAGATGTATTTGAGTTCAACTTAAAAAAGCCGCCTCCGGGCGGTTTTTTTATTCCCGGAGAAAGCCATGTCAGCATTAGCAATCAACTATCAACCAATGACAACAATTTTGCTTTACGGCCAGCTACGCCAATTCGGCAGATCATTTCGACTATCCGTTCGATCGCCAGCTGAAGCGATCAAAGCGCTATGTGTTCAGATACCAGGGTTTGAACGGTTCATCTCAAACGCCAAATCGCGCGGGATAGAGTTCGCTGTTTTCCGGGGAAAGACGGCTCTTGGCGAGAAGGAGGTAGCGTTTTCAGGCGCTGGTGACATTCGAATCGCCCCGATTATTACCGGCAGCAAGCGAGCCGGTCTTATTCAGACCATCATCGGTGCGGTGTTGATTGCTGTGTCGTTCATCCCCGGGTTTCAAGTGCTTGCCGCGCCGGGGATTGCGCTGGCGGCCGGCGGCGTAATCCAGATGTTGAGCCCTCAAGCCACGGGCCTTAAGACCAGCGCCGCGCCCGAGAACACCCCCGGCTACGCCTTCGGCAGTGCCAAGAACACCACGGCGTCGGGTAATCCGGTGCCGCTCTGCATCGGCGAGCGGCGCTGGGGAGGCGCGATCATCAGCGCCTCCATCTACGCCGAAGATCAGATGTAGTTAATTCCCGCAGCAACGCAGCCGCCCATGAGGCGGTTTTTTATTGCCTGGAGAAAAGCATGGGCGCAGCACGCAAGATTGACATCCACGGCGCCAAGGGCGGCGAAGACAAGCCAAAAACGCCGACGGAAGCTCCGGACAGTCTTCGCTCTGTCGCCATTGCCAAGATGCTCATCGCCATTGGAGAGGGCGAGTTCGAGGGTACGCCGACTGCGCGCGATATCTACCTCGACAACACGCCTCTCCAGGATCCCCAGGGCAACATGAACTTCCCGAATGTGAAATGGGAGTGGCGCACCGGGGCGGTGGACCAGACCTATATCCAGGGTATTCCGTCGGTTGAGAGCGAAACCACGATCGGTACCGAGCTGCGCAGTGGAACGCCGTGGGTTCGAGCTATCAGCAACACTCAGCTTTCCGCTGTGCGTGTGCGCTTTTCTTGGCCAGCAATTCAATCCGTTGATGCCGGCGGCAACATTAATGGCTACCGGATCGAATACAAGGTTGAGCTGGCCACCGATGGTGGCGCCTATCAGCAGGTGCTTAGCGAGGCTGTCGACGGGAAGAAAGCCAGTCTTTATGAGCGCACACGCCGAATTGATCTTCCAAAGGCGACCACTGGCTGGCTGATTAAAATCACACGCCTGACCGTAAACCAGAACAACAACAAAATATCCGACACTATGCAGATCGCCGGTTTCACCGAGGTGATCGACGCCAAGATTCGATACCCGAACACCGCGCTGTTGTACATCGAGTTTTCTGCCGAGCAGTTCCGTAGCATTCCCGCCGTGACCGTGAGCTGCAAGGCTCGCAAGTGGCAGGTGCCCAGCAATTATGATCCAGTGTCGCGTACGTACAGCGGAATTTGGGACGGAACGCTAAAAGAGGCTTACACCAACAACCCCGTCTGGGCTACGTATGGGATCACCCTGAGCGACCGCTTCGGCCTGGGTCGTCGCATCAAGCCGTGGATGGTGGACAAGTGGGAGCTGTACCGCATCTCGCAGTACTGCGACCAGTTGGTGCCGGACGGGAAGGGGGGGCAGGAGCCGCGCTTCATCTGCAACCTGAACCTGCAAAGCAAGGCTGACGCCTGGTCGCTGCTTCAGGATATTTCGACCATCTACCGTGGCATGACCTACTGGGCTCAGGGCCAGGTGTTCACGCTGGCGGATATGCCGCGCGCGGCCGACTTCGACTTTGCCTACACCCGGGCAAACGTCATTGATGGCAAATTCACCTACTCCAGCGCGTCGGAGCGCACCCGGTACACCCGGGCGCTGATCAGCTACGACAACCCGCTGAACAACTACGACACTGACGTCACTGCGGTGACCGACCAGAAGCTGCAGCGGCGCTACGGCGACAACCCACTGGAGATCAGTGCCATCGGCTGTACCCGCGAATCCGAGGCCCAGCGCCGCGGCAAGTGGGCGTTGCTCACCAACTCCAAGGATCGGGCCGTCACCTTCAAGGTAGGCTTGGACGGGCGCATTCCGCTGCCTGGCTACGTGGTCCCGATCGCTGACGAGCTCCTGGCCGGTCGGCCGGTGGGCGGGCGCATCTCGGCAGTGAACGGCAAAGTCATCACTTTGGACCGCGACACTCAGGCCAAGCCCGGCGACCGGTTGATACTCAATCTGCCTGACGGCAAGTGCGAGGGCCGCACGGTTCAGCTTGTCAGCGGCCGGCAGGTCACCGTGACCGTCGCCTATTCCGTGCCGCCTGAGGGCGAGCTGGTGTGGGCGCTTGATGCTGACGACCTGGCCATTCCGCTCTACCGCGTGGTGAGCGTGGCCCGGCCAGAGCCAGGCGTGTTTGAGATATCGGCAGTTCAGTACGATCCGAGCAAGTTTGCTCACATCGACACCGGCGCGCGTCTGGAAGAGCGCCCGATCAGCGTGATTCCGATCACGGTGGTACCGGCACCGGCCAGCGTCACGCTGACATCGAGCTACTCGGTGAATCAGGGTATCGCCATCAGCACCATGAACATCTCGTGGCCGGCCGTCACCGGCGCCGTCGCATACGACGTGGAGTGGCGCAAGGACAACGGGAACTGGATCAAGGTGCAGCGCACCGGCTCCGCGAGCGTCGACGTCACCGGAATCTACTCTGGCGCCTACTTGGCCAGGGTGCGCGCGGTGAGTGCCTTCGACATTTCGTCGGCTTGGAAAAACTCGATCCTGACGAATCTGCAAGGAAAAACCGGCTTGCCGCCGGCGGTGTCGTTCCTGACCACCAAAAGCGAACTGTTCGGTATCAGCATCAAGTGGGGATTCCCCGCTGGCGCCGAGGACACCCAGCGCACGGAGCTTTGGTATGGGCCGGCGAACAACCTGGCGGCAGCGACCAAGCTTGCCGACCTGGCATATCCGCAGGCCGATTACCGTATGCAGTCCCTGCTGGCGGGTTCAACGCTGTTCTTCTGGGCGCGCTTGGTTGACCGTACTGGCAACATCGGTCCGTTCTACCCGGTGGTTAATGGGGTGATGGGCCAGTCCAGCTCGGATGCTGGGGCGATCCTTACGCAAATCAAAGGGCAGATCGACGAAACCTCGCTGGGGCAATTGCTCAACGCGCGAATCAACCTCATCGACGGCAACGGACCTGGATCTGTAAATGGGCGCATCGCCGCGACCAAGCAAGAACTGGAGGCGTTGATTGGCCAGGTTGTTGACGCTTTGGAGTACGACCCGGCGAGGGCTTACGCCCAAGGCGAGATAGTCCGCCTGTGGCAGCGTCTATACCAGGCGAATACATCGGTGCCGTCGAATAACCCGCCGCCGAACGCAACCTACTGGACCGACATCGGAACAGTGGTGCAGACGGTCAACGCGCTGGTCACCCAGGTTCAACAGAACTCTGCGACGATCAATCAACACGGCCAGGACATCACTGCCCAGGCGCAGCAGTTGAGCGCGGTGAAGGCCACGGTGAACGATCCTGTCACCGGCGTAACTGCCACGGCCACCGGGCTGAGCACCCTCAAGGCATCGGTGACAACGCTCGACGGCAAGGTCACCACCACGGCGCAGCGGGTCGATGGCATTTACTTGCAGGTCAATCCACCGCTGCAGGGTGATGACACTGCGCTGATCGGTTCGGACGAGAGCTACGTTGGAGTCTGGTCCGT
>NZ_JASLAW010000087.1 GCF_030147005.1 Pseudomonas sp.
GCCGACACCCAGGCGATGATCAACACCGCCAGGACCCACAAACACGCCGTGGTGATCGGCGGTGGGCTGCTGGGCCTGGAAGCCGCTAACGGCTTGAAACTGCGGGGCATGGACGTGACGGTGGTGCACCTGGGTGAATGGCTGCTGGAGCGTCAGCTGGACAAGACCAGCGGCCAATTGCTGCAAACCGCCCTGGAAAATCGCGGGCTGAAATTCCGCCTGAGCGAACAGACGCAAGCCCTGCACGACGCTGGCAATGGTCGGGTCGGCTCGGTGCAATTCAAGAACGGTGACATCATCCCGGCCGACCTGGTGGTGATGGCCGCCGGTATCCGCCCCAATACCGAACTGGCGGAAAAGTCCGGCATCCCGTGCAACCGCGGGATTCTGGTCAACGACACCATGCAAACCTACGACCCGCGCATCTATGCCATCGGTGAATGCGCCAGCCACCGTGGGACCGCCTACGGCCTGGTGGCACCGCTGTTCGAGCAAGCCAAGGTCTGCGCCAACCACCTCGCGCAACTGGGCTTCGCCACCTACAAGGGTTCGGTGACCTCGACCAAACTCAAAGTCACCGGCATCGACCTGTTCTCCGCCGGGGACTTCATGGGCGGCGAAGGCACTGAGACCATCACCCTCTCCGACCCCATCGGCGGCGTGTACAAGAAATTGGTGATCAAGGACGACATCCTGGTCGGCGCCTGCCTGTACGGCGATACCGCCGATGGCGGTTGGTATTTCCGCCAGATCCGTGAGAACCATGCGATCGGCGAGATTCGCGACCACTTGATGTTTGGCGAAAATGCGCTGGGCGACGTGGGCCACCAAGGCCAGGACAAAGCCATGAGCATGGCCGACAACGCCGAAGTCTGCGGCTGCAACGGCGTGTGCAAGGGCACCATCGTCAAAGCGATCCAGGAACAAGGGCTGTTCAGCGTCGATGAGGTGAAAAAACACACCAAGGCCGCCAGTTCCTGCGGCTCTTGCGTGGGGCTGGTGGAGCAGATCCTGATCAACACCGTGGGCGGTGCCGCCGACGTCAAACCCAAGAGCGAAAAAGCCATCTGCGGTTGCAGCGACCTTAACCACGGGCAAATCCGCCAGGCCATTCGCGACCAGCACCTGCTGACCATCGCCGGCACCATGAGCTACCTGAACTGGCGCACGCCCAACGGTTGCGCCACCTGCCGCCCGGCGTTGAACTACTACCTGATTTCCACCTGGCCGGGAGAAGCCAAGGACGACCCGCAATCGCGCCTGATCAACGAACGCGCCCACGCCAATATCCAGAAAGACGGCACTTATTCCGTCGTGCCACGGATGTGGGGCGGCGTGACCAACCCGTCGGAACTGCGCCGTATCGCCGACGTGGCCGACAAGTACAACGTGCCCATGGTCAAGGTAACCGGCGGCCAGCGCATCGACTTGCTCGGCATCAAGAAGCAGGACCTGCCTGGCGTATGGAAGGACCTCGACATGCCGTCCGGGCATGCCTACGGCAAATCCATCCGTACCGTGAAGACGTGCGTGGGCAGCGAGTTCTGCCGCTTCGGTACGCAAAACTCCACGCAACTGGGCATCGAACTGGAGCACGACCTGTTCAATATGTGGTCGCCGCACAAGGTCAAGCTGGCGGTGTCCGGTTGCCCACGCAATTGCTCGGAAGCGGGCATCAAGGACGTGGGAATTATCGGCGTGGATTCAGGCTGGGAAATGTACATCGGCGGCAACGGCGGGATCAAAACCGAAGTCGCGGAGTTCTTCGTCAAGCTCAAGACCGCCGAGGAAGTGCGCGAGTACAACGGCGCATTCCTGCAGTTGTACCGCGAAGAAGCCTTCTACCTGGAGCGCACCGTGCATTACCTGCAGCGGGTCGGCATGGACCATATCAAGAAAGCCGTGCTGGAAGACCCGGACCGGCGTCAGGCCCTCAACGAGCGCCTGCAGTTTTCGCTGTCGTTCGAGCAAGACCCCTGGAAAGAACGCCTGGAACAGCCACTGCTGAAAAAAGAATTCGACGTTATCCCGGTCAAGCAATTGGAGGTGCCGGCATGAACTGGCTGGATATCTGCGCACTGGAAGACATCAACGCATTGGGCTCGCGCATCATCAACGGGCCCAAGGGCGACATCGCGATTTTTCGCACCAGCGACGATGAAGTCTTCGCACTCGATGACCGTTGTCCGCACAAAGGCGGGCCGCTGTCCCAAGGCTTGATCTACGGCAAGCGCGTGGCCTGCCCGCTGCATAATTGGCAGATCGACCTGGCGTCCGGCGAAGCCCAGGCGCCGGATATCGGTTGCGCCCATCATCACCTCGCCCGCGTGGAAAACGGCCGAGTGATGCTGGCCCTGCGGGATGCAGGGTGATGGACCGCCAGGTCACCGCGTCCACCTGCTGTTATTGCGGGGTGGGCTGCGGCGTGCTGATCGAGCACGACGGCACCCGGATCCTCGGCGTGCAAGGCGATCCGGACCACCCGGCCAATTTCGGCAAACTGTGCAGCAAGGGCGCCAGCCTGCATCTGACCGGCGACCTCGATGCCCGCGCGCTGTACCCGCAATTGCGCCTGGGCAAAGGCCTGGCCCGCACCCGCACCGACTGGGACACCGCCCTGGACCATGCGGCCAATGTATTCGCGCAGACCATCGCCGAACACGGCCCCGACAGTGTGGCGTTCTACATCTCCGGGCAACTGTTGACCGAGGACTACTACAGTTTCAACAAACTGGCGCGGGCGCTGGTAGGCACCAACAATATCGACAGCAACTCACGGCTGTGCATGTCCTCGGCTGTGGTGGGCTACAAACGGAGCCTGGGCGCCGATGCGCCACCGTGCAGCTATGAAGACTTGGAGACAAGCGACTGCGTAATGATCGTCGGCAGCAATATGGCCTACGCACACCCGATATTGTTCCGACGCCTGGAGGACGCCAAAGCGCGACGGACGCAGATGAAAGTCGTGGTGATCGACCCACGCCGTACAGACACCTGCGATCTGGCTGACCTGCACCTGGCGATCCTGCCGGGCACGGATGTCGCCCTGTTCCATGGAATTTTGCATCTGCTGTTGTGGGAGGACTGGGTCGACCGCGACTTCATCCAAGCGCATACCGACGGCCTGCCAGCGCTTAAACGCCTGGTGCACGACTACACGCCGCAAATGGTTACGCAACTGTGCGGCATCAGCGTCGAGCAACTGCGCCTGTGCGCGCAGTGGGTGGGCACCTCCAGTAGCTTCTTGTCGCTGTGGTGCATGGGGCTAAACCAATCGACCGCGGGCAGCGCAAAAAACAGTGCGCTGATCAACCTGCACCTGGCCACCGGTACGATTGGCCGGCCAGGCTGCGGGCCGTTTTCCCTGACCGGCCAGCCCAATGCCATGGGCGGGCGCGAGACCGGCAGCCTGTCGAACTTGCTGCCAGGGCACCGCGAAGCCGCCAACCCCGAACACCGCGCAGAAGTAGCCGCTTATTGGGGCGTCGATCAACTGCCCGCCACCACCGGCCTCACGGCTATCGAACTGTTTGAGCAGGTACAGGCGGGCCAAATCAAAGCGCTGTGGATCGCCTGCACCAACCCCGCCCAATCGTTGCCGGACCAGCATGCCGTGCGTGCAGCCTTGGCGACGTGTCCGTTTGTGGTGTTGCAGGAGGCGTTTCGAACCACCGAGACCGCGGCCTACGCCGACCTGCTACTGCCCGCCGCCAGTTGGGGGGAAAAAGAAGGCACGGTGACCAATTCCGAACGGCGTATTTCCCACGTGCGCCGCGCCATCGCCCCACCGGGAGAGGCGCGACCGGACTGGGCGATTACCGTGGATTTCGCTCAACGTCTGGAGCAGCGTCTGCGGCCGGGCCTGGACAGCCTGTTTGCCTTTGAGCAGCCCGCGCAGATCTTTGACGAGTTCAAACGGTTGACGCGCGAGCGCGACCTGGATTTGTCAGGCCTCAGCCATGCCTTGCTCGACCGTCTTGGCCCGCAGCAGTGGCCGTTTCCCATGGGCGCACAGGCCGGGACGCCACGACTTTACGTCGACGGCATTTTCCCCACCGACAACGGCCGCGCGCAGTTTGTGGCCGACCCTTATCGTGCGGCCAAAGAGCAGCGTGATGCACGCTTCCCCCTGACCCTGATCACCGGTCGCCTGCGCGACCAGTGGCACGGCATGAGCCGCACCGGCACGGCGGCGCAACTGTTCGGGCATGTCAGCGAGGCGCTGTTGAGCCTGCATCCGGACGAGTTGCGCCGTCACCGGTTCAAGGAGGGCGACCTGGTCAGCCTGAAAAGCCGTCGAGGCCAAGTGGTCGTCGCCGTCACCAGCGATGACAGCGTGCGCCCCGGCCAAGCGTTCCTGCCCATGCATTGGGGCGACCGTTTTCTCAAAGGCGGCGTCAATGTGCTCACCCAGCCGGCGTTCGATCCGCTGTCCAAACAGCCGGAACTCAAACACAGCGGCGTGCGCCTGGAAGCGGTGCAACTTCCGTGGCAGCTGTTTGCGCTGATCGAGGGCGACGTGCAGCAACACTTCGAAGCCCTGCGCCCGCTCTGTGAGGGTTTTGCCTACGTCAGCCTGAGCCTCACCGGACGTGAACGGCCGGCATTGCTGGTGCGTGCTGCCCATACCGAGGCGCCCGGCCTGCAATTGCTGAACCGCATTGACCAGTTGCTGGGGCTCAATGACGGCCCGGTGATGGCCTACGACGACCCGCGCCGGTCCATCGGTAAGCGGGTGAAGATCGAAAAGGGCCGCATTACCGCGTTGCGCCTGGCCGGTGAAACCCTCGCCCGCCATTGGCTGCAAAGCCTCTGGCTGGAAGGCCGCGCCGACGACCAATTACGCCGCTGGCTGTTGGCGCCTTTAAGCGCCCCACCGGGAGGGGCCGCAGCCGGCGGCAAGATCCTGTGTAACTGCATGAACGTCAGCGAAAACGCGGTGTGCGCCGGGATTGCCCGTGGCCTGGACCTCAATGGACTCAAACAGGCGCTGGGGTGCGGCACGCAATGCGGCTCCTGCTTGCCGGAAATCAAACGTCTTTTGGCCGCCAGCCCGCTGCCAATCGCAATCAGTGTGTGAGGGGAAAAATATGAGCGCAAAAGTGTGGCTGGTAGGCGCTGGGCCCGGTGATCCGGAATTGCTCACCCTCAAAGCGGTAAGAGCCCTGCATGAAGCCGACGTGGTGCTGATCGATGATCTGGTCAACGCGACGGTGCTGGAACACTGCGCCGATGCGCGCGTGATAACCGTCGGCAAGCGCGGCGGCTGCCGCTCTACGCCGCAGGATTTTATTCACCGCCTGATGCTGCGCTACGCGCGCCAGGGCAAGTGCGTGGTGCGGCTTAAAGGTGGTGACCCGTGCATTTTCGGCCGGGGCGGCGAAGAAGCGACGTGGCTGCGCGAGCGTGGGATCGACGTGGAGCTGGTCAACGGCATCACCTCCGGGCTGGCCGGAGCAACGAATTGCGATATCCCCTTGACCTTGCGTGGCGTGAGCCGTGGCGTAACCCTGGTCACCGCGCATACCCAGGATGACAGCAGCCTGAACTGGCGCGCACTGGCCGAAGGCGGGACGACGCTGGTGGTTTACATGGGCGTGGCCAAGCTGGAAGAGATCCGGCAACAGTTGCTGGACGGCGGTATGGATGCGGATATGCCGGTGGCGATGATCGAAAATGCATCGTTGCCCGCACAGCGCGAATGCCGTAGCCACCTGGCCGCGATGCATGAAGACGCGCAGGCTTTTGCGCTCAAGAGCCCGGCAATCCTGGTGATTGGCCGCGTTGCCGGCACGGCGCAAACGGCTTATGCCGCAGCAGCAGTCAGCGCCTGAGGTAAATCGCAGGCGAAAAAAAGCCCGGCCTGAGCCGGGCTTTTCCTTACTACTCAGTAATTACTGAGCGGTAGCTTCAACCGACGCTTCTACGCGACGGTTAACAGCGCGACCAGCTTCAGTTGCGTTATCAGCAACTGGGCGGGATTCGCCGTAACCTACAGCAGTTACACGGCTAGGAGCCACGCCGTCTTTAACCAGGATTTGCTTAACAGCGTTAGCACGACGCTCGGACAGCTTACGGTTGTAAACGTCTGGACCTACGGAGTCAGTGTGACCAGCAACTTCTACGTTGGTGGACGGGTACTGAGCCATGAAGTCGGCCAGGTTTTTCACGTCGCCGAGGCTGTTAGGCTTAACAGTCGACTTGTCGAAGTCGAACTTAACGTCCAGCTCAACACGAACAACCTGAGCAACCGGAGCTTCTGGCTCTGGAACTGGCTCTGGAGCTGGTGCTGGAGTAGGAGCTGGAGCAGCTGCGCCAGCGTTACCGCCGAAGTTCACACCCAGGCCAACCAGTGCGGAGTAATCCCACTTGCCGTTGTCCAGACCGTAGTCAGCTTCAACACCAGCACGAGCGTACAGGTTGTTGGTGAAGTAGTACTTCACGCCGGTACCGATGGTAGCGAAAGTGGTTTGGTCGCGACCGCTGTGGCCGTCAGCTTGCACGTTGGTACGGCTCTGGTGGCCGAAACCGCCTTCAACGTATGGACGCAGGCTGTCAACGCCAGCTTGACCGAAGTGATATTGGGCAACCAGGCTGCCGGTATCACCTTTGATCTTCTGGCTACCAGTGCCGTCGTTCGAACGGGTGTGGTTAGTCTTGTCGTAGGACAGGTTCAAGGACAGGTCGTCGGTCAAGAAGTAACCGATGCGAGCGCCAGGATTGAAGCCGTCTTCGATGTGCTTGACGCTATCGTTGTACTGCTTCTTGTAGAACAGCTCGCCTTCAACTGCGCCTTGGCCTTGTGCCAGAACGCCGAAAGAAGTAGCGGCAATAAGAGAACCAATGGCCAAGCCCAAGGTGTTTTTCAGTTTCATCCGTTAAATCCCCATCTGGTGATTGTAAAGCAGTCCCACAAACCGGGGGACAACTCGGCGACAAGTCTAACAGAACTTGCCTACACGTAAGAGATATTTGCTACGCACTAAGTTTCAGTCTCGCCCGCAAATTTCTCACGTAATTTATCAAGAGCACGTTTGTAACGCATCTTTGTAGCACTCAAGCCCATATGCATGATGTCAGCGATTTCTTGAAATTCCAATTCTGCGACGAAACGTAGCACCAGAATTTCACGATCAATCGGGTTCACATGCACCAGCCAGCGATCGAGTCCGCCCTTCTCCTCGGGTGCCGGCGCTTTTTCTTCAGCCGCTTCCTCGAGGGGGTCCAGACTCAAAGCGTCCATCAAGCGACGCTTTCGCCGTTCCTTCCGATACTGCGTGATGCACTCGTTATACGTGATGCTGTAGAGCCAGGTCTTGAACTTCGATTTTCCCTCGAAGTTCTTCAGCCCGTACAGCACCTTGAGCATCACTTCCTGACAGACATCGTCCGCGTCTCTATCGTTCCCCAAATACCTTGAACAAACGTTGAACAGAGTGCGTTGATATCTGCGCATCAATTCTTCGTACGCGCGTGTTACGTGAAACAGCTCCGTGTGCGAACGCGCGACCAGCTCCTCATCAGAGAGCTCACGGGGGTCATAGCGCGTGGACAGCGTTTGGGCTTTATTCAAAACAAGTCGTGCCGGCAGTCAGGTCAATGTCCGCTGCAACCCGGTCAGACGGGTTCGCGGCGGCGTACATTAGCAGGGTTTGCCGGTTTAGCGGCTACTGACCTGCTGCTCCAGGAGAATCCGGTTGGACAGCGACACCAGTTCTCCGTCGTCGGTCAGCACTGTCGTCTTGACTGTGCCGATCTCCTCGATTTGCCCTTCGACCTCGCCCACACGCACCTGTTGCCCAACTTGATACAGCTCACGCACATAGATTCCCGCAAGAATCTGACCGGCAATTTCCCGGCTTCCCAAGCCCATGGCCAGCGCAACGGCCAGACCAACGGTAATCAAAACGATCACGATAACGTGGTTAAGAAGGTCAGTTTTGACCTCCAACTGGCTGATCGCGACAGAAATACTGATGATGATCACCAGCCCCTGGGCAATTCGCCCCAGGCCTGCCGCGTAGTCCAGACCTACACCTTCGGCGGCTCCGCGCACCAGCCCATTGGCCAGTTGCGCAAGCAAAACGCCTACCAGCAACACCAGCGCGCCACCGAATACTTTCGGCAAGTACAGCGCCAGCATGTCGAGCGTAGCTGAAACTCGCTCAAGGCCAAGGGACTGAGCCGCAGAAACCAGAAAAATAAGTAGAACGAACCAATAAACGATCTTGCCGACCAGGGTAGAAATCGGCACTTGCAGCCCGGCGCGACCCAGCAGCTTGGTCAGGCCGGTGCCGGCCATCAGGCGATCCAGCCCCAGCTTGGCGAGCAATTTGGACAGCAGGGTATCAAGCAACTTGGCTACGACAAAGCCCAGCAAAACCAGGACCAGGGCACCAAACAGGTTGGGAATGAAATTCGCCACCTTGGTCCACAATGCGGTCATCGCCGTGACCAGGCTCTGGGTCCAGAGATCAAGTTCCATATTCAGTCAGCCTTATCTGCAGTGCGAGCAAGAGGTTTACCACGGGAAACCGGTGACACATGGGCCGAACCGTTGTTCAGGGCCATCATCAATGCCGGCACCCAGCGCCCGAGCAGCCCAAACAGGTCCCCCGCCCCCACCTGACGGTTGGCGGTTTTCAGTACGCGGCCCAGGCAGGCATCGTCATCACGATTGGATGGCGAAGCATTGAGCATGTCACGCAAAGACTGTTCGAACGGATCGTGCATAGAGACCTCTCGCAAGTGATTTAAAAGACGAGGGTAAAATTCATCGGGTCACATCGGCCCTTTCCTACGTTCAGCTCATATTCAGTTCAAACCCAGCGTAACCGTCGAAAAAGCCACCACTGACCCAGCGCCACCGAGACCATCAGCAGGCAGGCAATCATGAATCCGTAGGGGCTGCTGGAAAAAGGTATTCCCCCCACGTTGATGCCCAGCAAGCCGGTCAGGAAACTCATCGGCAAGAAGATGCCGGTGATGATTCCGAAGCGGTACATGGTGCGGTTCATGCGCAGGCTCAAGCGCCGGTCTTCTGCCTCAAGCACAAGCCCCACGCGCTCCCGAGCCAGTTCGAGCTCTTCCAGATAACGGGTCAGGCTGTTGTGCAATTCGTTCCAATAGTCGGCGTCGTCGTCACAGAACCACGCCAATTTGATTCGCGTCAGCTGGGCAAAAATATCCCGCTGCGGCGCCAGAAAACGCTTCAACCCAGCCGCTCGCCGACGGATCTGCAAGACGCTGCCGTGCTCCGGCGTGTACCGTTCGTCGGCGTCGAGTTTTTCTTCCTCGGAATCGACAATTTCAGACAGCCCGGTAACCAGATCCTGCACTTTGTTGGTCAGGTACTGCGCCATATAAAGGATGAGTTCAGACGCGGTTCTGGGGCCTTTACCCTCGGCCAATTGCGCCAGCAGCTCATCGGTGGCGCGCAAAGGGCGCAAACGCAGGGAAATCACACGTTCAGCGGCTGCAAAAATGCGGACCGATACCATGTCTTCCGGTTCCGCGCCGGGATTGAGGTTGATCCCGCGCAGAAACAGCAGCAATTCGGCATCCGGCAACGGCAACAGTCGAGGACGGGTGTTTTCTTCCAGCAGAAGGTCGCACGCAAACTCGCTCAAACCGCTGGATTTGCGCAGCCAGGTCTGGGTTTGAGGATGGCTGCGGTCCCAGTGCAGCCACAGGCTTTCCTGGGGCTGCAGTTGCAACTGATCAAGCTCAGTCCGGGCAATCGAACGCGCACCGCCTTTACCATCCAGCACCAGGGCATGCACCAGCCCCCATTGCGCGTTTTCTTCCTCGAACATCCTCATCCCTTTCCGCTACTGCTGTTTATTCAGGCATTTTCAGTGGGCTGGGCGAGACGATCACCCCGTTATTATCGGCATACACGTATTCGCCCGGACGGAACGTCACGCCCGCAAAGGTCACCACCACGTTCAGGTCACCGAGGCCGCGCTTGTCGGTTTTCATCGGATGGGAAGCCAGCGCCTGCACACCAAGATCGGTCTGCGCAATAACATCGACATCGCGGATGCAACCGTAGATCACCATGCCTTCCCAGCCGTTTTTTGCGGCTTTCTCGGCGATCATGTCACCCAGCAACGCGCGCCGCAGCGAACCACCACCATCGACCACCAACACCTTACCGGTGCCGGGCTGCTCGGCCTGTGCCTTGACCAGGGAGTTATCTTCAAAGCATTTGACGGTGACAATTTCGCCGCCAAAGGAATCTCGGCCACCGAAGTTGCTGAACATCGGCTCGACCACCTGTACCAGCTCCGGGTAAGCGTCGCACAGGTCGGGGGTCACGTAATGGTTCATCGGGAAACTCCTGTCGTCAAAGAAGAGGTCGGACATCCACGGTGTACATCAGAAAAACGTCTTGCAACAGGCATTCTTTAGGGGCTGGGTCACTGACGCCGGCCATGATCAGACTCACCCGAGCGTAACGCAACAGCCGTTACGCGACTGAATATGACCAGAAACGCCCGAGGCGTCATATCTTAGC
Organism: Pseudomonas sp.; assembly: GCF_030147005.1. Taxonomy (GTDB): domain Bacteria; phylum Pseudomonadota; class Gammaproteobacteria; order Pseudomonadales; family Pseudomonadaceae; genus Aquipseudomonas. The sequence continues at coordinate 10,520 of NZ_JASLAW010000087.1, forward strand.
CGCAACCACTCAACAGTGAAACGCCCAACGTAGAGCGCTTCGTCAAACCGCCACGGCCACCTCGGGCTCGATGCCGAACAAAGGTGTCAACGGGTCTTTCAACCAACGCTCCACCAAGGGCCACACCTGGGCCTGTGCGGCTTTGCTGACCAGCATTTGCACATGCCCGAAATCTTCGGTAAACCCCTGCCGACGCCCCAGGCACAGGTACTGGCGATGCTCGCTGCCGACTTGCTCGAACAGCTTGCGACACGCCCAGTCCGGATCTTGCCGGTCGCCCGCCGCGCTGACCGCCAACAGCGGCACATCGACCTCTGCCAAGCCCTTCCACCAATCACGTTCGGCATCGCCAAAGCGGCCGAACAGGCCATTCCAACGCATTGCTTCGATCATCACACCGGCCGGCTCGTCCTCGGGCCCGCGCTTGAATCGTGGACCGGACACCTGGGCAAGCCGCTTCAAAATAAATCGGCCGCCCCACTCCACCGGTGGAATTTTCAACGGCCAATGCCTGCGACTGATCTGGCAACCAAATAACGCCACCGAAGCCACTGACTGCGCGTTCAGGTAATGCCCGCCCAGCGCTGCGGCCAACGTCGTGGCGCCGAGGGAATACCCGACCCAATGCGGCACTTGCCCGCTTTGCTCGTGCACGAACGCACCGATGGCCGGCAAATCGTAGCGCGCGTAATCGGCGACACGGTTGCGGGCGTAGTCGTGGTTGCGCTTGGACAGGCCATGACCGCGCATTTCCGGGATCCAGACATCAAACCCCTGGCGCGCCAGGTGAGCCCCCAGGCCGACGCCCTTGGGCGAATACCAGAAGCGCCGATTGGAAAAACTGCCATGCAATAAAATAACCGGCGTGCCCCGGTTTTCCGGGACATCAGCCAGGCCCAGACGGGTAACCGCCAGCTCGACGGTACCGTCGGGGCTGTTACCGGGTTTGAGGCGGTACACGTCTTCACTCAGGTCGCCACGACGTTCAGCACTGATCAGGGCGACGGGAAACAGGTTGCTGCTGCTTTGCATAATGCTCTTGCACAAAAAAGGGCGGCGTCCGGCAGGAGTTCCGCCCTGTACAGATAAGAATGCCGGTCACCCGCAATGGGTGGCCGGCACTTTTGACATAGCGACGTTAAGCGGACGCTTGGCCTTCGGCGAGGAAGAACCAGGTTTCAAGCACCGAATCCGGGTTCAGCGAAACACTTTCGATACCCTGCTCCATCAGCCATTTAGCCAGGTCAGGGTGATCGGAAGGGCCCTGGCCGCAGATACCGATGTACTTGCCGGCCTTGTTACAGGCCTGGATGGCGTTGGCCAGCAGCTTCTTGACCGCAGGATTACGCTCGTCGAACAGGTGAGCGATGATCCCGGAGTCGCGGTCCAGGCCCAGGGTCAGCTGAGTCAGGTCGTTGGAGCCGATGGAGAAACCGTCGAAGAACTCCAGGAATTCTTCGGCCAGGATGGCGTTGGACGGCAGCTCGCACATCATGATCACGCGCAGGCCGTTCTCGCCGCGAGTCAAACCGTTTTCGGCCAGCAGGTCGACCACCTGGCTCGCCTCGCCCAGGGTACGCACGAACGGCACCATGATTTCGACGTTGGTCAGCCCCATCTCGTTGCGCACACGCTTGAGGGCGCGGCATTCGAGTTCGAAGCAGTCACGGAACGCTTCGCTGATGTAACGCGAGGCACCACGGAAACCCAGCATCGGGTTTTCTTCTTCCGGCTCGTAGAGCTTGCCGCCGATCAGGTTGGCGTATTCGTTGGACTTGAAGTCGGACAGGCGCACGATGACTTTTTTCGGGTAGAACGCCGCAGCGAGGGTGCTGATGCCTTCCACCAGCTTCTCGACGTAGAAGCCCACCGGGTCGTTGTAGCCGGCGATGCGCTTGTCGACGCTTTCCTTGATGTCCAGTGGCAGGCCGTCGTAGTTCAACAGGGCCTTGGGGTGCACGCCGATCATGCGGTTGATGATGAACTCCAGGCGGGCCAGGCCCACACCGGCGTTCGGCAACTGCGCGAAGTCGAAGGCGCGGTCCGGGTTGCCGACGTTCATCATGATCTTGAACGGCAGGTCCGGCATGGCGTCGATGGAGTTCTGCTTGATGTCGAAGCCCAACTCGCCTTCGAAGATGAAGCCGGTGTCGCCTTCGGCGCAGGACACGGTCACGCCCTGGCCATCTTTCAACAACTGCGTGGCGTTGCCGCAACCGACGACTGCGGGAATCCCCAGCTCACGGGCGATGATCGCCGCGTGGCACGTACGCCCGCCACGGTTGGTGACAATGGCGCTGGCGCGCTTCATCACCGGTTCCCAGTCCGGGTCGGTCATGTCGGAGACCAGCACGTCACCCGGCTGGACTTTATCCATCTCGGACACGTCCTTGATGATGCGTACCTTGCCGGCGCCGATGCGCTGGCCGATGGCACGGCCTTCCACCAGCACGGTGCCGGTTTCCTTGAGCAGGTAGCGTTCCATGACGTTGGCCGAGGTGCGGCTCTTAACGGTTTCGGGGCGGGCCTGCACGATGTACAGCTTGCCGTCGTCACCGTCCTTGGCCCATTCGATGTCCATCGGGCACTTGTAGTGCTTTTCGATGATCATCGCTTGTTTGGCCAGTTCGCTGACTTCAGCGTCGCTCAGGCAGAAGCGCGCACGCTCGGCCTTGTCGACGTCAACGGTCTTGACCGAACGACCGGCCTTGGCCTCGTCGCCGTAGATCATTTTGATCGCCTTGCTGCCCAGGTTGCGGCGCAGGATGGCCGGGCGGCCGGCTTCAAGGGTGTGCTTGTGTACGTAGAATTCGTCCGGGTTGACCGCGCCTTGTACGACGGTTTCGCCCAGGCCGTAGGCGCCGGTGATAAACACCACGTCACGGAAGCCCGATTCGGTATCCAGAGTGAACATCACGCCGGCAGTGCCGGTTTCCGAACGCACCATGCGCTGCACGCCGGCAGACAGGGCCACCAGCTTGTGATCGAACCCTTGGTGTACACGATAGGAAATGGCGCGGTCGTTGAACAGCGAGGCAAACACTTCCTTGGCCGCGCGGATCACGTTTTCCACGCCGCGTATATTAAGGAAGGTTTCTTGCTGACCGGCGAACGAGGCATCCGGCAAATCTTCGGCAGTGGCCGAGGAGCGCACGGCGACGGCCATATCCGGGTTACCGGCGGACAAGGTGGCGAAGGCGGTGCGGATTTCGTCGTTGAGCTTCTCGGGGAACTCGGCTTCCATGATCCACTGGCGGATCTGGGCGCCGGTTTTGGCCAGGGCATTGACGTCATCGACGTCCAGGGCATCCAGCGCAGCGTGGATCTGGTCGTTGAGGCCGCTCAGCTCGAGGAAGTCACGGTAAGCCTGGGCCGTGGTGGCGAAACCACCTGGCACCGAGACACCAGCGCCTGCAAGATTACTGATCATCTCGCCGAGGGATGCGTTCTTGCCCCCTACGTGCTCTACATCATGGACGCCGAGCTTATCGAGGGAAACTACGTACTCTACCAAGGTGATCTCTCCACTTTCTGTGTTGGAAAAGCTCAGGACGCCGGCTGCTCAGTAGGAGCAAACGCCAGCGCTTGTGGCCTGGACCTGGAAAATAAGTGAGAATGCGGCCCACTGCGGGACAGCAAAATCGCGCCTATCATATCCAAGATTCGCCATCAGCTTAAGGCCCAGGGCTCAAATGAAACGATCTGCTTTCTTTATTTCCGATGGCACCGGCATCACGGCCGAAACACTGGGCCAGAGCCTGCTTGCGCAGTTCGAAAACATTACCTTCGCCAAATTCACGCGGCCTTATATAGACAGCGTGGATAAAGCGCGGGCCATGGTACAACAAATCAATCTGGCGGCTGAAAAAGACGGTTTTCGCCCGATCATTTTCGACACCATCGTCAATCAAGACATTCGTGAGATTCTCGCAACGTCGAATGGTTTCATGATCGACATTTTCTCCACGTTCCTGGCGCCACTGGAACAGGAGCTGAGCGAGCATTCCTCTTACTCCGTAGGAAAGTCCCATTCCATTGGTCATAACTCCAACTATATGGAGCGTATCGAGGCGGTAAACTTTGCCCTCGACAATGATGACGGCGCCCGCACGCACTACTACGACAAGGCCGACCTGATCCTGGTTGGCGTGTCGCGCTGCGGCAAGACGCCGACCTGCCTGTATATGGCCATGCAATTCGGTATCCGCGCGGCCAACTACCCGCTGACCGAGGACGACATGGAGCACTTGACGCTGCCGGCCGCCCTGCGCGCGCATTCGCACAAGCTGTTCGGCCTGACCATCGACCCGGACCGGCTCACTGCGATCCGCAATGAACGCAAGCCCAACAGCCGTTATTCGAGTTACGCACAGTGTGAGTTCGAAGTGCGCGAAGTGGAAAATCTGTTCCGCCGCGAGAATATTGCGCACATCAACTCCACGCATTTTTCGGTGGAGGAGATTTCGGCGAAGATTCTGGTGGAGAAAGGTGTGGAGCGCAGGTTCAAGTAGAGTTGTGTTGCCTGAACTGGCGCCTTCGCGAGCAATCCCGCGCCCACATTTGCCTGCATTTCAGGGTTGAAACTCGACCAATGTGGCGCGGGCTTGCCCGCGAAGAACGATAACCCGATCTCACAGTTGAAACCGCCCCCCACCCTGCCCCAGCGCCGTGGCCAACGCATCAAACCCCGCCCGTAACAACTGATCATCCCCCGACGTATTGCAGATACTGGCCCGAATAAACTGCGGCACCGCCGTCTGCCCCACGGCAAACGCCTCGGCGGTGGCGATCAGGTAGTTGTTCTGCTTGAGTTCCGCTTCGATTTCCGACGCGCGCCAGGGTTCGGGCACCTCGATCCAGAAGTGTGGGCTGTTGAGGTGGGTACGGTAGGCCAGCCCGTTCAGCAAGTCTTCGACCAACGCCTTGCGCCGGCTGATCTCGTTGATCTGCTGGCGCAGCAGATACTGCGCCGTGCCGTTTTCGATCCACTGGGTCGCCAGCTCCAGGGTCACGGGGGTGGCCATCCAGCAGGTCGAACGCAACGCCGCCGAAATGCGGCTGACCAGGGCTGGCGGCGCATGCACATACCCCACGCGCAGTCCGGCCGACACCGCTTTGCTCAGGCTGCTGATCAAAATCGTACGCTCGGGCGCAAAGGCGCTCAGCGGTGGCGGGCGATCTTCCACCAATACACCGTGGGCCTCGTCCTCGAGAATCAGCAGATTGTGTTCGCGACAGACCTTGACCAAGGCCTCCCGGCGCGCCACCGATAACACCGCCGTCGTAGGGTTCTGGATGGTCGGTGTGCAGTACAGCGCCGAAATCCGGTGATTACGACAGACTTCATCCAGCGCGCCCGGCAGCACGCCTTCTTCATCCATCTCCAGCCCGATCAGCCGCACACCCAGCATACGCGCGGCAGTGATCAACCCTGGGTACGTCAGCTGCTCGGTGACCACCGTGTCGCCGGCGCGCAGCAGCGCCATCATCGCGCAGAGCAAACCGTGCTGGCCGCCATTGACGCAGATGACCTGCTCGGGAATCGGATGGAAGTCGCGCTGCACCAACCATTGCGCACCGGCTTCACGGTAGCGCGGCAGGCCAGCATCCGGGGTGTAGGCGCTGATGTCCTGAAGGAATTTGCCGTTGGTCGAAAGGGTTTGGAAGCTCTGGGCAAGGAACACCGTTTCCTGCCCGGGAATATGCATGTTACGGCTCATATCGAAGTACTGGCGTGGCTCCTCGCTGAAATTGCGAAAGCCTTCATCACGCTGGCGCTCCATCCCACGCTTGCGCACGAATGTGCCGTCACCCACACGCGCCACCACCAACCCTAACCGTTCCAGCTCACCGTAGGCGCGGCTGATGGTGCCGATGGTGACACCCAGATTGTCGGAAAGCACCCGATGGGGCGGCAGTTTTCTTCCCGGTTCAATCGTGCCTTCAAGGATGCCCCTTTCCATGACATCGGACAGGCGCTTGTACTTCACGCCCTGACCGTTGGACAACCCCTCACGCATAATTGACACCATGTCAATATTTGTTTTGACAGTCATCATTCGCCCTAATAGTGTGCTTTTGCGGGTTCAATCACCGGATTGAATCACTTATAACAAGTCCAATATAGAGTTCAATTCCGGCTCAGGGAAGCAATAAACGATGCCAATGTCCGCCGTTCTTGAAAACACCGAAAAAACCAAAACTCGGAAACAGTGGCTGGCCGGGTTGATCACCAGCCTGATGTTCCTGATCGTGTGCCTGAGCTGGGGCACCACTTGGCTGGGCATCAAGATCGCGGTGGAAAGCGTGCCGCCGCTGACCTCCGCGGGCCTGCGCTTTCTGATCGCCTTCCCGTTGTTTCTGTGTTTTGCCCTGGTGCGCCGTGAGCCGATTCTGTTTCCGCGGGAAAGCCGCTGGTTTTTCGTATTCGTGACCCTGTCCTATTTCAGCATTCCGTATTACCTGCTCAATTACGGCGAGATGCACGTCTCGTCCGGTCTGACCGCCCTGCTGTTCAGCTGCATGCCGGTGTTCATCCTGATTTTTTCCGCGCTGTTCCTGCGCGAGCGCATCTACTTCTCCCAGGTGGTGGGCATTGGTATCGGTTTCGGCAGCCTCTACATGATCATCAAGAGCCAGGGCCTGCACCTGGACCACGCCGAGTTCTTCGGCGTTCTGGCGATTCTGACCGCAGCGATCATGCACGCCTTGTGCTACGTGATTACCAAGCAAAAAGGCAGCGCCATCAGCGTCATCACCTACAACACCCTGCCCATCGGCATTGCCGGGCTAATGCTGTTCGTGGCCGGCCTGTGGTTTGAAACCCCGACCTTCGACGACATCACCCTGCGCTCCTGGAGTGCGCTGTTCTACCTCGGGCTGGTGGCATCGGTGGGCGGTTTCATTGTGTATTTCATGCTGCTCAAGCGCCTGAGCCCGATCATCCTGTCATTTGTGTTCATCATCTTTCCGGTGTTCGCGGTCATCATCGGCGCCTGGTACGAAGGCGTGGAAATTTCCCGGGACCTGATGCTGTACTCGGCGGTCCTGCTGGCCGGCTTTGCGATTACCAAGTTGCCCATCGAAAAACTGCTGGCCAAGAAAAAATGATCCTCAACCGACGCGAGAGAAACATGGAAGTCCTCCGCCCCGAAGCCCTGGAACAGATCTACGCCCACGCCAGCCGCAGCTATCCCGAGGAATGCTGCGGCTTCATCTTCGCCGACGGCAGTGTGTACCTGGGCAGCAATATCCAGAACGAGTTGCACCGCAAGAACCCCGAGATGTACCCACGCAGCGCGGCCAGCGGCTACACCTTTTCAGTGGCCGATACCTTGCTGATGAACAAGGCGTTTCGCAGCGACAACCCGGTGGTGGTGATCTACCACTCCCACCCGGACGTCGGTGCCTATTTCAGTGAAGAAGACCAGGACAAGGCGCTGTTCCTGGGTGAGCCGATCTACCCCGTCAGCTACCTGGTAGTAGACGTTCGCCAAGGCCAGGCCCTGGGCTCAAAGCTGTTTGCCTGGGATGGCAAACATTTCGCCCCTCAACCTTTCAACGACCTGCACACGGAGTTGTCCATGAACGCTGTCTCTTTCCCCGACATTCTGGTTCGCGTGGCCAAGCTGCCGGAATCGACCCTCGAGGGCGCCGGAACGACATTGCGCGAAGTCATTGAAAACCTCTGCAACCGCTACCCACAGTTGCGTCAGCATCTGTTTCACGAGAAGAACGATCAGCTCAAGGAACACTTCCTGTTTACCGCGCAGGAAGAATTGATCGACGCCGACGAGCCGCTGCCTGAACAAGCCCGAATCGAAGTGCTGCTCGCCACCTCCGGCGGTATCGACGTCGACACCCTGAGCAACGAAGAAGTGCAACGCTACGTACGCCATATCACCCTGCCCGGTGTGGGCCGTGAAGGCCAATTGGACCTGAAGAAAGCCAAGGTGCTGATCATCGGCACCGGCGGCCTGGGCTCACCCATCAGTCTGTACCTGGCGGCGGCCGGCATCGGCACCCTGGGGCTGGTGGACTTCGATGTGGTGGAAAGCAGCAACCTGCAACGCCAGATCGTGCACGGCAACAGCACCCTGGGCATGCCCAAGGTGGAATCCGCCAAGCAACGCCTGCAGGATTTGAACCGCCACATCCGGATCAACGCGCACAACACCGCGCTCAACGCCGACAACGCTCTGGAACTGGTGGGCGCCTACGACCTGGTGATCGACGGCACGGATAATTTCGACACCCGCTACCTGGTCAATGACGCGTGCGTGCAGTTGGGCAAACCCCTGGTGTACGGCGCCATCTATCGTTTCGACGGGCAAATCAGCGTGCTCAACTATAAAGGCGGGCCGTGCTATCGCTGCCTGTTCCCCAAGGCCCCGCCCGCAGAGCTGGCGCCCAATTGCAGCGCCGGCGGGGTGATCGGCGTGTTACCGGGGGTGGTCGGGATGATCCAGGCGACCGAGGCGATCAAATTGCTCATCGGCATTGGCGAACCCTTGTCCGGCCGCTTGATGCGCTTCGATGCACTGGCAATGAAATTCAGCGAGATCCGCTTCAAGCGCCGTGCCGACTGCCCGTGCTGCTCTGAACGGCGCCACAGCGAAACCGCCGCACCGACGGCGTGCGCGGACGCCGTGCCGAGCCAACCGTCCCTGGCCGAAGAACGCTACATCAAGCCTCGCGTGCTCAAGCAGGTGATCGACAACCACCGCAGCGCCGACGTCTTGCTCGACGTACGCGACGCCAGCGAACTGGAAGTGTGCAAATTGCCGGGCGTGGTGCACATCCCGCTGGCAGAGCTGGACGCGCAACTCGACAGCCTGAGCCGCGACAACACCCATTACCTGATCTGCTATGCCGGCACGCGGGCCGAGCAGGCCGCCAGCACCTTGCTGGCGGCGGGTTTCGCCAATACCAAAGTCCTGCAGGGCGGCATGAAACACTGGGTGCGCGACGTCGAACCCGACATGCCGCTGTACTGACCGGGGGCCGACTGATGCTGCATAACTCCATTCTCGACGTGATCGGCCAGACCCCGATCGTACGTCTGGGGCAGTTTTCCGAAGACCTCGGCATCGAGGTCTACGCCAAGCTGGAATCCCTCAACCCGGGCGGCAGCCACAAGGCGCGCATCGCCCTGGGCATGATCCTCGACGCCGAACGCCGTGGCGTGCTGATGCGCGACTCCGGGCAAACCATCATCGAACCCAGCGGTGGCAACACCGGCATCGGCCTGGTGATGGCCGGCAACGTGCTCGGTTACAAAGTGGTGCTGGTGATTCCGGACAACTACAGCCCCGAAAAACAAAAGCTGCTGCGCCTGTATGGCGCCAAAGTTGTGCTCTCGGACAGCCGCCTGGGTAACAATTCCCACGGCGAAAAGTGCATGGAGCTTCAGCTGGAAAATCCCAACTACGTGATGCTCAACCAACAACGCAATCGCGCCAATCCCCAAACCCACCGCGACACCACCGCGCCGGAAATCATCCGCGCCTTTGGCGATCAGCGCGTGGATTACTTCGTCAGCGGCATCGGCACCGGTGGGCATATCACCGGTATCGGCGAAACCCTCAAGGCGGCCTGGCCGGCACTGCGCGTGATGGGCGTGGAGCCGGAAGAATGCGACCTGCTCAAAGACCAGCACGCCGCGCACGCCATCCAGGGCCTGTCGATTGGCCTGATCCCGAGCATTCTTAACCTGAACGTACTGGACGGCATGCTCAAGGTGTCGCACTCGGCGTGCCTGGAAATGATCAAACGCATCATGCGCACCGACGCCATCAGCCTGGGGTTGTCCTCGGCCGCCAACATGGTCGCCATCGCCCAACTTGCCCCGCAATTGCCGCCCGAAACGGTGGTGTTGACCCTGGTCTACGACAATGCCGACAGCTACCTGCCCAGTTTCGAATAACCGGTTACCCAACCATCCAGAATGCGGGGGTGCCTCCATGGGAGGCTTTATCGACATGCAACAGCTGCACGATGAGCTGCTGACCCACCTCATCCAAACCCTCACACCTGCGCAGATGAAGCAGTTGGAACCGCACCTGGCGCCGCTGATCCAGAACGCCGCCCAGGCGGTGGCCGAGGATTTGATCGCCTACGCCTATCGCGACCCGGCGTCGCGCGGGCGCGGCGAATTGATCCTGGAATCCTACGCCTCGTTCAAAGCGGTGTTGTTCTACCGGCTTGCGCACCTGGTGTGGAATTTTCCGGAGCCGGCCCACGGCGTATTTACCCGCATGGCCCTCAAGCTCAGCAACCAGGGCAAGATCCTGTCCGGGGCCGAGATCCACCCGGCTGCGCGCATCGGCCGGCGCTTTGTGCTGGACCATGGCTACGGCACGGTTATCGGCGAAACCTGCGAGATCGGTAACGACTGCTACATCCTCTGTGGCGTGACCCTGGGCGCTCGCGGCATTGCCAACAACCCGGACGGCAAGCGCCATCCTCGGCTGGGCAACAATGTCGAGGTCGGCGCCGGGGCACGGGTGCTGGGCTATGTGCAGATCGGTGACAACGTGTTTATCAGCCCGTCCTGCGTCATTACCCAGGACGTGCCGGCGGGCACCAAGGTCAAGGTGGTCAACCAGATCCAACTGCAGAAAAACGATGAATCGGAGCACAGCAACTACCTCGGCGCGTTCGCCCTGGAAGAGCGCCTGCACGTGGTCGGCGAGGTCGATGCCGGCCATAAGGTCACGGTGCTGGACGCCGACTTTCATCCACTGCAGGGGCTGATGCTCGAACCGACGGTGAAAGAGCGTCATCACCTGCAATTTCGCCTGCGCCGCCTCGACACCGGCCAACAGCTGCCGCGCCTGCCGCTGAACCTGAAAGTCTGCGGGCCGGAGTTCGAAATCACCCTGCTCTCTCCCCCTGGCTTGAGTGCAATGGTGCGTCACCTGATGCAAGCCAACCCACTGATCGTCGGAGGTTGAACATGTCCGTGCATACCATGGAAACCCTGGCGCTGTTCGACAGCGCCCCTTATCAAAACGCCTTCAGCGCACGGGTGATTGCCGTCAGCGAGCAGGGCATCGCCCTGGAGCACACGCTGTTCTACCCCACCGGCGGCGGGCAACCGGGTGATACCGGCCACCTCACCCTGGCCGATGGCACCCGCGTGGAGGTCACCGGCACGGTGCGCGACCCGGTGCTGCGCTCGATCATCTGGCATCAGGTGCAACAGTGTCCCGCGCAACTGATCCCCGGCGTCCAGGTCGACGCCGGGCTGGATTGGGAGCGCCGCTACCAGCATATGAAGATGCACACCTGCCTGCATTTGCTGTGCGCCATCATCGACGCCCCCGTCACCGGTTGCAGCATCGGCGCGGACAAGGGTCGCCTGGATTTCGACCTGCCGGAAATGACCCTGGACAAAGACAGCATCACGCGCGACCTCAACGCACTGATCGAGCAGGCCCACGCGGTGAAAACCCTGTCCATGCCGGCCAGCGAATATTCGACGCTGCTGCAGATCACCCGCACCCAGGCGGTTGCGCCGCCGGTCGTTCAAGGCTCCATACGCGTGATTGAAATTCCCGGCATCGACATCCAGCCGTGCGGCGGCACCCATGTGCTCAATACCGAAGAAATCGGCCGGGTGTTCTGCGAGAAGATCGAGAAGAAGAGCAAGCACAACCGCCGGGTCATCCTGCGGTTCGAGTAGCGGGAGCGCGGTCTGCTGTGGGAGCCGGCTCCCATATTTGGACCGCGGGCATCAGTCAGATAGCCACGGGCTGCGCCGACACCACGGGAGCAAGCTCCCTCGCCACAGGTTCAGCGCCGCCCGCAGATTTGTATGGATACCGACAGCTGCCACATTGACCGCGTGGTTTTCTAGATCACGAACAGGTCCATGAAGCGGTTGACTGGCGTGGCCTCAAGCCGCGTCTGGTCCTTGCACAACGTAAAAATCTCGGCGCTGCGCTGTGCGGTAAACCGTGTGGCCAGGTTGGCTCTGAACTTGTCTTCCAGCAAAGCAATCCCGTCCTCCCGACGACGGCGATGGCCAATCGGATATTCCACCGCTACCTGCTCGGTGCAGGTGCCGTCGGTGAAGAACACCTGCACCGCATTGGCAATGGAGCGTTTGTCGGCCTCCAGGTATTCGCGGCTGTAACGTGGGTCTTCGACGATGACCATCTTCGCGCGCAACTCATCGATGATCGGATGGGCGGCATGGAATTCATCCTCGTAATGCTCGGCCACCAACGTGCCGAAAGCCAATGGCACGGCGGTCATGTATTGCAGGCAATGGTCACGGTCCGCGGCGTTGGCCAGTGGGCCGACCTTGGAGATGATGCGAATCGCCGACTCGTGGGTGGTGATCACGATGCGCTCGATTTCATGCAGGCGTTTGCTAACCAACGGATGCAAGGTGACCGCTGCTTCGCAGGCAGTCTGCGCGTGGAATTCAGCGGGGAAGCTGATCTTGAACAGCACATTTTCCATCACGTAGGTGCCGTACGGCTGAGACAGGCTGAACCTGCGCTGTTCTTCAGGCTTGAGGGCCAGGTCCTTGTTGGTGTGGCTGAACAACACGTCGTAAAAGCCCCATTGTGGCGCGCTCAGCACACCGGGAATGCCCATCTCGCCGCGCAGCGCGATATCCGCCAGGCGCACGCCGCGACTCGATGCATCGCCCGCCGCCCAGGATTTGCGCGAACCTGCGTTCGGCGCATGGCGGTAAGTGCGCAACGCCTGCCCATCGACAAAAGCGTGAGACAACGCCGCAAGCAGTTGCTCACGGTTGGCGCCCATCAGCTTGGCGGTGACGGCCGTCGAAGCGACTTTCACCAGCAGCACATGGTCGAGGCCGACGCGATTGAAGGAATTTTCCAAAGCAATCACGCCCTGGATCTCGTGGGCCATGATCATTGCTTCCAGCACGGCGCGTACGGTCAGCGGTGAGTCACCACTGGCCACGCGTTTTTGCGACAGATGATCAGCCACCGCGAGAATGCCGCCCAGGTTGTCCGAGGGGTGGCCCCATTCGGCCGCGAGCCAGGTGTCGTTGTAGTCGAGCCAGCGCACGATACAGCCGATGTCCCAGGCCGCCTTGACCGGGTCCAGCCGCAGCGAAGTGCCCGGCACCCGAGCGCCGAACGGCACCACGGTGCCTTCGACAATCGGCCCCAGGTGCTTGGTGCACTCAGGGAAGCGCAAGGCCAGCAGGCCGCAACCGAGGGTATCCATCAGGCAGTTGCGTGCGGTGTCCAATGCGGCCTCGGACTCGATCCGGTAGTTGAGGACATAGTCGGCGATGTCCTGCAGGACCTGGTCGTAGTCGGGGCGGTTGTTCTGGTCGACGTTGGCGCTCATGGCTGTTCTCCAAAAAGTGGGTTGGGTGTGTTCCATCCTCAGGGTCAGGGTTGATCGTGTCGCAGGTCTGATTGCCTGCTTACAGCTCAATTCTTGTGGGAGCGGGCTTGCCCTAATGCCAGTCAGTTAAGACAGAACCGGTCACTGTGGCGAGGGAGCTTGCTCCCGCTGGACTGCATAGCAGTCCCATTTTTGGGGCCGCTTCGCGCCCCAACGGGAGCAAGCTCCCTCGCCACAGTGACCGGTTCTGTCTTAACTGACTGGCATTAGGGCAAGCCCGCTCCCACAAGAATTGAGCTGTAAGCAGGCAATC
>NZ_JASLAW010000103.1 GCF_030147005.1 Pseudomonas sp.
ATGGTTTGCACGGCGGCGGCGGCAGTGTGTTGCAGTTTGGCGATCAGGGCATGGATCTGCCCGGTCGACTCGGCGGTGCGCTGCGCCAGTTGGCGGACTTCATCAGCCACCACCGCAAACCCACGGCCCATTTCACCGGCGCGTGCCGCTTCGATGGCGGCGTTCAATGCCAGCAGGTTGGTCTGGTCGGCAATGCCTTTGATCACGTCCACCACGCCGCCGATTTCGTCGCTGTCCTTGGCCAATTGCGTGACGGTGGCGCCGGTTTCGCCCACCGCCGTCGACAGGCGCTGGATCGCCTCGCGGGTTTCCCCGGCGATATCGCGACCGCGACTGGTCAGGCGATTGGCTTCCTGGGTGGCGTCTGCCGTGCGCTGCACATGGCTGGCGACTTCCTGAGTGGTGGCCGCCATCTGGTTGACCGCAGTGGCGACCTGTTCGGTCTCCACGCGTTGGCGCTCCAGGCCGCTGGAGCTGTTGTGCGCCAGGGTGTTGGACCGTGCCGCTTGGTCGTTGAGGTGTTCAGCGGTGTCTTGCAGGCGGGTAAGGCAGGTCTTCAGGCGCGCTTCCTGGCTGAGGATCGACATCTCCAGTCGCGCCTGTGCGCCGCGGCTGTCGGTGTACATCTGCGCGATCAACGGGTCGGAAGTGGTCTGCTCGGCCAGGCGCAGCAAACGCTTGAGGCCGCGCTGCTGCCAGCCCAGGCCCAGCAGGCCCAGCGGCACCGACAGCCCGGCCGCCAGGGCAAATCCCCACTGGGAAGTGAGGGTGGCGCCGATCATGAAGCTCAACTGGCTGACCAGGATGAAGGGCAGCCAGTCCTGCAGCACCGGCAGCCACTTGTCCCGCTGGGGAACGGCCGACTTGCCCTGGTTGATGCGTTGATAGAGCGCTTCGGCCCGGCGGATCTGCTCGGCGGTGGGCTTGATGCGCACCGATTCGTAGCCGACCACTTGGCTGCCGTCGAAGATCGGCGTCACATAGGCGTTAACCCAGTAGTGATCACCGGTCTTGCAGCGATTCTTTACAATGCCCATCCATGGCAAGCCTTGTTTGAGCGTGGACCACATGTGCGCGAACACCGCCGCTGGAACGTCCGGGTGCCGCACCTGATTGTGCGGAGCGCGGATCAGTTCGTCGCGGGTGAACCCACTGATTTCGACGAAGGCGTCGTTGCAGTAGGTAATAACACCCTTGGCGTCTGTGGTGGAGATCAACCGTTGCTGAGCGGGGAAGGTGCGTTCGCGCTGGGTAACGGGTTGGTTATTACGCATGATAGTTAAATCCGCAAGGCTTTCAGGGGGTATCGGCCATGCCGGGCATTTATTTAACTTATTTTTGCAACAATCCCACGGCGAGCGCCGCGGCAGATCAGCCGGCCAGCATCGGGTAAGTGAACAGACCGAAGTGAAGCAGATTCACGCCAAAGTGCATGGCAATCGCCGCGCCGAGCCCGCCAAAGCGATACGCCAGGCCTTAACCGACTCCGGCAATACTCGCCAGTATCACCCACTGCCAACCCGCACCCACATGCACGAGGCCGGATATAAGCGCGGTGAAACGCCTCCACTCACAACGCAGGGCACAAAGCATTGCAAAGTATGTTTGCGCCTGGTTATAGTCGTCGCGTCTTTATCCCTTCAAAAAGATCAGCACATGCCAGCTTCCCAGCGCATAGCGGTAGTCGATTCAGCGGTCAACGCTGTGGTCGTGCCGTGCGGGGCCAAGCAGCCTGCGCAGATCAGTCACTACCCCCCACCTGTCAGTAGCACGCCGGTGTACGTCGTCGTATCACCGCCGGGTGTTGGCATTTCGGGCTGATCAGCGATTCGCTGACACCCTGTGCCTGCCTGAAAAAAACCTACTGAAATTCAGTTCTTGCTGAGTCGGCTTTTTTGCCTGATGACAGGTGGTAACTCATGTCTGTTCTTTCGAAACAATCCGTGGCCGCGGCGGCCTCGACGAGCTTGTTCGTTCTGCTGTGGAGCAGCGGGGCGATCTTCTCCAAATTGGGCCTGGCGCATGCTTCGCCCTTTGCCTTTCTGCTGATCCGGTTTGCCATCGCCCTGATCGGGTTGGTGGTGCTGGTCCCGATCCTCAAGTTGAAGCTGCCACGTCCCGGCAAGCCCATGCTGTATGCGGCGGCGACGGGCCTGGTGTTGTTGGGGGCCTATCAGATTTTCTATCTGCTGGCCCTGGACCTCAACGTCACTCCAGGGGTGATGGCGACCATCATGGGCGTCCAGCCGATCCTTACGGTGGTGCTGATGGAGCGCCAGCGCTCCTGGTGTCGGCTGTTCGGCCTGGGGTTGGGGCTGGCCGGGTTGATCATGGTGGTGTACCAGGGCATCGGGCTGGCGGGCATGTCCCTGGCCGGGATGCTGTTCGGGCTGCTGGCGCTGGCGAGCATGACGTTTGGCTCGATCATGCAAAAGCGCATCACCGACAACCCGTTGGGCACACTGCCGTTGCAATACCTGGTCGGGATGCTGTTGTGCGCAGTGTTCGTGCCGTTCCAGCCCTTTCACTTTGAGCACGATGCGGGCTTCTACCTGCCGGTGCTGTGGATGGGCTTGGTGGTGTCAGTGCTGGCGACACTGTTGCTGTATCGGCTGATCGCCCGCGGCAATCTGGTGAATGTCACCAGTTTGTTTTATCTGGTTCCGGCGGTGACGGCGGTAATGGACTACCTGATCTTCGGCAACCGGCTGGCCCTGTTGAGCCTGTTGGGGATGGCGCTGATCATCGTCGGTTTGGTGTTCGTATTCCGTAAGAACTAAAACCCAGCCCTGTAGGAGCGAGCTTGGTCGCTCCTACAGTTTTTGCGGGCGCAACACCAGCCACAGCGCCCCGGCAATCAACACCCCGCCATATACGTGGGCCATCGACAGCGGCTCATCCAGCAACAACGCGCCCCACAGTACGCCGAACGGCGGGATCATGAAGGTGACGGTCATCGACTTGACCGGGCCGATGGATGACAGCAGGCGAAAGTACAGAATGTAGGCAAAGGCCGTACACACCAGGCCCAACCCCAGCAACGATATCCACACCTGCCACCCACCCCAGCTCGCCGGCGGCTGGCTGATGGCGCTGTAAGCGAACAACGGCAGCAGGAACAACGTCGCGCCGAGCATGCTGCCCAGGGCCGACAGGCGGCTGTCGAGCCCGCCGCGCTGATCCAGCCAGCGCCGTGCGAGAAACCCGGCAAAGCCATAGCACGTAGTGGCCAGCAAGCACGCCAGCGCCCCCGTTAACAGTTGCATGTCGAATGCCACCGGCCCCGCGCGCGTCAGTACCCCTACACCGAACAGGCCCAGGCACACTCCGGCGATTTTCGACGGCGTCAGGCGTTCGCTGAAAAACATCCCGCCAATCAGCACGCCCATCAGTGGCGTGGTGGCGTTGAAAATGGCCGAATAACCCGCCGGCAATACCTGCGCGGCCACCGAGTACAAGGTGGCCGGAATCCCGGAGTTGATTACGCCCAACAGCAAGACAGTCTTGAACTTGCCCTGGAAGTCCCAGCTCACGCGCATCATCGCGAGGATCACCAGCAAGCCGGCGGCAGCGATCGATACGCGGAAAAACGCGGTGGGCACGGTGCCGATTTCCGGCGCGATGATACGCATGAACAGGAAACTCGCACCCCATATGGCAGCCAGTCCCAGCAAGTACAGGGTGTCGACAGGTCTCACGGAAAACTCCTACGCAATCAGGCGGGGGAGTGTTGCCCAGCGTTCCGGTCGACACAATCGCTAAGTACCGCTGTCGATGAAAAATCCTTCTTCTCCTGCCTCGGTTCACTGGCTAAGCTCAGGGCTTCCAGCTACCCGTTCGAGGTTTTCCGCATGTCGCAGCCCGCCCTCGCTATCGCCCGGATGATCCTCGACGGTTTCGACGACTACCGTGAGCACTTTCGCCAGATCACCGATGGCGCTCGCGAGCGTTTCGAAAAGGCCCAGTGGCAGCAAGGGCAGGCGGCATCGGCGGCGCGCATCAACCTGTATGAAGAGAAGGTAGGTGAGGTCACGGCGCGTCTGCGGGCCGCTTTCGATGCGGGCACGTTGCAGGACATCGACCTGTGGCCTCTGGTGAAAAGTGCCTACATCGGTCTGATCGACCTGCGCTTTGACGATGAGCTGTCCGAAACCTGGTACAACTCGGTGTTCTGCAGCCTGTTCAGCCATGACCTGATCAGCGACGGCTGCATGTTTATCCATACCACGCGTCCCAGCCAGCGTCGGGCGCGGGCGGCGCAAACCCGCCTCTACACGCCTGCCGGCAACATGGCGCAGATGCTCGCGCAGATTTTCGCGGACTACCGCTTCAGTGAACCCTACGCCGACCTGCCCGCCGACCTGCGACGCCTGGAAGCCCAACTGCGGGAAAACCTGCCGGACTGGGTGTGCAAAGACCCGGGCCTGAACGTCGAGCTGTTTTCCTCGGTGCTCTACCGCAATAAAGGCGCCTACCTCGTAGGACGTATCTACACCCGCGACGAACAATGGCCGTTGGTGATCCCATTGCTGCACCGCGAAGGGCGGGGTATCCAGATCGACGCGTTGATCACTGACGAAGCCGACGTGTCGATCATCTTTTCCTTCACGCGCTCCTATTTTATGGTCGACGTGCCCGTGCCTGCGGAGTTCATCGACTTTCTCAAGCGCATCCTGCCCGGCAAGCACATCGCCGAGCTGTACACGTCCATCGGCTTCTATAAACACGGCAAGTCGGAGTTCTACCGCGCGCTGATCAACCACCTGGCCACCACCGATGATCAATTCATCATGGCGCCGGGCGTGCGTGGCATGGTCATGAGCGTGTTTACCCTGCCGGGCTTCAACACCGTGTTCAAGATCATCAAGGACCGTTTCTCACCGTCGAAAAACGTCAACCGCGCCACGGTGATCGAGAAGTACCGCCTGGTCAAAAGTGTCGACCGCGTGGGGCGCATGGCCGATACCCAGGAGTTCGCCGACTTCCGCTTTCCCCTGAGCAAGTTCGAGCCCGACTGCCTCGCCGAGTTGTTGGAGGTGGCCGCCGGCACTGTCGAAGTGGAGGGCGACACCGTGCTGATCCGTCACTGCTGGACCGAACGGCGCATGACGCCGCTCAACCTCTACCTCGAGAACGCCAACCCCGCCCAGGTGCGCGAAGCGCTGGAAGACTATGGCTTGGCGATCAAGCAATTGGCCGCGGCGAATATCTTCCCCGGCGATATGCTGCTGAAGAACTTCGGCGTCACCCGTCACGGCCGGGTGGTGTTCTATGACTACGATGAAATCTGCTTTCTGACCGAAGCCAACTTCCGCCACATCCCCGCACCGCGTACTCCAGAGGATGAGATGGCTTCGGAGCCTTGGTATTCCATTGGTCCGCTGGATGTGTTCCCTGAGGAGTTTCCACCGTTCCTGTTTGCCGACGCCGTCCAGCGCAGGCTGTTCGATGAGTTGCATGGCGAGTTGTATAACGCCGATTACTGGAAGGGGCTGCAGGAGGCGATTCGAGCGGGGAAGGTGATTGATGTGTTTCCGTATCGACGCAGAGAGAACGCTCACTCATAAAGAGTGAGCGTTGCGCTTGATGCTATTGAAGTGCGGGGGAGACTAAAAACCGCCTTTGCGATTTTCTTTTCGTACTTGTTCCAGCCAGGGTTGGCCGTTTCCCATCACTGTCAGTTGGTCGGTGATATTGCTTGCGCGGTTCTTGTCGGTTGGGTTGGTGCCGTTGGTCTGTACGTCACGCGCTTGTTTGTACAGCGTCACCATTTCTTTATTAAACGCTTTATCGGTTTTTTTATCTTCGCGGTAATGACTCAGTTTGGTCAGCGGATTATGGCTTTCAGAGCGAACCTCAAGATTCTTGATCCTCTGTTCCAAGAGGCTGATGGGGGCCTGATAAGCCGTTTTGGGTAAGGCGGGCGTCGGGAAGTCTGTCGGTAACCTTTCCAGGGCGTCTTTGGTTGTCTTGGCCTGATCAAACTGTTGTCGTTTAGATGGGCTCATCATGGAATAGGGTTGGTTGTTGAGCAACGGTGTCGATGAACTGGAACTGCTGGACGATTGTTTCCAGGAACCTTGTGTCGAATGGCTCTGGGGCGCGATGCTCTGGTGTTTACTGCCGTATCGATCAGAATAGTTTTGAGAGCCGCTGGCGTAACGGCTGGAGTCAATTGGCATAGGAATTCTCTGATATGAAATTGGAGCGCAGTCCTGCAAAAGGCGATTCAAATTGATCGATGTGTTTGTGTATCGGCGCAAGGAATGTAATCGCTCGTAGACGGCGCGGTGCTTGTAGCTCACGTCTTAGGTTGCGAGGCGTCAGGCGATTGCACATTCAGGTCGGGCAGAAGCCGTCGTCCCGCCACCAGATGAAGAGCTTAAAGAGCTCAGGATATTCATTCCTGCTGATGCCTGGCCTGAAAATTGGGGGCTCGCGATTCTAGTCGCCGTCAGGTTAGTTGGCGGCTCCTGGTTGTTGCTTGATGTTGAGGATGGCTTCTCCGTGTAGGGCGGAGGGAATTCATAGCTCGGTGGTGGCTGCGTATCTGCCGAGCGCGGTTGGGACCGCAGGCTTTCATAGTAGTTCGGCAGGCGCGGCGTAACGGAGTCGATTGGCATATTAAGCTCTCTATTCTCAATGGACGTTCTGATTGGCCAGACGTATCTGGAGGCTTATTGAAACGCGGGTATCTCATTCATCAAATCGGACTTTCGCTTTCCAATAGTGAGAAGAAGATCCAAAGGTATGTAGTAAAATTCGCCATTTGCTTGAGTACAGAGACCATTGCCACGTGATGGGACATCTCATGGCGGGTTGAAATCTGCGACAATCCTCCCCTGCCTTACTAAAAGACTTTTTTCGCCCTGATGACTGACCAAGCACCCACTATCGACCAACTGCTGAAAAACCTTGATCACGCCATGCTCGCCGACCGCCATCGCTTGCGTCGCCAGTTGATCGAGCTGCGCAAGAAGCCCGATGAGGAAAAGCTGGCGCAGTGGGTGGCGCGCATGCAGGCCTCCTGCGCCCAGGTCACGGCGCGGCGTGCGAGCCTGCCGGTGATTCGCTACGACGACAGCCTGCCGATCGCGGCCAAGCGCGATGAGATCAAGCAAGCGCTGAACAAGCATCAAGTGCTGATCATTGCCGGCGAGACCGGC
Organism: Pseudomonas sp.; assembly: GCF_030147005.1. Classification (GTDB taxonomy): domain Bacteria; phylum Pseudomonadota; class Gammaproteobacteria; order Pseudomonadales; family Pseudomonadaceae; genus Aquipseudomonas. The sequence continues at coordinate 7,167 of NZ_JASLAW010000103.1, forward strand.
TCGGGTAAAACCACCCAGTTGCCGAAGATCTGCCTGGAAATCGGTCGTGGCCAGTTCGGCCTGATCGGCCATACCCAGCCGCGCCGGATCGCTGCGCGCAGCGTTGCCAGCCGAGTTGCCGAAGAGCTGGCCACGCCGCTGGGCGCGCTGGTCGGCTACCAAGTGCGCTTCGAGGACCAGAGCGATTCCAATACGCTGATCAAGCTGATGACCGACGGTATCCTGCTGGCGGAAACCCAGAACGACCGGTATCTGGAACGCTATGACACGATCATCGTCGACGAAGCCCACGAGCGCAGCCTGAACATCGACTTCCTGCTGGGTTACCTCAAGACGCTGTTGCCGCGCCGCCCGGACCTGAAAGTCATCATCACCTCGGCGACCATCGACCTGGAGCGCTTTTCCAAGCACTTTGACGATGCACCGATTGTCGAGGTCTCGGGCCGTACGTTCCCGGTCGACACTTGGTATCGTCCCCTGACCCTGGAACAGGACGAGGAGGGCAACCGCGTCGAAGACGACCTGACCGTCGATCAGGCGATCCTCGCCACCCTCGACGAAATCGCTGCCTATGAGCGCAGCGAACGGCGCAGCCCCGGCGACGTGCTGGTGTTTCTGCCCGGCGAGCGCGAGATTCGCGACGCCGCCGAGATGCTGCGCAAGGCGCAGCTCAAGCACACTGAAATCCTGCCGCTGTATGCGCGCCTGTCACCGGCCGAGCAACAGCGCATTTTCCAATCACACCCAGGCCGGCGCGTAGTCCTGGCGACCAACGTCGCGGAAACCTCGCTGACGGTGCCGGGCATTCGTTATGTGATCGACAGCGGCACCGCGCGCATCAGCCGTTACAGCTACCGTGCCAAGGTGCAGCGCCTGCCGGTCGAGGCCATTTCCCAGGCCAGCGCCAACCAGCGCAAAGGCCGTTGCGGCCGGGTCGAGCCGGGCATCTGCATTCGGTTGTACAGCGAAGAAGACTTTATCGGGCGCCCGGAATTTACCGACCCTGAGATCCTGCGCACCAACCTCGCGGCGGTGATCCTGCAGATGCTGCACCTGCGCCTGGGTGAAATTACCGATTTCCCGTTTATCGAACCGCCGGATGGCAAGGCCATCAGCGACGGTTTCAACCTGTTGCAAGAACTGTCGGCGGTGGACCGTAACAGCCAGCTCACACCGCTGGGCCGCCAACTGGCGCGCTTGCCGGTTGACCCGCGCATGGGCCGCATGCTGCTAGAAGCCGCCAAGTTGGGCAGTTTGCAGGAAGTGCTGATCGTGGCCAGCGCCATGTCCATCCAGGACCCGCGCGAGCGCCCGCCGGAACGTCAGCAGGCCGCCGATCAGGCCCATGCGCAGTGGAAAGATCCGGATTCGGATTTTGCCGGGCTGGTCAATCTGTGGCGCGGTTTTGAAGAGCAGCGCCAGGCACTGACCGCCAGCCCGCTGCGCAATTGGTGCCGCAAGAACTTCCTCAACTACCTGCGCCTGCGCGAGTGGCGCGATTCCCATCGCCAGTTGAGCCTGATCTGCCGCGACATGCAGCTGACCATCAACAAGGAACCGGCGGATTTCCCGAAATTGCACAAGGCGGTGCTGTCCGGCTTGCTCAGCCAGATCGGCCAGAAGACTGAAGACGGCGACTACCTCGGTGCCCGTCAGCGGCGTTTCTGGATCCATCCCTCTTCGGGCATCGGCAAAAAACGCCCGCAATGGCTGATGACCGCCGAACTGGTGGAAACCACCAAGCTGTATGCGCGCATGGTGGCCAAGATCGACGCCGACTGGATCGAACCGCTGGCGGGGCACCTGATCAAGAAAAACCACTTCGAACCGCATTGGGAGAAAAAGCGCGGCCAGGTCGTGGCGTTTGAACAGATCACGTTGTTCGGGCTGATCGTGGTGGGACGCCGGCCGGTACATTACGGGCCGATCGACCCGGTGGTGTCCCGTGAGCTGTTTATTCGCGAAGGGCTGGTGCGCGGCGAGATCCAGTCTCGAGCCAAGTGCCTGACGGCCAACCAGCAACTGCTGGAGCAACTCGACGAGCTGGAAGCCAAGGCGCGCCGCCGCGACATCCTGGCCGACGAGGAAACCCTCTACGCCTTCTACGATGCGCGCTTGCCGGCAGAGATCCACCAGACGGCCACCTTCGACAGCTGGTACAAGGTCAACAGCCAGAAAGACCCGCAACTGTTGATCATGCGCGAGGAAGACGTGCTGGCCCGCGAAGCCAGTGAAGTCACCGCGGCGCATTACCCGGACACCCTGCACCTGGGCGACCTGGCCCTGGCCTTGAGTTACCACTTCGAACCCAACCACCCGCGTGACGGCGTGACCCTGCGCGTGCCGGCGCCGCTGTTGCCGGCCTTGCCCGCCGAGCGCCTGGAGTGGCTGGTGCCGGGAGTGATCGAAGCCAAGTGCATCGCCCTGGTGCGTAACCTGCCGAAAGCGCTGCGCAAAAACTTCGTGCCGGTGCCGGATTTCGTCAAGGCGGCGCTGCAACGTATCGAGTTTGGCCAGGGCTCGCTGCCCCAGGCGCTGGGCCGCGAATTGCTGCGCATGACCGGTGCGCGGGTCAGCGATGAAGCCTGGGCCGAGGCGGCGCAGCAGGTGGAAAACCACCTGAAGATGAACCTGGAAGTGGTCGACGGCCAAGGCAAGTTCCTCGGCGAAGGCCGTGACCTGGCCGAGTTGACGGCGCGTTTCGCCGAAGCCAGCCAGGCCGCCTTGGCTGTGCCGCAAACCGCGAAAAGCCAACAGCCGGTGCAAGCCAAAGTGTTCGCGCCCGTGGCTGAAAAAACCCAGCAAAACATCGCCGGCCTGTCGATGACCGTGTACCCGGCGCTGGTCGAAGAAAACGGCACGGTCAAGGAAGGGCGTTTCTCCACGGCCGCCGAGGCCGAATTCCAGCACCGTCGCGCCTTGCAGCGCCTGCTGATGCAGCAACTGGCGGAACCGGCGAAATTCCTGCGCGGTAAACTGCCGGGGCTGACCGAGTTGGGCCTGATGTATCGCGAACTGGGACGTGTCGATGCGCTGGTGGAAGATATCCTGCTCGCCAGCCTCGACATGTGCGTCCTGGAGGGCGAAGCCAATTTGCCGCGCGATGGCGCCGGGCTGGCCGCGCTGGCCGAGCGCAAGCGTGGCGGTTGGGCCGAGCAGGCCGAGCGTGTGGCGCGCCTGACCCTGGAAGTGCTGAAACTCTGGCATGGCCTGCAAAAACGCTTCAAAGGCAAGATCGACCTGGCCCAGGCGGTGGCCTTGAACGATATCAAGCAGCAGTTGAGCAACCTGGTCTACCCAGGGTTTGTGCGCGAGACGCCGGCTCAATGGCTCAAGGAGCTGCCGCGCTTCCTGAGGGCCATCGAGTTGCGCCTGGAAAAACTGCCAGGCCAGGTGCAGAAGGACCGTGTGTGGAGCGCCGAGTTGAGTGGCCTCTGGGCGCAGTACCAGAACCGCCTGAACAAACACGCCCAGGAAGGCAAGCGCGATCCGCAGTTGGAGCTTTATCGCTGGTGGCTGGAGGAATACCGGGTGTCGTTGTTTGCCCAGCAATTGGGAACCAAGGTGCCGATTTCCGATAAGCGTTTGAGCAAGCAATGGAGTCAGGTCGAGCCCTGAAGCCTAACCTGGTTGCCAGGATGAAGCAGATGCAGTGGGGCAGCGGGCTTGCTCGCTCCCACGGTAATTCAGGTGCTTATGGCTAAGATGGGGCCAAATCACCGGCGTTGTGGCAAACTTCGCGGCTACAAGACGAATTAAAGTTTTGCCAGTTCGATCCTCGCTGGACGGAATCGAACGACTTACAGTTTGGTACGACGGTACCAATATCTTCTGCCTGACAGATTTAGAGGAACGACCGTGCATAACGTCGTCATCAGCGGCACTGGCCTGTACACCCCGGCCAACAGCATCTCCAACGAAGAGCTGGTGCAGTCTTTCAATGCCTATGTGCAGCAGTTCAACAGCGAAAACGCCGCTGCCATCGAGCGCGGTGACGTGCAGGCGCTGACTGAGTCCAGTGCGGCGTTCATCGAAAAAGCGTCGGGCATCAAGAGCCGTTTCGTGATGGACAAGGACGGTATTCTTGACCCGCGGCGCATGGCCCCACGCTTGCCCGAGCGCAGCAACGAGCAATGGTCGGTGCTCTGCCAGATGGCCGTCGGCGCCGCCGAACAGGCTCTGCAACGCGCGGGCAAGACCGCCGCCGATATCGACGGCGTGATCGTCGCCTGCTCCAACCTGCAGCGCGCTTACCCGGCCATCGCCATCGAGGTTCAGGAAGCCCTGGGTATCCAGGGGTTTGGTTTCGATATGAACGTGGCGTGTTCCTCGGCCACTTTTGGTATCCAGAATGCCGCCAACAGCATCCAGTTGGGCCAGGCCCGGGCGATCCTGATGGTCAACCCGGAAGTCTGCACCGGCCACCTGAATTTCCGTGACCGCGACAGCCACTTCATTTTTGGTGATGCCGCCACGGCGGTGATCCTCGAGCGTGCCGACCTGGCGACCTCCGAGCACCAGTTCGACGTGGTGAGCACCAAGCTGCTGACCAAGTTCTCCAACAACATCCGCAATAACTTCGGTTTCCTCAACCGCACGGCGGAAGAAGGTATTGGCGCGCCGGACAAACTGTTCGTGCAGGAAGGCCGCAAGGTGTTCCGCGACGTCTGCCCGATGGTGGCCGAGCTGATCGGTGCGCACCTGGCGGAAAACCAGCTGGACGTCACCGATGTGAAGCGCTTCTGGCTGCATCAGGCCAACCTGAGCATGAACCACCTGATCGTGAAGAAATTGCTGGGCCGCGAGGCGTCGGTGGAAGAAGCGCCGGTGATCCTCGATACCTACGCCAATACCAGCTCGGCGGGTTCAGTGATCGCGTTTCACACCTATCAGGACGATTTGCCCAAGGGCTCCGTCGCGGTGCTCAGCTCGTTCGGCGCCGGTTATTCGATCGGCAGCGTGATCTTGCGCAAGCGCTAAACCTGGTGCTGGCAGGCCTTGGGAGTCTTCCTACAAATGCATAGGAGCGGTCGTACTGCTGTGGTTCAATTTCTATAGGTTAATGTGGCGGCCATCGCGAGTTATCTCTCGGCCAACAACGCGAGGGCTTACCGGTCACTAAGAGGTTTTCCTATGGCAGCAGCAGACGACGCCTACCTGCTGGAACGATTGCTCAAAGGTGAGCAACGGGCCTATAAAGAACTGGTTACCACCTACCAGAGTGCTATGCGTGCAGTGGCTTATGCCATTGTCGGCCAGCGCCACGTTGACGAAGTGGTGCAGGACGCCTGGCTGTCGGTCGTGCGCAACCTGGCCAGGTTCGAGGGGCGTTCCAGCCTCAAGACATGGCTGCTCACCATTACCGCCAACGCCGCCAAGGGCCGCTACAACAAAAATCGCCGCGAAGTACTGCTCGACGACTTGCCTGCGCCCCACGGTACGCTGGGTGATGAGCGCTTCACACCGGATGACGGCCACTGGGCCGTCGCCCCGTATGCCTGGCATCAGGACACTCCTGAAGCGTTGTTAACCGAAGAGGAACTGCGCAAATGCCTGGAGCACACACTGTTGAACCTGTCCGACCTGCAACGCGGCGTCTTGTTGTTGCGTGAGCGTGAGGGGCTTGAGCTGGAGGACATTTGTAATGTTCTGACGCTCTCTCTGTCCAATGTCCGTGTGCTGCTGCATCGAGCACGGCTTAAAGTCTTCGCCACGGTGGAGCATTTTGAGGAAACGGGCGAATGTTGACGTGTAAAGAACTTGTGGCACGTTCCAGTGATCATCTCGATGGGCAACTGACCCTGCGCGAGCGCCTGCTGGTACGTCATCACTTGATGTTCTGTGCCAACTGCCGGCGCTATATCCGTCAGATGCGCTTGATGCAGGCGACGCTGAAGGTAATGCCGCAGGCGGACGAAGAACCGGTGGAAAAGTTGGATGCCTTGGCTGAACGGCTGGCTGCCGAGCGGCTCAAGGATCAATGATGGCGGGGGGCATGCAGGCTTGCGTGGGTGCATCGAACGGATGATGGGGATTGATGCGTCCCCGCAAGCCTGCCTGCGAAGCTGCTTCAAGCGCGGCGCTTGAAGCTGCAAGTAACGTGCTCTTCCTTGAGCCTGTAGCCTGATAATTTTTCGTACTGTTACCTGAAGTTAGAACTTGGCTTCAGCATCCAACTGCAATGTGTTGGTGTTGGCGTCACGCTGGGTACGGCTGGCGTAGTCAGCCTTGGTCAGGAAGTACGTGGCGCCCAGGGCGAAGTTCTTGTCGATGTCATAGCTGACCTTCATCTTATGACCACGCGAACCAGTGGTGCCGTTGGCGAAGTCCGAATCGGTGAAGGCGCCCACGACTGCGTCACGTTGCGTGTCGCGGTAGTTGTAGTCCAGATTGAAACCGAACACCTTGGATTTGGCACCCAGCAACCAGGCGGTGTCCTGATCGGTCACGGCATCGTTGTTTTTCACGTACTGGCCGTAGAACGCCAGAGGCACTGCCAGGCCACCGATATCGGCTTGGGCAAAACCTTCATACAGGCGGAATTCACCGTTGGCCGAGTTGCCGTTGACTGCCAGCGCGCAAGGCGTGGTGGTGGTCGTGCAGCGGCTGTCCTTGTCGTTCTGGTAAGCGTAGACACTGCCGCCCAGGGTCATTTTCAGGTTGTCGGTAACCGAGAAACGCGTGCCCACCTGGCCGGATGTCAGGCGCAGGTCGTGGCGAAATTGCACGCCGTCGCCATCGACGTTGTCCTTGAGGTTGTAGTTACCCAGGCTACCGAACAACTCGGCACTGCTACCCAGCGGGTATTTGTAGGTGACTGCCAGGCCTTCAGGGTTGATGTCGCCATCCCAGATCACGTCGCCCATGCTTACCCATGGCTGCATCATCTTGCCGCCGATCACGTGCAGGTTCTTGATCTGGTCCGGGTGGTAGTCGATGTAGCCGAGGTCCAGCCAGATCGATTTTTTATCGAAGTAACCATCCTGGTCCTGGTTGGTGGAACGCGCATCGTCGCCGCCGCCCGTGGCGATACGGATACCGGTGTCCACTTGCGGGTTGATCTCGGTGTAGGCGCCCAGGCGGGCCCGGATGCGTTGACGGTCCTTGTCACGCCCACCGTTGTTGGGCTCGCCATCGATCTTGATGGTTTCCTGGCGAAAGCGTACGTCGCCCTTGAACTGGGTCTTGGCGGCCCAGGCCAGCTTCTGGTCGAAGCTGCTCAGCTCGTTGGTTTTTTTCGCGGTGGCCGCGATCTGTTCGTTGGTTTCCTGTTGAGCTTGCCGTGCAATCTGCTGTTCTTTCTGGTCTTTGGCCAACTCGTTTTGCAATTCGGTGTACTGCGAAGCGGTGATCTGGCCGTTGGCCTTGAGCATGTCGAGCAACTTGGCGTCGACTGCAGCGCTGGCCGGAACGCTCAGGGCCAGCAACAGGCCGCCACACAGGGCCGCCGCAGTTTTAGTGGAAGCAAGACGCATATCAATCTCCGAAAGTGAGGAGGGATAGCCACCCCCCAGGACACAACCGACCGATGACGGACGGAAAAAAGGCCACCTGGCAAACCAGATGCTCTAAAAACAGGCGTCAGTATCGCGATGGTTTATGACGGAGTAGTGGCTAAGTGATTTCATCTACATGACAATTCGTCTGTCCATGGAACTATCGGTCTTGAGCTCTGTCCGGCTTTTTCGAGGTGTGTGCGGGGCTGTGATAGGCGATACTCGCCAGGCTTTCACGCCAAGAAACAGTGAGGATGCCGATGCCGTTGCAACGCCTGGACAGCCTGTCCGAAATTGCCCCGCAGGTCTGGGACGCCCTGGCGCCCCAGGCCCAGCCGTTCGTGCGACACGCGTTCCTGAGCGCGCTGGAAGACAGTGCCAGCCTGGGGCCCCAATCGGGCTGGCAACCGGAGCATTTGTTGCATTGGGAAGGCGATCGGCTGGTGGCGGCGTTGCCCGGTTATCGCAAGTGGCATTCCTATGGCGAGTACGTATTCGATCACGGTTGGGCCGACGCCTGCGCGCGCGCCGGCATCGACTACTACCCCAAGCTGCTGACGGCCGTGCCGTTCAGCCCGGTCAGCGGCCCTCGGCTGTTGGCCGCCAATGCCGAGGACGGCTTCGAGCTGCTGAGCAGCCTGCCCGGTTACCTGGAAATCGAAGGGCTCTCCAGCGCACATATCAATTTCACCGACGCGTTGGCCGACGACGCAATGGCCCGGCAACCCGACTGGTTGCAGCGCCTGGGCTGCCAATTCCACTGGCAGAACCGTGGCTACCGCGACTTCCAGGACTTTCTCGACGCCCTCAGTTCACGCAAGCGCAAACAGATGCGCAAAGAACGCGAGCAGGTGGCGGGGCAGGGCATCGAGTTCGAATGGTTGCAGGGCCATGAGCTGAGCGAAGCCCAGTGGGATTTCGTCTACGCCTGCTACGCCAACACCTACGCGGTACGCCGCCAGACGCCCTACCTGACCCGGGCGTTTTTCAGCCTGCTGGCCGAGCGCATGCCCGAGTCGATCCGCGTGGTACTGGCCAAACAGGGCTCACGCCCGGTGGCCATGGCGTTCAGCCTGATCGGCGGTGACAGTTTTTACGGCCGCTACTGGGGCTGCCTGGCGGAGTTCGATCGGCTGCATTTCGAGACCTGTTTCTACCAGGGCATGGACTACGCCATCGCCCACGGCCTGCAACGCTTCGACGCTGGCGCCCAAGGCGAGCACAAATTGATTCGTGGCTTTGAGCCAGTGATCACCCATTCGTGGCATTACCTGCGCCATCCAGGGCTGAAAAACGCCGTGCAGGATTTCCTCGAGCGCGAACGGGTGGGGATTCTGGCGTATGCCGAAGAGGCGAGGTCAGCGCTGCCTTACCGGCAGGGCTGACCTTGTTTCCTTCAGGCCGGCGGGGGCTTGCCCAGCCATCGATACGCCACGCCTGCGATCACCGCGCCCAGAATCGGCGCCAGCCAGAACATCCACAACTGCTGGATCGCCCACCCGCCCACGATCAGTGCCGGGCCGGTACTGCGGGCCGGGTTGACCGAGGTGTTGGTGACGGGAATGGAGATCAGGTGGATCAGGGTCAACGCCAGGCCGATGGCGATGGGCGCGAGGCCCTTCGGGGCGCGGCTGTCGGTGGCGCCGAGGATGATCAATACAAACATCGTGGTCATCACCAGCTCACACACAAAACCCGCCACCATCGAATAGCCGCCCGGTGAATGTACGCCATAGCCATTGGAGGCCAGGCCGCCCGCCAGCTCAAAGCCGGGTTTGCCGCTGGCGATGAAGTACAGCAGCGCGGCGGCGATCACGCCACCAATGACTTGGGCAGCGATATACGCCGGTAACTCCCTGGCTGGAAACCTCCCACCCACTACCAGCCCTACCGATACCGCCGGATTGAGGTGACAGCCGCTGATATGGCCGATCGCAACGGCCATGGTCAGCACCGTCAACCCGAATGCCAGCGCGACGCCCAACAGACCAATCCCGACCGCGGGAAACGCTGCGGCCAGCACCGCACTCCCGCAACCGCCCAACACCAGCCAAAACGTACCCAAGCCCTCTGTGACTGAACGTTTGAACAACGACATACGACACATCCTTGATAGATCGCTCTACCGAATCAGTAAATCAGTGATGCTCCCTGCAGATTTACTTCAGCGCCCCTCTGGGCACTGCACTGATTACAGCACGGTTTTGACACAAATCCAGGGCATGAAAAAAGCGCCAGCCCCTGTGGGGACTGGCGCTCGGTGCAAATGCCGCTGATGCAAAGCGATCAAATGTGGGAGCCGGCTTGAGCACGCCCACGCCCACATTTTGAGCAGTGTGGGTCTCGATGGCTTCAATCGATGCCGACGAATCCGCCCGTCTGGTGCTGCCACAACCGCGCGTACAACCCGCCATGGGCCAGCAACTGGGCGTGGCTGCCGCTTTCGGCGATCCGGCCTTTTTCCAGCACGACCAAGCGGTCCATCCGTGCGATGGTCGACAGTCGGTGCGCAATCGCAATCACGGTCTTGCCCTGCATCAGGGTTTCCAGGCTCTCCTGGATCGCGGCTTCCACCTCGGAGTCCAGTGCTGAGGTGGCTTCGTCCATGATCAGGATCGGCGCGTCCTTGAGCAGCACGCGAGCAATGGCGATCCGTTGGCGTTGCCCGCCGGAGAGTTTCACCCCACGTTCGCCCACGTGGGCATCCAGCCCGGTACGGCCCTCGGAATCCGACAGCAGCGGGATAAACTCGTCGGCGCGCGCCTTGTGCACGGCGGCCCAGAGTTCTTCGTCGGTGGCCTGCGGCTTGCCATACAGCAAGTTGTCGCGGATCGAGCGGTGCAGCAGCGAGGTGTCCTGGGTGATCATGCCGATCTGCGCGCGCAGGCTTTCCTGGGCGACTTCGGCGATGTCCTGGCCGTCGATCAGGATGCGTCCGCCCTGCAGGTCGTAGAGGCGCAGCAGCAGGTTGACCAGCGTCGACTTGCCCGCACCGGACGGGCCGATCAGGCCGATCTTTTCCCCGGCCTTGATCTCAAGGTTCAGGCCGCCAATGATCCCGCTCTGCTTGCCGTAGTGGAAATCCACCTGCTCGAAGCGCACCAGACCATGGGGCACTGTCAGGCGCGGAGCGTCGGCGCGGTCGACCACCGCGAGCGGCTGGGCGATGGTCTTGAGGCCATCCTGCACGATGCCGATGTTTTCGAAAATGCCGTTGACCACCCACATGATCCAGCCGGACATATTGACGATGCGAATCACCAGGCCGGTGGCCAGTGCAATGGCGCCTACGGAAATCAGCGACTGTGTCCACAGCCACAGGGCCAGGCCGGTGGTGGTGACGATCAGCAGGCCGTTCAGGACGGTGATGACCGCGTCCATGCTGGTGAGCACGCGCGCCGCCAGTTGGGTTTTTTCGGTTTGCTCGACGATCGCTTCCTTGGCGTATTCCTGCTCATTCTGCGTATGGGCAAACAGCTTCAAGGTGGTGATGTTGGTGTAGCCGTCGACGATGCGCCCCATGAGTTTGGAGCGTGCTTCGGAAGAGATCACCGAACGCTCCTTGACCCGCGGTACGAAGTAACGCAATGCCAGGCAGTAGCAGACGATCCAGATGATCAACGGAATCATCAATCGCCAGTCGGCCTCGGCAAACAACACCAGCGAGGTGATGGCATAGATCGACACGTGCCAGATGGCCTCTGCTGTTGCCACCGCAGAGTCACGCAACGAGTTGCCGGTTTGCATGATGCGTTGGGCAATGCGCCCGGCAAAATCATTCTGGAAGAAATTCAGGCTCTGCTTGAGCACATAGCTGTGGTTCTGCCAGCGGATCAGGCTTGTCATGCCGGGGTTGATGGTCTGGTGCACGAGCAGGTCATGCAGGCTGTTGAAAATCGGCCGCAGCAGCAGGGCGACCACGGCCATCCAGATCAGCTCGGTGCTGTGCACCTGGAAGAAATTCGCGGGTGGCGTGCCCTGGGCCAGGTCGATGATGCGGCTCAGGTAGCTGAACAGCGCAACCTCGATCAGCGCACCGATCAGGCCCACCACCAACAGCGCGGCAAAACACGGCCACACCTGGCGCAGGTAGTAGAGGTAGAAGGGCAGGACTTTATCGGGCGGGGCTTCGCTTGGGGGGTCGCGGAAAATGTCGATCAGTTGTTCAAAGCGACGATAGAGCATTAGGTTTGACGCCCGCTGTGCGGGCTCTCCTTTCAAATGCGCACGTTGCCTTGTGGGCAACGTGCGGAGTTCCCTGCAGACCTCAGTCGATGCGCTTGGCCGACTTGATCAAAACAGGATCGATCGGCACGTTCTGCATGCCTTGCTTGGTGGTGGTCTGCGAATTGACGATGACATCAACTACGTCCATGCCCTTGACCACTTTGGCGAATACCGCGTAACCGGCATCGCGCCCGGGGTCGAGGAAGGCATTGTCGGCCACGTTGATGAAGAACTGGCTGGTGGCCGAGTTCGGGTCATTGGTGCGCGCCATCGACAAGGTGCCACGCACGTTATGCAGGCCGTTGCTGGCTTCGTTCTTGATCGATGCTTCGGTCAGCTTTTGCGACATCTGCTGGGTGAACCCGCCGCCCTGGACCATGAAGCCCGGGATCACGCGATGAAACATCGTGTTGGTGTAGAAACCTTTGTCGACATAAGCGAGGAAATTCTTGGTACTGATCGGCGCCTTGACCGGGTCCAGTTCGATTTCAATGTCGCCATTGGTGGTGGTGATCAAAACGTGGGGCGCCTTGGCGGGCTCGGCGGCCATCAGGTTGGCGGCGAACAAAACGGAACCGGCAAAGAAGGCGATTTTTTTCAGCATGGGTCAGTGATCCTGGGTAGTGGGGTCGACGGTCTTTGGAGAATCGAGCAGAGTAGCGTTGATGACCCCGGTTGGACAGGTGATTCTGGAACGTTGTTCC
>NZ_JASLAW010000104.1 GCF_030147005.1 Pseudomonas sp.
TGGCTGACCTTCATCCAACACCATGCTGGCGGCCTTAAGCTTGAACTCACTCGAATAAGATTTACGCATATCCAAACACCTCAAATTTGGGCGCTATCATAGCGCCCGAATGAAGTGTCCAAAATCATTAGGCCAGTTCAAACCCGCTCCCACATTGGGGTTGGTGGTTTTAAGGGAGTCAGTAGCGCCCGCTAATTCTGGGGGGGGAAGCCCTTTATAAATACGAGGATTGTAGCCCTACGCCATCATTGGGCATTTATTTCTGCTTTTTTTGCGTCGGCAAGGCTCTAGACCAACGTAGGGGGGTGGCCTTTAAGGCCAACAGCGCTAAACTCGGCCTGGCTGTCTTTCTGTCCAACCTGGCTGGAATATAAAAATGAAAAATAATAATAGCCTGCTACGCCATCTACCCTGGCTGGTGCTGGCAATCGTAGGAGCGTGCGCCCTCGGCGTAGTGGCCTTGCGCCGCGGCGAGGCGATCAACGCCTTGTGGATTGTGGTTGCTGCGGTGGCCATCTACCTGGTCGCGTACCGTTACTACAGCCTGTTCATCGCCAATAACGTGATGCAGTTGGACCCACGGCGGGCAACCCCCGCAGTAGTCAATAACGATGGTCTGGACTATGTGCCGACCAACAAACACATCCTTTTCGGTCACCACTTTGCGGCGATTGCCGGCGCGGGCCCTCTGGTCGGCCCGGTATTGGCGGCACAAATGGGTTACCTGCCCGGCACCCTGTGGCTGATTGCCGGCGTGGTGCTGGCCGGTGCGGTGCAGGATTTCATGATCCTGTTCCTGTCCACCCGGCGTAACGGGCGCTCCCTGGGCGACATGGTCCGCGAAGAAATGGGCCGCATTCCGGGAACCATTGCGCTGTTTGGCTGCTTCCTGATCATGATCATCATCCTCGCGGTGCTGGCGCTGATTGTGGACAAGGCCCTGGCTGAGAGCCCGAGGGGCATCTTCACGGTGATGGCGACCATCCCGATCGCGATGTTCATGGGCATCTACATGCGCTACATCCGCCCGGGCCGTATCGGTGAAATCTCGATCATCGGCGTGCTGTTGCTGCTGGGTTCGATCTGGCTGGGCGGGCAGATTGCCGCTGACCCGGTGTGGGCCAAGGCCTTCACCTTTACCGGGATCCAAATCACCTGGATGCTGATCGGCTATGGTTTCGTGGCGGCGGTGCTGCCGGTGTGGCTGATCCTGGCGCCGCGTGACTACCTGTCTACCTTCCTGAAAATCGGCACCATTATCGCCTTGGCGATCGGCATCCTGGTCACCATGCCCGACCTGAAAATGCCGGCGCTCACCCAGTTCATCGACGGCACTGGCCCGGTGTGGAAGGGCGGCCTGTTCCCGTTCCTGTTCATCACCATCGCCTGCGGCGCGGTCTCCGGCTTCCATGCGCTGATCTCCTCGGGCACCACGCCCAAGCTGCTGGCCAATGAAAGCCACGCCCGTTACATCGGGTACGGCGGCATGTTGATGGAGTCATTCGTGGCCATCATGGCGATGGTTGCCGCGTCGGTGATCGAACCGGGCGTGTATTTCGCCATGAACAGCCCGGCGGCGATTGTGGGCAGTGACGTCGTTACCGTGGCGCAGACCGTCAGCAGCTGGGGCTTTGCAATCACCCCCGAGGCGCTGTCGGCCGTGGCTCACGATATCGGTGAAACCACCATCCTGGCGCGTGCCGGCGGTGCACCGACCCTGGCGGTGGGGATCGCGCAGATCCTGCACAGTGTGCTGCCGGGTGAAAACACCATGGCGTTCTGGTACCACTTTGCGATCCTGTTCGAAGCGCTGTTCATCCTGACGGCGGTCGACGCCGGTACCCGTGCCGGTCGCTTCATGCTGCAGGACCTGCTCGGCTCCTTCGTGCCGTCGCTCAAACGCACCGAATCCTGGACCGCCAACCTGATCGCCACCGCCGGTTGTGTGGCGATGTGGGGTTACCTGCTGTACCAGGGCGTGATCGACCCACTGGGCGGCATCAACACCCTGTGGCCGCTGTTCGGCATCTCCAACCAGATGCTGGCGGGTATCGCGTTGATGCTGGCCACGGTTGTGCTGATCAAAATGAAGCGCCAGCGCTACATCTGGGTGACCTTGGTTCCGGCGGTGTGGCTGCTGATCTGCACCACCACGGCGGGCTTTATCAAGCTGTTCGACGCCAACCCGGCGATCGGCTTCCTGTCGCTGGCCAAGAAGTACAGCGATGCCCTGGCCAATGGGCAGATCCTGGCCCCGGCCAAGAACATCGACCAGATGCAGCACGTGATCTACAACGCCTACACCAACGCAACGCTGACGGCGCTGTTCCTGTTCGTGGTATTCAGCATCCTGTTCTATGCGCTCAAGGTCGGCATTGCCGCCTGGGGCAACAAAGAGCGTACGGATAAAGAAGCGCCGTTCCAGGCTGTACCGGACGCATAAACGAGGATTGCACGCATGTTCAATGACATCAGTCGCCTCGGTAAATACCTCGGTCAGGCCGCGCGCCTGATGGTCGGCATGCCCGACTACGACACTTACGTCGAGCATATGCAAACCAAGCACCCGGACAAGCCGATGATGGACTACAAGGCGTTCTTCCGGGAGCGCCAGGAAGCCCGTTACGGTGGCAAGGGTGGGCCCAAGTGCTGCTAGTTTGATCAACCTGCTTTACCTGTAGGCGCGAGGGGGCGCCTGGCTCTTGCTCGCGAAGAACGCAAGGACACCACGTGCATCCAGACAGCACGCGTTATCGTTGACGTTCTTCGCGAGCAAGCTCGCTCCTACAGTTTTTTGCGTCCTCAATGTTTCAAGGAGAATATTGTGTCCTCTCCCATCCCCGTCACCATCCTCAGCGGCTTCCTCGGCGCCGGCAAGACCACCTTGCTGCGCCATCTGCTCAAGGCCGAGCACGGCTTGAAGATCGCCGTGATCGAAAACGAATTCAGCGACGCCGGCATCGATACCCAACTGTTGGGGGCAGAGCCGGTGCAAGTCATGACCCTTTCCAATGGCTGCGTGTGCTGCACCATCCACACCGATTTGACCAAGGCCCTGTACTTGCTGCTTGAGCGCCTGGACAGCGGCGAGATCGCCTTTGACCGCCTGGTGATCGAGTGCACCGGTCTGGCGGACCCCGCACCCGTGGCGCAGACGTTTTTCATCGACGAGGAGCTGCGCGAACGCTATATCCTCGACGGCATCATCACCCTGGTGGACGCGGCCCACGCCGAGCATCACCTGACCCAGACCATCGCCCAGGCCCAGATCGGCTTTGCCGACCGGCTGCTGGTGAGCAAGCGCGACCTGGTGGACGATGCCACGTTCGACGCCCTCAGCGAACGCCTGACCCGCATCAACCGCCGCGCACCGATTCGGGTGGTGGACCATGGCGCCATCGACCTGGCCGAACTGCTCGATGTACGTGGCTTCAACCTCAACGCCGGCATGAGCCTGCGCCCCGTCAGCGCGGCACCTTCCATCGACCGGATATCGAGCCTGGTGCTGCGCACCGACCAGCCGCTGGATATCGACCGCCTCAGTGAGTTCATGAACGAACTGCTGGAAGACCACGGCAAGCAATTGCTGCGTTACAAAGGGGTGCTGAACATCGCCGGTGAAGAACGGCGCATGGTATTCCAAGGCGTGTTGAAGCTCTATGGCTTCGACTGGGATACCGAATGGGCCGAAGGCGAGGCGCGGGAGAGTGTGATTGTGTTTATTGCCGATGAGTTGCCGGAAGACAAAATTCGCGAAGGCTTTGCCAAGGTCTATCAAGCCTGACTTGAAATGCAATCAAATGTGGGAGCGGGCTTGCTCGCGAATACGGTGTGTCAGTTACAAATAAGCTGACTGATCCACCGCTTCCGCGAGCAAGCCCGTTCCCACATTTTTGACCGTACTTCAAATGTAAACACACATAAAAAAGCCCAGCTCTTCAGCCGGGCTTTTTATTCAAGCAACTGCTATCAAGCGCCGTACACCGGCAGCTTCTTGCAGATGGCCTTGACCTTCTCACGTACCGCGTCGATCACGGTTTCGTTGTTCAGGTCCGCCAGGATGTCGCAGATCCAGCCGGCCAGTTCCTTGCACTCGCCTTCCTTGAAACCACGAGTGGTCACTGCCGGGGTGCCGAAGCGCAGGCCGGAGGTGACGAACGGCGAACGTGGGTCGTTCGGTACGGAGTTTTTGTTGACGGTAATGAAGGCTTTGCCCAAGGCAGCGTCAGCATCTTTACCGGAAATGTCCTGCTTGATCAGCGACAGCAGGAAGAGGTGGTTTTCAGTACCGCCGGACACCACGTCAAAGCCGCGCGCAATAAACACTTCGGCCATGGCCTTGGCGTTTTTCACTACTTGTTGCTGATAGGTCTTGAACTCAGGTTGCAGCGCTTCCTTGAAGCAGATCGCTTTAGCGGCGATCACGTGCTCCAGCGGGCCACCCTGGGCGCCCGGGAATACCGCGGAGTTCAGCTTCTTCTCGATCTCGGCGTTGGCGCGCGCCAGGATCAGGCCGCCACGTGGACCGCGCAGGGTCTTGTGGGTGGTGGTGGTGACCACATCAGCGTAAGGCACCGGGTTCGGATAGACGCCCGCAGCGACCAGCCCGGCAACGTGAGCCATATCGACAAAGAGATAGGCGCCGACCTTGTCAGCGATTTCACGAAAGCGTGGGAAGTCGAGGATCTGCGAGTAGGCAGAGAAACCGGCCACGATCATTTTCGGCTTGTGCTCGACCGCCAGGCGCTCGACTTCGTCGTAGTCGATCAAGCCGTTGGCATCGATGCCGTATTGAACGGCGTTGTACAGCTTGCCGGAGGAGGAAACGCTGGCGCCGTGGGTCAGGTGGCCGCCGTGGGCCAGGCTCATGCCCAGAATGGTATCGCCACCTTGCAGCAGGGCCAGGTAAACGGCGCTGTTGGCTTGGGAACCGGCGTGGGGCTGGACGTTGGCGTAATCGGCGCCGAACAGCTCTTTTGCACGGTCGATGGCCAACTGCTCAACCACGTCGACGTATTCGCAACCACCGTAGTAGCGCTTGCCTGGGTAGCCTTCGGCGTACTTGTTGGTCAGAACCGAACCTTGAGCCTCCATCACCGCAGGGCTGGTGTAGTTTTCCGAAGCGATCAGCTCAATGTGCTCTTCCTGGCGCACGGCTTCTTGCTCCATGGCGGCGAAGAGATCGGCGTCGTACTTGGCAATAGTCAAATCACGGCTGAACATGGCGGTCCTCAAGGATCGGGGGCAGAAAAGGAGGGCATTCTAACCCAATGGGTTTTGGATGGCATATGAAAGGACATCATGTCGCGGACAAGTGGGGCTCACCTGGGGATCGGCGGTTCCTCTGGCGAGGGCTCCCGCTGGAGTGCGAAGCGCTCCCGAAATTCCGGGGCCGCTGCGCAGCCCAGCGGGAGCAAGCTCCCTCGTCACAGGGAAGCCTTCACTAGAGGTTTCAGTCAAACATGAACAACGCATCATTACTGAACTGCGCCTCGAACCGATTCGCCGGCATCGGCCGTCCGAACAGGTAACCCTGCACCTCGTCGCAGCCATGCTCGCGCAGGAAGTCCAGTTGCTCGTGGGTTTCCACGCCCTCGGCGATCACCGCCAGGTTCAGGCTGTGAGCCATGGCGATAATGGCGCGTGCGATCTGCGCATCCTGCTCGCCGGAGGGCAGGCCGTCGACGAAGGTGCGGTCGATCTTCAGCACGTCGATGGGGAATTGTTTGAGGTAGTTGAGCGACGAATAGCCGGTGCCGAAGTCGTCGACCGCAATGCTCAAGCCCAGGTTTTTCAGGCTGGCGAGGATCTGCAGGGCTTCGTTGACTTCGCGCATCAGGATGCTTTCCGTCAGCTCCAGTTCCAGGCACGCCGGCGGCAGGCCGGTGTCCTTGAGGATGGTGGCGATGCGCGTGCCCAGTTGCCCATCGGAGAACTGCCGTGCCGAGATATTGACCGAGACTTTCGGCACCCGCACTTTGTTCTGGTGCCAGGTCTTGAGTTGGCGGCAGGCTTCGCTGATCACCCAGTCACCCACGTCCACCACCAGCCCCAATTCTTCCAGCACCGGGATGAAATCCCCCGGCGGCACCAGGCCGCGGCGTGGGTGGCGCCAGCGCAGCAGGGCTTCGGCGCCGGTCAGGCGTTTGCCGTCGCCGCTGAACTGCGGCTGGTAATAGAGCACGAATTCGTCCTGCTCCAGCGCGTGGCGCAGGTCGCTTTCCAGCTCCAGGCGCTCCAGGGCGCTGGCGTTCATGTCGGCCTGGTAGAACTGGAAGTTGTTCTTGCCGCGCTCTTTGGCGTGGTACATCGCCGTATCGGCGTTTTTCATCAGTTGGCTCAGCTCGTTACCGTCCTGGGGGCTGAGGGCGATACCGATGCTGGCGGTCACAAAGAACTCACGGCCTTCGAGCACGAACGGCTTCACCAGGCTGGCCAGAATCTGCTCGGCCACCGAGATCGCTCGGTTCAACGCCAGTTCGCGGGTGACGCGCGGTTGCAGCAGCAAGGTGAACTCGTCGCCGCCCATACGCGCCACGGTGTCGTCTTCGGCCACGCAACCGAGCAGGCGCGTGGCCATTTCCTTGAGCATACGGTCGCCGGCGGCGTGGCCCAGGGAGTCGTTGATCGGCTTGAAGCGGTCGAGGTCGAGGAACATCAGCACCACCCACGACTTCTGTCGCTCGGCGGACTGCAGCGCTGTGTGCAGGCGGTCCTGGAACAGCGTGCGGTTGGGCAGGTGGGTCAGGGCATCGTAATAGGCCAGGCGGTGGATGCGCTGTTCGCTGGCTTTGCGCTCGCTGATATCGCTGAAGAAACACACGTAGCTGGCCAGGTCGCCTTCATCGTCGAACACCGCAGTGATACCGACCCACGCCGGGTAATGCTCGCCATTGCGGCGCTTGAGCCACACTTCACCTTCCCAGGTACTGTGCTGGTGCAGTTGCTTGAGCACGTAACGCAGGTGGGCTTCCTGCTGTTCGTCGACGGTGAGCATGTTCGGCAATTGGTCGAGTACATCGGTTACGGCGTAACCGCTGACCCGGCTGAATGCCTCGTTGGCCTGCACGATATAGCCGGCCGGGTCGGTGATCAGGATGGCCGAAGTGGAGTGCTCGAACACGGTGGCCGCCATGCGCAGGTCTTTTTCGGCCCGGCGTTGCTGGCTGATGTCGCGGCCCACGCCGAGGATGCCTTCAAACGCGCCATGTTCGTCCCACACCAGCACCACGCGCAGCTCGATCGGCACTTTGCGCCCGTCGGCGCGCAGGCAGTCAAACAGAAACAGCTGGGTTTGCACCTCATCGCGCAGGCTGTTCAATGCCTCGGGGTTACCCAAGGCACGGCTGACCTGTTCCACCAAGCCATAAATGCCGGTGAGCTGTTGCGGGTTGGCAATGATCGACTGCCAGCCGTTCTTGAACACCCAGTCCACGTCATACCCCAGCACGGCGTTGACCGATGGGCTGACGTAGTTGAGGGCCAGTTGGCTGTCGGTGGAGCAGATCACGTCACTGATGCTTTCGGCCAGCATGCGGTAGCGCTGCTCGCTGTCGCGCAGGGATTCGCTGGCCTCGATCTGGTCGGTTATGTCTTTGGCCACGCCGATGATCCGCGTGACCACCGCCGCCGTGTCCCTGGCCAGGGCCTGCTCGCGGATATCGAAGCGTCGCCACTGGTTGTTGCGGTGACGAAAGCGCAGCTGGCAGTGCAGTTGGGTCGTGTAACCGGCCTGGCGTTGCTGTTGCCGCGAGTCGTGGTAATGCTCGGCGTCTTCGGGGTGCAGCAGGATTTCCCAGAAGTACTCGCCCATTTTCTGCAGTTCGGCCTTGTTGTAGCCGAGGGTGTGGCCCAGGTGGTGGTTGCTGAAAATCATGCGCTGGCTGATCGCGTCCTGCACATACAGGTGGTCGGGCACGGTGCGTACCACATCCGACCAGAAGCTCTCGCGCTCAACCAGCGACAGCTCGATCAGCTTGCGACTGGTGATATCGCTGATGCTGAGGATCACCGCCCTGACGTCATCCTGCTGTTCCGGCAAGCGCATCACCAGCCACAGGTACTGCTCGTTGCCTGCCACATCGTTGAGCTGAATCTCCAGCTCCAGCTGTTTTTGCCGGGTCAGTACGGCTTCCAGCACCTGATGGCCGATAGAGGTGGCATTGCGCGGGCAATCGTCAATCAGGCGCTCCCAGGCTTGCTCGCAGGAGCCGACGTTCAACAGGCGCACCGCCATCTGGTTGACCTCGGTGACGCGCAACTCTTTAAGCAGTTTGCGCCGCTCGGCGGGGTTGGCCTGCAGCCAGGCGTGCACGTGTTCGCGGCCCTGCATCTGGGTCTTGTCGCCGAATGCCTTGAGCCCCGACAGGTCGAGTACACACAAGGCCACGCCGGTGCCTTCGAAAATATCCTGATAGCGTCGTCGGCCTTCATTCACCTGGCGTTGGCGACGACGCATGTTCAGCAACACGATCACCGGGATCAGCGAAAAAGCCAGGCCTAGCAGGCATTTGCCGATAAAAGCCGGCAGCAGTTGTTCGAGCACCGCGCTGCGGTCGAACAGCCCGCGCAGCTGCCAGTCGCTTTTGCTCAACGGTGTGACCAGTACACTTTTGTTCAATTCTTCCGGGGTCAACACACCGGCCCACTGTGCCGGCATGCCGTTGTCACGGCTCACCACGCGTTGGTTCAGGCGGTTCTCGATCGCCCACATCGGGCGCTGGCCCTGGGCGTCCTGGCGAGTCAAATTGGCCAGGTAGGTGGGCGTCAGGCGCAGCGCCCAATACAGCTTCGACCCACCGCTGGGCTGGTGCAGCAACAGATAGATGACGGTGCCGTCGCTGTCGTTGCTCAGGTAATAGGACTGGGCGTGGCTGCGCTTGACCAGTTCTTCGAGCAGGGCGCTGTCCTTGCTGTCGTTGGCGGTGTCGCTGATCAGTGCGCCGCTGGGAGCGAGCAGGGCGAAGCTGCGCAGTTCGGGTAACGAGCGCTGCAACATGCGCATCAGGGCCTGCTGTTGTTCGGCGTTGCGCGGCGGCTCGACGATCGGCAGCAGGTTCAAGGCGATCTGCGCGCTCAGGGCCATATTCTGGCTGATCTGCTCGGCGAGGTCGGCGCTGTAGTCGATGGTGTATTGCTGTTGGTTTTTCTGGTTTTGCTGCAATTGGTCGAGCAGCTGCCAGAACAATAACGCGAGCAGCATCAGCACAAGCGTCGCCAACGCGCCTTTGAGGGTGCCGTGCAGGGGCGCTCCCGGCGCAATATGAGCGGCGCGCAGGGGAGTAGGCGGCGTGACTTTGGACAAGCTGTGATCCTGCGGTTTGGCTGGACTGGCGCGCGACGTGCACTATAAGCCGGACGCCCGAAGGGCGGCTAGCATGCCTTGAGTTGTGGCAAAGTGCCAGTCCCGCCTGGCTGGACTGCCCCTGCGCATTCAGGTAGCTTTGCCGGTTACGCGGGGGCGTTCCAGCCCCAGACATTCAGGCTTTTTTCCGCTCGCCGGCATTGATGATAATCAACGGCCCGCGCGGCGCATGGCCTGGCACGGGCTTCGCCCGCTTAATTCATCAGTCACTGACGCTAGGTTTACCATGGCTCAATACGTATTCACCATGCATCGGCTGGGAAAAGTTGTTCCGCCGAAGCGGGAAATCCTGAAAAACATTTCGCTGTCCTTTTTCCCCGGCGCCAAGATCGGCGTGCTCGGCCTCAACGGTTCGGGTAAATCCACGCTGCTGAAAATCATGGCTGGCGTCGACACCGAGTTCGAAGGCGAAGCCCGCCCGATGCCCGAACTGAACATCGGCTACTTGCCGCAGGAACCCCAGCTGGATCCGTCCAAGACGGTGCGCGAAGTGGTCGAAGAGGCCGTTAGCGTGATCAAGGATGCCCAGGCGCGCCTGGACGAGGTCTACGCCGCCTACGCCGAACCGGATGCCGACTTCGACAAGCTGGCCGCCGAACAGGCCAAGCTCGAGGCGATTTTGCAGGCAGGCGACGGTCACAACCTGGAGCGCCAGCTGGAAGTCGCCGCCGACGCGCTGCGCCTGCCGGCGTGGGACGCCAAGATCGAATTTCTGTCCGGTGGCGAAAGGCGACGTGTGGCCCTGTGCCGCCTGCTGCTGTCCGCTCCCGACATGTTGCTGCTCGACGAACCGACTAACCACTTGGACGCCGATTCCGTCGCCTGGCTGGAACATTTCCTTCACGACTTCCCAGGCACAGTGGTTGCGATCACGCACGACCGTTACTTCCTGGACAACGTCGCCGGCTGGATCCTCGAACTCGACCGTGGCGCCGGTATCCCTTACGAGGGCAACTACTCCGGTTGGCTGGAAGCCAAGTCCGACCGTCTGGCCGCCGAATCCAAGCAGCAATCGGCCCATGAAAAGGCCATGAAGGAAGAACTGGAGTGGGTGCGCAAAGGCGCCAAGGCCCGCCAGTCCAAATCCAAGGCACGTCTGCAACGCTTTGAAGAAATGCAGTCGCAGGAATTCCAGAAGCGCAGCGAAACCAACGAGATCTACATCCCGGCCGGCCCGCGCCTGGGTGACAAGGTCATCGAGTTCAAGAACGTGTGCAAAGGCTATGGCGACCGTGTGTTGATCGACAACCTGTCGTTCTCCATGCCAAAAGGCGCGATCGTCGGTGTTATCGGCGGTAACGGTGCGGGTAAATCCACCCTGTTCCGCATGCTGATGGGCAAGGAAACCCCGGACTCCGGCAGCATCGAGATTGGCGAAACCGTGCAACTGGCCTGCGTGGACCAGAGCCGCGACGACCTCGACGGCAGCAAGACGGTGTTCCAACAGATTTCCGATGGTTCCGACCAGATCCGTATCGGCAACTATGAAATCCCGTCGCGCACCTATGTCGGCCGTTTCAACTTCAAGGGTGGCGACCAGCAGAAGTTCGTCAAGGACCTGTCCGGCGGTGAGCGTGGCCGCTTGCACCTGGCCCTGACCCTGAAAGAAGGCGGCAACGTGTTGCTGCTCGACGAACCGTCCAACGACCTCGACGTTGAAACCCTGCGCTCCCTGGAAGAAGCCCTGCTGGACTTCCCGGGCGCCGCCATTGTGATCTCTCACGATCGGTGGTTCCTTGACCGCGTCGCGACCCACATCCTGGCGTACGAAGACGACTCCCAGGCGGTGTTCTTCGAAGGCAACTACACCGAGTACGAAGCGGACCGCAAGAAGCGTCTGGGCGAAGCAGCTGCCCAGCCGCACCGGGTACGCCACAAGAAACTGGCCTGATTCGGGTTGAGTTGAAAAAAAGCGGAGCCCTCGGGGCTCCGTTTTTTTTGCTTTTTTTCAGCTAGACCGAGTTGGATTCATTCGCGAGCAAGCCCGCTCCCTCACGTGGAATGCGTTTGATATGTGGGAGCGGGCTTGCTCGCGAAGGCGTTTTAACTTTGGTGCATGGCTTGGCCTGAAATCCCTGTTTGAGGGCAAAAAGGCCAGTTATTTATATCTATTGCACCATTTAAATTCACAAAAGCGACATTTTGCCCTGTCGCAGTGCGAAACGAATTGATAAAGTCCGGCCAATCTCATTTTAAAAACAATCAAATCGCCGAGACTTTTCATGACTGAATCCGTCGAATCCTTCCTTGCCCACCTCAAGAAACGCGACCCCGACCAACCGGAATTTCATCAGGCCGTGGAGGAAGTCCTGCGCAGTCTGTGGCCATTTCTTGAAGCCAACCCCCACTACCTGACCTCGGGCATTCTGGAGCGTATCTGCGAGCCGGAACGCGCGATTACCTTCCGGGTGTCCTGGGTGGATGACCATGGCAAGGTCCAGGTCAATCGCGGTTTCCGTATCCAGATGAACAGTGCCATCGGCCCGTACAAAGGCGGTTTGCGCTTCCATCCGTCGGTGAACCTGGGCGTGCTGAAATTCCTCGCCTTCGAGCAGACCTTCAAGAACTCGCTCACCTCGTTGCCCATGGGCGGCGGCAAAGGTGGCTCGGACTTCAACCCCAAGGGCAAGAGCGACGCCGAAGTGATGCGCTTCTGTCAGGCATTCATGAGCGAGCTGTACCGCCACATCGGCGCCGACGTGGATGTACCGGCCGGTGATATCGGTGTGGGCGCCCGTGAAATCGGCTTCCTGTTCGGCCAGTACAAGCGCCTGAGCAACCAGTTCACCTCGGTGTTGACCGGCAAGGGCATGACCTACGGCGGCAGCCTGATCCGTCCGGAAGCCACCGGTTTTGGCTGTGTGTATTTTGCCGAAGAAATGCTCAAGCGCGACGGCCAGCGTGTCGAAGGCAAGCGCGTGGCCATCTCCGGTTCGGGCAATGTGGCGCAATACGCGGCGCGCAAAGTGATGGACCTGGGCGGCCTGGTGATCTCTCTGTCGGACTCCGAAGGCACCCTTCATGCCGAGAGCGGTTTGACCGAAGAACAATGGTCAGCCCTGCTGACGCTAAAGAACGTACAGCGCGGTCGCATCAGCGAGCTGGCCGAGCGTTTCGGCCTGGAGTTTCGCCAAGGCCAAACGCCCTGGACGCTGGCTTGCGATATCGCGCTGCCCTGCGCCACCCAGAACGAACTCGACGCCGACGCTGCCCGCGCCCTGTTGGGCAACGGCTGCATCTGCGTGGCCGAAGGCGCCAACATGCCGACCACCCTTGAGGCGGTGGATATCTTTATCGAAGCGGGCATTCTGTTCGCGCCGGGCAAGGCATCCAATGCCGGCGGCGTGGCCGTGAGTGGCCTGGAGATGTCGCAGAACGCCATGCGCCTGCTGTGGACCGCCGGTGAGGTGGACAGCAAGCTGCACAGCATCATGCAGTCGATCCACCACGCCTGTGTGCATTTCGGCGAAGAGAACGGCCGGGTCAACTATGTGAAGGGCGCGAACATCGCAGGCTTCGTTAAAGTCGCCGATGCGATGCTGGCCCAGGGCATCGTCTAAACCTCGGGCTCGATGCGCAGCACTTCGATCAACTGATCGCCAACGGGGCGCTGCCACAGCACCTCATCGCCCACCTGGGCGCCCAGCAAAGCGCGGCCCAGGGGCGAACCCCAGTTGATCAAGCCCGCGCCGGCATCGGCCTGATCTTCGCCGACCAACTGGATGCGTTGTTGTTCGTCCTGCTCGTTGGCGAAGGTCACCCAACTGCCGATCTGCACTTTATCGGTAGCGGTGGCTGGCGCGACCACTTGGGCGCTTTGTACCCGCTGGTTGAAGTAGCGCAAATCCCGCTCAAGATCGGCCTGGCGTTGCTTGTCAGCCTGCTCGCCTTTAGCGGATTCTTCGCTGTGTTCCAGCTGCAACTGCGCCACCTTGGCCTGCAATTGGGCCAGCCCATGGGCAGTGAGGCGGTTGGGTTGCTGACTGACTTGACGCTCCACCGGCTGATCAGCCTGGGCGGCGGCGTTGTCTTCATTTACAAAAGCTCGGCTCATGACATTCTCCCTCAATGGAGTTTGGGCCATGTTCATCGCGCTTTAGTTTCGATGGATGTCTGAAAGCGACCTATTGCGAGCGATAGGCTTTGGCCGCGTCGCGGTCTTTTTCCTGCTGCCACTCGTGCTCGCGGTCGTCCCTGCGGTTGTCCTGGTAGTTGCGCAGCTCCTCGTTCTCACGCAAGGCTTTGCACTGGCGGAAACCGTCTTCCCAGCCTTCGGCGTACTGCCGGTCTTTCAGATAACGCGGAACGTTCTTGCGAAACTCCCCGCTGATTACCCCAGCGGCCTGGCGCCCACTGCTGCAGCCGTCGTCGAAGCCATCTGCGAAGGCGGGTGGATAACCCTTGGCCAGCAACTCCTGATGGGTTGTCTGGCACCCCGACAACCACAACGCCACACCCAGCACTGCCGCATATCGCCACATGGCGTACTCCCTGGCCGGTTCACGGCTGATAGAGCAAGTGTAGAAGGGGATTTGTAGGGGGGGCGTGAAAGAGGCGTAAGAAAGGTGTTGGGTTAAAAAGCCATTAGCGACGATTCCCTTTAAATTGCAGGACGCTTTCTAGCGAATTGCCTATTAAATCTCAGGAACTGGGCTCCCTGACCTCGCTGTAAAGCGGCGAGCGGATTTAGCACCCGAACCATCTAGACTCATCCTCTTTGCATTATTGGCGGGCGACCTTGATGTCTGTCGATACCGGGTTATGGCTCAAGCAATGACCCAGCAGCTTAAGACTGCATTGTCTCTGTGGCGAGCCCGCTCGCCACAGGTTTATCAACGACTTCGGTGTAAGTGTAGATTATTCGTAATAACCCACTGTCTTTTTCAGTTGATCGGCGTATTCGTAAATGTCGTCGATGGTTGAAATAGCGTGTCGGGTTTCATTCTTTCCCTCGTCGAATATTCCGAGATACTTTTGGCTACGATTGAAGTGGAGACGGCAGATGGGCTTACGGTTGTTGTCGTCCAGTAATATCCCAAAATAGCTTTGGGTATCGCGTTGAACGATTCGTTTTGCATCGACAACGGAGCGGACGACAGCACGGACGATGTGATAGCCCTCAAGCTCTTCAAGCGTCGTCAGAATTTTGTCTTCCGCCTCGTCTCGATCCTGCACGCCTGCGTTCGCGCTGTTCGCGACAGTCAATGACGCTATCGCCGGCTGAAGTGCACCGCTCATAGCCGACTTGAGCCGCTCATTTATTTGGTCATTCAGAAATTGCGCCAATGCTTTTCGAGTCAGCTCGAAAAACTGCTCGCGAACTTTCTGTGTGATTACTCCTTCATAAACACGGGACGCGAAGAACTTCACGAAGTCGTCTTCTGGTTTACTGATTTGGGCGCCAATGAGCTTCTTGAGTTGGCTGACGTATTTCAGTTCTCCTGCTGCGCTG
>NZ_JASLAW010000133.1 GCF_030147005.1 Pseudomonas sp.
CGTCGGCCTGTGGCGAGGGAGCTTGCTCCCGCTGGGCCGCGAAGCGACCCCAGAAAATGGGACTGCTGCGCAGACCAGCGGGAGCAAGCTCCCTCGCCACGGTAAAGCGCCCCTCCTTAACTGACTGGCATTAGGGCTTGCCCCGCAAAGGCGTCGTGCCAGTCGCTACATGTACGACTGATACAGCGCATTCGCGAGCAAGCCCGCTCCCCCAAGGGAAATCACTCGCCTGTTAAACCTCCGTGCAACATCTGGTAACGCCTCCACCAAGCGTTACCAAATGTGAGTCCTTATCATTTGCGCTCTTTTTGCAAATGAGAGACCGCACCCATGTTGGCACCCAAGCGCCTCCTGACTGCCCTGGCACTCACCCTGATCGGCAGCACCACCGTGCAGGCTGCCGACGAAGTGGTGGTCTACTCATCGCGCATCGACGAACTGATCAAACCGGTGTTCGACGCCTACACCCAGAAGACCGGTGTGAAAGTGAAGTTCATTACCGATAAGGAAGCCCCGCTGATGCAGCGCATCAAGGCCGAGGGTGAAAACGCCACCGCCGACCTGCTGCTCACCGTCGACGCCGGCAACCTTTGGCAGGCCGAGCAGATGGGCATCCTGCAGCCGTTCACCTCCGAGGTGATCGACAAGAACATTCCGCTGCAATACCGCTCTTCGGCCCACGCCTGGACCGGTTTGAGCCTGCGCGCGCGCACCATCGCCTATTCCACCGACCGGGTAAAACCAGGCGATCTGACCACCTACGAAGCCCTGGCCGACAAACAGTGGGAAGGCCGCCTGTGCCTGCGCACGGCGAAAAAGGTCTACAACCAGTCGTTGACCGCCACGCTGATCGAAACCCACGGTGCGGGCAAGACTGAAGAAATCGTCAAGGGCTGGGTGAATAACCTGTCCACCGATGTGTTCTCCGACGATATCGCGGTGCTGGAGGCGATCAACGCCGGGCAATGCGACGTCGGTATCGTCAACACCTACTACTACGGTCGCCTGCACAAGCAGAAGCCGGACCTGGCGGTGAAACTGTTCTGGCCGAACCAGGGCGACCGCGGCGTGCATGTGAACCTGTCGGGCATTGGCTTGACCAAGCACGCGCCACACCCGGCGGCGGCCAAGGCCCTGGTGGAATGGATGACCACGCCCGAGGCGCAGAAGATTTTCGCCGACGTAAACCAGGAGTTCCCAGCCAACCCAGCGGTACCGCCGTCGGCTGAAGTGGCGTCGTGGGGCAAGTTCGTCGCCGATACCCTGCCGGTGGAAGTGGCTGGCAAGCGCCAGGCCGAGGCGATCCGCTTGATGGACCGCGCCGGTTGGAACTGACTTTTTAAATTGCTGCAAATCAACATGTGGGAGGGGGCTTGCCCCGATGACAGAGTGTCAGTCTAATCATCCGCGACTGGCGCTCCCTCATCGAGGGCAAGCCCCCTCCCACAGTGTTTTGCGTCTGTCTTCAGATAGTCCATCCCAAGGAATTTGCTCTTGGCCCATCCCGCCCAACGCCGCTGGTACCTGCCGGTCTTCACCGTCGCCGCCCTGGTGCTGCTGCCGCTGAGCGTGCTGTTGCTGTCCTGGCAAAGCATCGACCACCAGATATGGTCCCACCTGTGGGACACCCAGATGCCGCGTTTGCTGGGCAATACCTTGACGCTGGTGCTCGGCGTCGGTCTTGGCGTGACGTTGCTGGGCGTAAGCCTGGCCTGGCTGACCAGCCTCTGCGAGTTTCCCGGGCGCCGTTGGCTGGATTGGGCACTGATGCTGCCCTTTGCGATTCCGGCCTATGTGTTGGCCTTCGTGTTCGTAGGGCTGCTGGATTTTGCAGGGCCAGTGCAAACCCTGCTGCGCGAATGGTTCGGCGCGGGGCTGCGCCTGCCGCGTGTGCGTTCCACCAGCGGCGTAATCATCGTCTTGGTGCTGGTGTTCTACCCCTATGTCTATCTGCTGGCGCGTTCTGCATTCCTGGCCCAGGGCAAGGGTTTGATGGAAGCGGCGCGGGTGCTGGGCCAGTCGCCCTGGCAAGCGTTCTGGCGCGTGGCGCTGCCCATGGCGCGGCCGGCGATTGGTGCCGGTGTCGCCTTGGCCCTGATGGAAACCCTGGCGGATTTCGGCGCGGTCTCGGTGTTCAATTTCGACACGTTCACCACCGCCATCTATAAAACCTGGTACGGCTTTTTCAGCCTCTCCAGTGCTGCCCAACTGGCCAGCCTGTTGCTGCTGGTGGTGATGCTGGTGCTGTATGGCGAGCGGCGAGCGCGCGGAGCGAGCCGACCCAGCAATGAGCGCCCACGGGGCAAGGCGCTGTATCACCTGAGTGGGTTCAAGGCTGCAGCGGCCAGTGGCTGGTGCGGCTTGGTGTTCGCCTGTGCGTTTGTTATTCCGATGCTGCAACTGGTGGCCTGGTTCTGGCAGCGCGGCCGGTTCGATCTGGATGAGCGCTACAGGGGGCTGATCGTGCACACCTTGTATCTGGGCGCGATTGCGGCGCTGATTACGGTCAGCGTGGCGCTGATACTGGCGTTCGCCAACCGCCTGGCGCCGACTCGGGCGATTCGTTCTGGCATCAGCCTGGCCAATGTCGGTTATGCCTTGCCCGGCTCGGTGCTGGCGGTGTCGATCATGTTGGCCTTCAGCTATCTGGACCGTGAACTGGTGGTGCCGGTGTCGGGCTGGCTGGGCGGTGCGGGCAAACCATTGCTGCTGGGCAGCCTGTCGGCGCTGGTGCTGGCCTATCTGGTGCGGTTTTTGGCGGTCGCCTATGGGCCTCTGGAAAACAGCCTGGCGCGTATCCGCCCGTCGTTGCCCGAAGCGGCACGAAGCCTGGGAGTGAGTGGGCCACAACTGTTTTGCAAGGTATATCTGCCGCTGTTGCTGCCCGGCGCCCTGAGCGCCGCACTCCTGGTGTTCGTCGATGTGCTCAAGGAAATGCCCGCGACCTTGCTGATGCGCCCGTTTGGCTGGGACACCCTGGCGGTGCGGATCTTTGAAATGACCAGTGAAGGGGAATGGGCGCGGGCCTCGCTGCCTGCGTTGACCCTGGTGCTGGTTGGGTTGTTGCCGGTCATCGGGCTGATCCGACGCTCCGCACGACAAATCGGTTAGGTGCCAGTCCTACAGCTTGCGGCTACAATGCGCGGCATTCGGTGTGCTCCGTCTTTCGGATCGACCTGCTGTATGTGGCTGCAAGCCTTGTAACTCAAGGTGTTCGGCGCACGTGGCAGCTCTGCGCACCTTCGCCACGCCCGGAAGGAGAAACCCATGGGACAGCGTACGCCTCTGTATGACCTGCATCTCGCCCTCGGCGCGAAAATGGTCGATTTTGGCGGTTGGGATATGCCTTTGCATTACGGCTCGCAAGTTGAGGAGCACCATCAGGTGCGGCGCGACTGCGGGGTGTTCGATGTATCTCATATGACCGTGATCGATGTCACCGGCCTTCAGGCCAAGGAATGGCTCCAGCATCTGCTGGCCAACGATGTCGATCGATTGCACGGCTGCGGCCGAGCGTTATACAGCGCCATGCTCAACGAGCAGGGCGGGGTGGTGGACGACATGATCGTCTACCGTACCGAAACCGGTTACCGGCTGGTGGTCAACGCCGCTACCCGCGACCAGGACATGGCCTGGATGCAGGCGCAACTGGGCAGCTATCACGCGCAAATCCAGGAGCGCTCCGAACTGGCCATGCTCGCCATTCAAGGTCCCCACGCGCGGCACAAGATCGCCGAACTGGTGACCCAGTCCCGTGGCACGCTGATCCATCAGCTCAAGCCTTTCGAAGGCCAGGCCGACGGCGACTGGTTTATTGCCCGCACCGGTTACACCGGCGAAGACGGCCTGGAAATTGTCCTGCCCGCCGACCAGGCGCCGGGGTTTTTCAACGATCTGGTGGGCGCCGGCATTTCCCCTATCGGCCTCGGTGCCCGCGATACCTTGCGTCTGGAAGCCGGCATGAACCTGTATGGCCAGGATATCCACCAGCAGGTGTCACCCCTGGCCGCCAACATGGCCTGGAGCATCGCCTGGGAGCCGGTAGAACGTAACTTCATCGGCCGCGCCGCGCTGGAAGCGGAAAAAGCTGCCGGTGTGCAATTCAAATTAGTCGGATTGGTCCTGGAAGAGCGTGGCGTTCTACGCGCTCACCAAGTGGTTCGTATCGCCAATGTTGGCGAAGGGGAGATCACCAGTGGTAGTTTCTCTCCTACGCTTAGCAAGTCCATCGCCCTGGCGCGTGTACCGACGGCGACTGCCGACCGGGCCGAAGTGGAAATCCGCGGCAAGTGGTACCCGGTTCGAGTGGTCAAGCCGACCTTCGTACGCCATGGTAAAACCTTGATCTAACTATTTCCGGCAGGCCTGAGGCCGCTGACATTTCTTCTTGAGGACACAGACTATGAGCAATATCCCTGCCGACCTGCGTTTTGCCGAAAGTCATGAGTGGGCCCGTCTGGAAGCCGACGGCACCGTGACGGTTGGGATCTCCGACCATGCACAGGAAGCTCTGGGTGACGTGGTGTTTGTTGAGTTGGCCGAGGTAGGCGCCACATTTGAAGCCCAAGGCCAGGCGGGCGTGGTTGAATCGGTGAAGGCTGCTTCGGATATCTACGCTCCGGTTGCGGGCGAAGTGATTGCTGTCAACGAAGAGTTGAGCGGTAGCCCTGAGCTGCTGAACTCCGACCCTTACGGCGCCTGGATTTTCAAGCTCAAGCCAAGCAACGCGGCTGATCTGGATAAATTGCTGGACGCTGCCGGCTATAAAGCGGCCATCGGCGAGTAACGCAAACTCAGTGTGGGAGCGGGCTTGCTCGCGGAGGCGGTGTGTCAGTCAACTATAAGTGACTGGACTACCGCCTTCACGAGCAAG
>NZ_JASLAW010000154.1 GCF_030147005.1 Pseudomonas sp.
GGCGCGAAGCGGCCCCAAAAATGGGACTGCTACGCAGTCCAGCGGGAGCAAGCTCCCTCGCCACAGGGACCGGTTCTGTCTTAACTGACTGGCATTAGGGCTTGCCCGCGATGGCTTCCTTAAGGCTTAAGGCAGCAGAATGGTTGACCCCGTCGTGCGCCGCCCCGACAACTCGGTATGCGCCTTCGCCGCCTCGGCCAGGGAGTAACGCTGGTTGATATCAATGCGCACCTTGCCGCTCTTGATCATTGAGAACAGATCGTCGGCCATCGCCTGCAAGTCCTTCGGATTACTCGCGTAGGTCGCCAGCGTCGGCCGGGTGACATACACCGAACCCTTTGCCGCCAGAATCCCGAGGTTCACCCCGTCCACCGCGCCCGACGCATTGCCAAAGCTCACCACCAACCCACGGGGTGCCACGCTGTCCAGCGAGGCCAGCCAGGTGTCCTTGCCGACGCCGTCATACACCACCGGTACCTTTTTGCCGTCAGTTAATTCCAACACGCGTTGTGCGACATCTTCCTTGCTGTAGTCGATTGTTTCCCAGGCGCCGAGGGATTTGGCCAGTGCGGCTTTCTCCGCTGAGCTCACGGTACCGATCAATTTGACGCCCAACGCCTTGGCCCATTGGCAGGCCAGGGACCCCACGCCGCCGGCTGCGGCGTGGAACAAAATGGTTTCGCCGCCCTTCAGCTCATAAGTCTGGCGCAACAGGTACTGCACGGTCAGGCCCTTGAGCATGGCGCCGGCGGCCTGTTCGAAGCTGATGTCGTCTGGCAGATGCACCAGATTGGCGGCGGGCAACACATGCAACTGGCTGTAGGCGCCCAGCGGGCCGCTGCCATAGGCCACGCGGTCGCCAACCTTGAATTGGCTGACGTCACTGCCCACAGCATCGACCACGCCCGCGCCCTCTGCGCCCAGTCCCGATGGCAAAGCAGGGGGGGCGTAAAGGCCACTGCGAAAGTAAGTGTCGATGAAGTTCAGGCCAATGGCTTCGTTGCGCACCCGTACCTGCTGTGGGCCAGGCTCCGCTGGCGTGTAGTCCACATATTCGAGCACGTCGGGGCCGCCATGGGCGCTGAACTGGATACGTTTGGCCATTACTTTCTCCTTGGGACGCATATACGAAGGTCCCTATCGGACTCCTAAGCTTGATCTTCGTCAACTGCGACGGCACCGGGTGCGGTGGTATCCTGTGCGCCCATTTGCCGCCGATGCCCAATGGCCTCGCGTAGCTTTGCCCGATTCAAGGTGATGCCATGACTACCCGCACCGAGGCTGTTAAAGCCTACCTGCTTGACCTGCAAGACCGCATTTGCAGCGCCCTGGAAACCTTTGAGACGGACACTCGCTTTATCGAAGACGCCTGGACCCGGCCTGCCGGCGGCGGCGGCCGCACCCGCGTGATTGAAAACGGTTCGGTCATCGAAAAAGGCGGCGTTAATTTTTCCCACGTGTTCGGCAGCGGCTTGCCTCCGTCGGCCAGTGCACACCGCCCCGAACTGGCCGGTCGCGGCTTCGAGGCGCTGGGTGTGTCGCTGGTGATCCATCCCCATAACCCTCACGTGCCGACTTCCCACGCCAATGTGCGCTTTTTCACTGCTGAAAAAGAAGGCGAAGAGCCGGTGTGGTGGTTTGGTGGCGGCTTTGACCTGACGCCCTATTACGGCAATGAAGAGGATTGCATCCACTGGCATCGCGTGGCCGAGCAGGCCTGTGCGCCGTTCGGCGCGGACGTTTACGCGCGTTATAAAGCCTGGTGCGACACCTATTTCCATATCAAGCACCGCAACGAGCCGCGTGGCATCGGCGGCCTGTTTTTCGATGATTTGAACGAGTGGGGCTTCGACACCTGCTTTGCCTTCATTCGCGCCATCGGTGATGCCTACATCGACGCCTACC
The DNA here is from genome assembly GCF_030147005.1 of Pseudomonas sp. Taxonomy (GTDB): domain Bacteria; phylum Pseudomonadota; class Gammaproteobacteria; order Pseudomonadales; family Pseudomonadaceae; genus Aquipseudomonas. Next base: position 1,906 of record NZ_JASLAW010000154.1, read on the forward strand.
TGCCGATCGTGCAACGCCGCCAGGCGATGGCCTATACCGAACAGCAGCGCCGGTTCCAGGAGTTCCGCCGGGGCCGCTACGTTGAATTCAACCTGGTGTATGACCGTGGCACCCTGTTTGGTCTGCAATCGGGCGGGCGTACCGAGTCGATCCTGATGTCGCTGCCGCCTCAGGTGCGCTGGAGCTACGACTGGAAAGCCGAGGCCGGCAGCGACGAAGCGCGCCTTACCGACTATTTTCTGCAAGACCGGGACTGGCTTGGCCTGACCGTGCCCAAGGCGGTTGTGTGATGGATCGCTATGTCGTATTCGGCAACCCGATCAGCCATAGCAAGTCGCCGTTGATTCACCGCATGTTCGCCGAGCAGACCGGTGAGCAACTGGACTACAGCACACTGCTCGCGCCGCTGGAGGATTTCACCGGTTGTGCCCGTGAGTTCTTTCAACACGGCCGTGGTGCGAATGTCACCGTGCCGTTCAAGGAAGACGCTTTCCGGCTGGCCGACACCCTCACCGAGCGCGCTCAACGCGCCGGTGCGGTGAATACCCTGAGCAAGCTGGCAGATGGCACGTTGCTGGGTGATAACACGGATGGCGCAGGCTTGGTGCGCGACCTGAAGGTAAACGCCGGGCTGAACCTGCAAGGCAAGCGCATCCTGCTGTTGGGTGCTGGTGGCGCGGTACGCGGCGTGTTGGAACCGTTGCTGGCAGAGCAGCCAGCCTCGCTGATTATCGCCAATCGCACCGTGGAAAAAGCCGAAGCGCTGGCCGAGCTGTTCGACGACATGGGGCCGGTGTCCGCCAGTGGTTTCGATTGGCTGCGCGAGCCGGTGGACGTGATTATCAACGCCACCTCCGCCAGCCTGACAGGCGACGTACCGCCGATTGCGGGCAGTTTGATCGAACCGGGCAAGACGTTCTGCTACGACATGATGTACGCCAAGGAGCCGACCGCCTTCTGCCGCTGGGCAACTGAACAGGGCGCAGCGGTAGCGATGGACGGCCTGGGCATGCTGGTTGAACAGGCGGCCGAAGCGTTCTGCCTGTGGCGCGGTGTGCGCCCGGCGTCTGCCCCGGTGTTGGCTGAGTTGCGCAGGCTATTGGCCTGACACGCATAAAACTGAGGTGGGCTGTTCTGTAGGAGCGAGCTTGCTCGCGAAAAAACGTCAACGATAACGCGTGCTTTCTGAATGAACGCGGCGCCCGTAAGTTTTTCGCGAGCAAGCTCGCTTCTACAGAGCACAAGTCCCTCTTCGACAAATTCAGTCTTCGAAATGAATGGGGCACTTGTCTGGCCCTTCCAGCTTCTTCAACTCATCCACCACGTGCGGCCGGGCCCCGCGCAACGTCAAACTGCGTCCCAGGCCCTGCAACCGCCGCGCTTCCTGGTGCAGCATCTCCACCCCGGAGTAGTCGATAAAGTTGATCTGCTGCGCCTCGATCACCACTCGCTCGCCCTGCAACCGTTGCAGGCGCACTTGCAGGTAATGGCTGGCGCCAAAAAAGATCGAGCCCCCCACTCGCAATACATCCTCGTCACCGTCGCGCCATTGCTGAACACGGGGTTGCGAGGTGCGCTTGAGGTAGAAAAACAGCGACGCGAGTACTCCCGCGTAAATCGCCGTTTGCAGTTCCAGCAACAAGGTGGCGACACACGTCAGGCCCATCACCACGAATTCGGCGCGGCTCACGCGGAACAACGCGCGAATGCCTCGGTGGTCCACCAGGCCCCAACAGATCAACAGAATGCTCGCCGCCATGCTTGGAATCGGAATATGTGCGATCAGCCCGGCGCCAAACAGTGCGAACAGTGCCACCCAGAGCGCCGAAAACACGCCGGCCAGTGGCGAGCGGGCACCCGCTTCATAACTGAGGCCGGAACGGGTGAAGGAACCTGCCGACAAATACCCGGAGAAAAATCCGCCGATGATATTGGATAAGCCCTGGGCACGAACTTCCTGATTCGCATCGAGCAATTGCTGCGAACGGGTCGACAGCGAACGGGCAATCGACAGGCTGGTCACCAGCCCCAACATGCCCACCGCCACGGCGCTCGGCAGCAGGCGCAGGATGGTATCCAGGTCCATTGGCAACGGGCGCAAGGGCGGCAGCTTGCCGATAAATGAACTGACCAGCGCCACATGCCCGAACAGCCCCGGCCACAGCCATGTGGCGAGGCTGCCCAGGGCCAGGGCGATCAACAGCGTCGGCCAGCGTGGCATCAGGTATTTGAGCAGCGCGCCCACCAGCAAGGTGCCCAGGCCCAGGGCGAGCGAGGCATGGTCCCACCCGCCGGCATGCTCAATCAGCGCCAGCAGGCTGTCGATGGCGGTGGCCTGGCTCGGAAGATCCAGCCCCAGCAGGTTAGGCAACTGGCCGAGGGCGATCACGACCGCAGCGCCCAGGGTGAAACCGAGTACCACGGAATGGGAGACGAAATTCACCAGCGCGCCGAAGCGCAGCATGCCCAGCAACCACTGAAACACCCCGGCGAGGAAGGTCAGCAGCAGGATCAAGGTGATGTAATCCTGGGAACCCGGCACCGCCAGCGGGCTGATACTGGCGTAGAGCACGATGGAGATCGCCGCTGTAGGACCGCAGATCAGGTGCCAGGACGAGCCCCACAGGCAAGCGATCAACACCGGGATAATGGCCGCGTACAGTCCGTATTCGGGTGGGAGCCCGGCGATCAAAGCGTAGGCAATCGACTGCGGCAGCGCGAGTACTGCGCCGCTGAGGCCGACAATGGCATCCCGGCCGACGCTGGCGCGAGTTTGGCGTGGGAGCCAGTTGAGGAAAGGGAAAAGCGTAAGCCGGGGCATCGCAGACTCGGATATAAAAAAGTTAGCCAGCGTATCAGGGGAGCTGGCTTGCCTGCAATGCCGACGCCACGGTGTACAGACAAACCGCGGTGATGCTATCGCAGGCAAGCCAGCCCCCATACGGATCAGCGGTTGGCTTTACAGTTTGGCTTTTACCGCCGGCAACGCCTCCTTGCCGTCCAGGGTTTTTACGCCCTCCAGCCATTTATCCAACACCGCCGGATTAGCCTTGATCCAAGCCTTCGCCGCATCCGCATTGCTGACCTTATTGTTCGCCACGTCAGCCATGATGCTGTTTTCCATGTCCTGGGTGAAACTCAGGTTGGTCAGCAGTTTTCCCACGTTCGGGCAGGCCTGCGCATAGCCCTTGCGGGTCAAGGTGTAGACGCTGCCGGTGCTGCCAAAATACTGTTCGCCGCCTTTGAGGTAGCGCATTTTGAGCTGCACGTTCATGGGATGCGGCGTCCAGCCGAGGAAGGTGACGAAGCGCTGTTTCTTCACCGCTCGCGAGACTTCGGCGAGCATCGCCTGTTCACTCGACTCGATCAGCTTCCATTGGCCGAGATCAAAGTCATTCTTTTTAATGATCTCCTGCAACGAGATATTTGCCGGTGCGCCGGAGCCGATGCCGTAGATCTTCTTGTCGAACTTGTCGGCAAATGTATTCAAGTCGGCAAAGTCATGCACGCCGGCGTCCCACACATAGTCCGGTACGGCGAGGGTGAACTCGGTACCGTCGAGGTTCTTGGCCAACTGCACGACATCGCCATTGGCCACGAACTTGTCATAGAAGCCTTGCTGGGCCGGCATCCAGTTGCCCATGAACACGTCGACCTGGCCATCCTTGAGCCCGCCAAAGGTAATCGGCACTGCCAGGGTGTCGACCTTGGCCTTGTAGCCCATGCCGGTCAGCAGAAAACCGGTGATGGCGTTGGTCGCCGCAATGTCGCTCCAGCCGGGGTCGGCCATTCTCACCGTTTCACAACGGGCGTCTGCGTATGCGTTGGCGCTGCTCAACGCCAGAACGCCCAGCACTACCGTTAACTTTTGCATGGCCTTCCCTCTTTATTTATTGGTTTTGGCAGGGTTGTGGATAACGTGCCTTGCGCTCCAGGTCATCGAGGTCGATATGGTTGCGCATGTACTGCTGACTGGCATCCACCAGTGGCTGGTGGTCCCAGCTCTTGAGCTTGCCCTGGGTCAGTGACTCGAATACCAGGCGACGGCGGCGTTGGCTGGCGAGCACCTGCTGATGGATCGCCGGGATGTCCCATTTGGCCCGCGCCTCATTCAAAAACGCCTCGAACAGTGGCCGATGTTGCGGCGACTGGCTGAGGTTCTCCCGTTCGTGCGGGTCGTTGTGCACATCGAACAACAGGCAAGGGTCGTCTTCGCTGTAGATGAATTTATAGGCGCCTCGGCGAATCATCATCAGCGGGCTGATAGTGCCTTCGGCCATGTACTCGCCAAACACTTCGTCGTGCCCGCCCTGGCCTTGCAGGTGCGGCAGCAGCGAGCGGCCATCCAGGGGCAGGCGCGGGTCCAGCTCGCCGCCGGCCAACTCCACCAGGGTGGGCAACAGGTCGGCCGTCGAGACGGCCTGGGTCACACGGTGCGCCGCAAATTGCCCCGGCGCACTGACCAACAGCGGCACGCGGGCGGCCATTTCGAACCAGTGCATTTTGTACCAGAGGCCACGTTCACCAAGCATGTCCCCGTGATCGCCGGAGAAGATGATGATGGTGTCATCGGCCAGGCCCGTATCTTCCAGGGTCTGCAGCAGCTTGCCGACGTTGCTGTCGATATAGCTGCACGCGCCGAAGTAGGCACGGCGCGCATCGCGGATCTTATCCACAGGCAGCGGCTTGTCCCACAGGTCATAAACCTTGAGCAAACGCTGGGAATGCGGGTCAAGCTCGTCCTGTGCCGGCGTTGCGGGCAAGGGGATGTCGTTGTCGTCGTAGAGGTCCCAGAACGGTTTTGTAATGGTGTACGGGTCGTGGGGATGGGTCATCGACACGGTAAGGCAGAACGGTTGGGCGCCGTCCTCGCGGATATGATCGAACAGGTATTGCTGGGCCTTGAACACCACCTCTTCGTCGAAATCCAGCTGATTGGTGCGCACGCATGGCCCGGCTTGCAGCACCGAGGCCATGTTGTGATACCAGGTGGGGCGCACATCCGGCTCATCCCAGTTCACCGCCCAACCGTAGTCCGCCGGGTAGATGTCGCTGGTCAGACGCTCCTCATAGCCGTGCAACTGGTCGGGCCCGCAGAAATGCATCTTGCCCGACAGCGCGGTGCGGTAGCCGAGGCGACGCAGATAGTGGGCGTACGTGGGCACATCGGCGGGAAAATCCGCCGCGTTGTCATAGGCGCCAATCTTGCTCGGCAGCTGCCCGCTGACCAGGGTAAAGCGCGAAGGCGCGCACAGCGGACTGTTGCAGTAGGCGGCGTCGAAGACCACGCCCTGTTCGGCGAGGCGGCTCAGGTTCGGCAGCTTGATCGGGGAAGGTCCGTAGAACGGCAGCATCGGCGCGGTCATTTGATCGGCCATGATGAAAAGAATGTTCTTGCGCTTCATGGTTTCTCGGCATTCCATAGGCGGTGTTTATGCCAATGAGCATGCGGCCCGCTGAACACGTGGTAAAGCCCATGAAGAACAATGCCTAGGATAAGCACAGCTTATGTATGAAGCGCTTGGTGACCTCTCCCTCGACCTGCTGCGCGCATTCGAAGCGGCTGCGCGCCAGCGCAGTTTTACCGCCGCCGCGATGGAGCTGGGCACCACCCAACCGGCCATCAGCCAGCAGATCAAACGGCTTGAAGAGCAACTGGCGATCCGCTTGTTCGACCGCATCTACCGTGGCATCGAATTGACCGACGCCGGCGCCCTGCTCTTCGAACACGTTCAAGCCGGCCTGCAAACCATCAACGTCGGCCTGAGCACCGTCACCCAGCAGGACCAGCACGAAGTGCTGCAAGTGGCCACCGACTTCGCCTTCGCCGCCTATTGGCTGATGCCGCGCCTGCATCGTTTTCACGAGGCCAACCCGCAGGTCGACGTGAGCCTGGTGACCAGCGAGCGCAACCACGCCAGCCTGCGCAGCGACATCGACGTGGCGGTGCTGTTTGGTGACGGACGCTTCAAGCAAGGCGACAGCCTTTGGCTGTTCAACGAGCAGGTGTTTCCGGTGTGCAGCCCGCAGTGGCTCAAGAGCCAAGCCAACGCGCTGACGGTGCAGACCCTGGCGGACTACCCCTTGCTGCACCTGCGCCAGGAAAACAACAGCCAATGGTTCGACTGGGCCGGTGTGTTTCGCGAGCTGGGTATCAGCACCGCGCCAACCCCTGGCCAATTGCGTTTCGACAATTACACGCTGCTGATTCAAGCGGCAATTGCCGGCCAGGGCGTCGCGATCGGCTGGCGGCACTTGGTGGATAACCTGCTGGAGCAGAATTGGCTGTGCAGGCCGATCAGCGACACGGTGGTCTCGCGCTTCGGCTATTACGTGGTGCAGCCCCAGCGCAAGCGTCGCGGGCAGTTGGTCGAACGCTTTGTCGACTGGTTGGTGGCGGAGCAGGCCAGCAGCGCGCAGTCATTGACCGGGCTGGCCCTGCCGTCGATTGCGGTCTAGGATCGGCGCACAGTGGAACCGGAGTCCGTCATGCAACGTATCAAGGGCTATCACGCCCATATCTACTTCGACGCCAGCACCCTCGACCAGGCACGCACCTTGTGTGAAGACGCGGCGGCGCTGTTCCCGCTGCGCATGGGGCGTGTGCATGAGCTTGCCGTGGGCCCGCACCCGGACTGGAGCTGCCAGTTGGCGTTCGAGCCGGAATACATTGGCGTGGTGCTGCCGTGGCTGGCGCTGCATCGCAACGGTCTGGTGGTGTTCCTGCACCCCGAAACCGGCGATGACCTGAAAGATCACACTGATTACGCGATCTGGATGGGCGCGATGCGCGAGCTGGATCTGTCGGCTTTTTAAACTGTTCAAGCGTACGCAAGCCGCACTTTCCCAAGAAGGCGTAGGACTTTATGCGCCACTCTCCCACTATATGGGACTGATATTTATATATTGAGATATTGCAAAGCATAGGTTTATATTCGCCCATCTGCTTTTTTCAGCACCCACTCATTTCAGGTGAAGCGATGCAGGCGCAATTGATCGCGCTCGATTGGGGAACCAGTTCCCTTCGTGCTTACAAACTAGGCCCCGCCGGGGTTGTGCTGGAACAACGCTCACTGGCGTCGGGCATCATGCATTTGCCCAGCGAACCGCGTGACATTGCCGGTGTTCGCTGCAGCAATGGCTTTGAGTTGGCATTCGATACCGCCTGTGGCGATTGGCTCGACGCCCAGCCCGAGCTGCCGGTGATTGCCTGCGGCATGGTCGGCAGCGCACAGGGTTGGAGCGAAGCGACTTATCGCAACACCCCGGTTGATGTGGCCAGCCTCGGCCAGGCGCTGCATAAGGTGCGCAGCGTGCGTGGCATCGATGTGCATATCGTGCCGGGCGTGATCGAACAGGTCGGCCTGCCCAATGTGATGCGCGGCGAAGAAACCCAGGTGCTCGGTGTGTTGCAGGGGCTTGCGAGCGAAGTGCTGATCGGCCTGCCGGGCAGCCATTCCAAATGGGTCGAGGTGGTCGAGGGGTGCATCACTCACTTCGACACGTTCATGACCGGCGAGCTGTTCGCGGTATTGAGCCAGCACAGTCTCCTGGGGCGTACCCAGAAACCATCCGAACATTTTCAGACCGAGGCGTTTGACCGAGGCGTGCATGTGGCGCTTTCGGCAGACGGCCAACGCGGCGTGCTCTCGACCTTGTTCAGTGCGCGCACCCTCGGCCTGACCGCCGAACTCACGCCTGAACAGCAGCCCGACTACCTGTCCGGCCTGTTGATCGGCCATGAACTCGCCGGTTTACCCGACAGCGCAAAACGCAAGCCGATCATCCTGGTCGGCGCCGCTGCCCTCTGCGCTCGCTATCAACGCGCCCTTGCGCTGTGCGGCTTCGCCCACGTCAGTTTGGCGCAGGAAGCCACCGAACGCGGCTTGTGGCAACTGGCCGTGGCGGCCGGGCTCACTCAACCTGTAACGGAGGCCTGACATGCTCAAAAGAGCACTCGCACAAAACGGTTTGATCGCGATCCTGCGCGGTGTGCGCCCGGACGAAGCCGAAGCCATCGGCCAGGCGCTGTACCAGGCCGGTTTTCGCGTAATCGAAGTGCCGCTGAACTCGCCGGACCCGTACACCAGCATCCGTACCCTGCGCGACAGCCTGCCCGCCGATTGCCTGATCGGTGCCGGCACGGTGCTGACGCCCGAGCAGGTCGAGCAGGTCAAAGCCGCTGGCGGCCAAGTGATCGTCATGCCTCACAGCGATGCCAAGGTATTGCGTGCGGCGAAAGCGGCGGGCTTGTATCTGTCGCCGGGCGTCGCCACGCCGACCGAAGCCTTTGCCGCACTGGCCGAGGGCGCCGATGTATTGAAGCTGTTCCCGGCCGAGCAAATGGGCCCGGCGGTGATCAAGGCGTGGCTCGCGGTATTGCCGGCGGGTACGTTGTTGCTACCGGTAGGCGGTATCACCCCGGACAACATGCAGGTGTTCACCGACGCCGGTGCCAAAGGCTTCGGGCTGGGGTCCGGATTGTTCAAACCGGGTATGTCCGTAGAGCAGGTTGCGAGCCGCGCCCAGGCTTATGTCGCTGCCTGGAAAGCCCTGAGCTGATTTCAAGTTTCGCGCCTGCTGGCGCCGCATCTATAAGAGAGACAACAGATGAAAATCACCAAACTGACGACCTTCATCGTCCCGCCGCGCTGGTGCTTCCTCAAGGTCGAAACCGACCAGGGCGTTACCGGCTGGGGTGAGCCCGTGGTCGAGGGTCGCGCCCACACCGTGGCCGCTGCCGTCGAAGAATTGTCCGACTACCTGATCGGTAAAGACCCACGCAATATCGAAGACATCTGGACCGTGCTCTACCGCGGCGGTTTCTACCGCGGTGGCGCTGTGCACATGAGCGCCCTCGCCGGTATCGACCAGGCACTGTGGGACATCAAGGGCAAGGCCCTGGGCGTTTCCGTCAGCGACCTGCTGGGTGGCCAGGTGCGTGACAAGATCCGCGTGTATTCGTGGATCGGTGGCGACCGCCCGGCGGACACGGCCCGCGCCGCCAAAGAGGCGGTGGCGCGTGGTTTCACTGCGGTGAAAATGAACGGCACCGAAGAATTGCAGTTCGTCGACAGCTTCGAAAAAGTCGACCTGGCCCTGGCTAACGTCGCTGCCGTGCGCGATGCGGTCGGCCCCAACGTGGGCATCGGCGTGGACTTCCATGGCCGCGTGCACAAGCCCATGGCCAAGGTGCTGATGAAGGAACTGGACCCGTACAAGCTGATGTTCATCGAAGAACCGGTGCTCAGCGAAAACTACGAGGCCCTCAAGGAACTGGCGCCGCTGACCAGCACCCCGATTGCCTTGGGCGAGCGTCTGTTCTCGCGCTGGGACTTCAAGCGGGTCCTCAGTGAAGGCTACGTCGACATCATCCAGCCGGATGCTTCCCACGCCGGCGGCATTACCGAAACCCGCAAGATCGCCAACATGGCCGAAGCCTACGATGTGGCCCTGGCCCTGCACTGCCCGCTGGGCCCGATTGCCCTGGCGGCCTGCCTGCAATTGGATGCGGTTTGCTACAACGCGTTTATCCAGGAACAAAGCCTGGGCATTCACTACAACGAGAGCAACGACCTGCTCGACTACGTGCGCGACCCGGGTGTGTTCGATTATGACCAGGGGTTTGTAAAGATTCCCAACGGGCCGGGCCTGGGCATTGAGATCAACGAGGAATACGTGATCGAGCGCGCCGCCATTGGCCACCGCTGGCGCAACCCGATCTGGCGTCACGCCGATGGCAGTTTCGCCGAGTGGTGATAGCAGCCTGGTGAAATGCGGTTAAACACTGTGGGAGCGGGCTTGCTCGCGAAAGCTGTCTGTCAGGCGGCTTATTCGCTGGCTGATTCGCCGCCTTCGCGAGCAAGCCCGCTCCCGCAGTTTGATCCGGTTTCTTCAGTCAGCTCAATTTCCGACCTCAATAAACACAAGAAGAGGCACCCCCCATGCACCCTGAATCCCTCACCGGACAGGCTTCTTTAGTCACGCCTAGCCGAAAGCGCTTCTTCATCATGGTGCTGTTGTTCATCACCGTGGTGATCAACTACCTCGACCGCAGCAACCTGTCGATTGCCGCCCCTGCGCTGACCAGCGAGCTGGGCATCGACCCGGTACATGTCGGGCTGATTTTCTCGGCGTTCGGCTGGACCTACGCCGCGATGCAGATTCCTGGCGGCTGGTTGGTGGACCGTGTTCCCCCGCGCATTCTCTACACCGTCGCCCTGCTGCTGTGGTCCATCGCCACCGTAATGCTCGGCTTTGCCGCAAGCTTCATCGCGTTGTTCGTGTTGCGCATGGCGGTTGGCGCCCTGGAAGCTCCTGCCTATCCGATCAACAGCCGGGTCGTGACCACCTGGTTTCCCGAGCGCGAGCGCGCGACGGCGATTGGCGTCTACACCTCCGGACAGTTCGTCGGGCTGGCGTTTCTCACCCCCGTGCTGGCCTGGCTGCAGCATGCGTTCGGCTGGCACATGGTGTTCGTCGCCACCGGTGGCGTCGGCATTTTGTGGGCGGTGATCTGGTATGCCGTTTACCGCGAGCCCAAGGATTTCAAAGGCGCCAACGCGGCGGAAATCCAATTGATCCGTGATGGCGGCGGCCTGGTGGATATGCAGGCACAAACGGCCAAGGCGCCGTTCAGTTGGGTCGACCTGGGCATCGTGCTGAGCAAGCGCAAATTGTGGGGCATCTACCTGGGGCAGTTTTGCCTGAACTCCACCCTGTGGTTTTTCCTGACCTGGTTTCCGACCTACCTGGTGAAGTATCGCGGCATGGACTTCATCAAGTCCGGCCTGCTCGCTTCGCTGCCGTTTCTGGCGGCGTTCGTCGGCGTGCTGTGCTCCGGGATTTTTTCCGACTGGCTGATTCGCCGAGGCGCCTCGGTGGGCTTTGCGCGCAAATTGCCGATCATTGGCGGGCTGCTAATTTCCACCGCGATCATCGGTGCCAACTACGTGGACTCCACAGCCTGGGTGATTGCCTTCCTGGCGGTAGCGTTTTTCGGCAATGGCCTGGCGTCGATCACCTGGTCGCTGGTGTCGACGCTTGCACCTGCGCGCTTGTTGGGGCTGACCGGTGGCGTGTTCAACTTCATCGGCAACCTGTCGGCCATTGCCACGCCGATCGTGATCGGTTTCCTCGCCAGCGGTGATTCGTTTGCGCCGGCGATCACCTATATCGCAGTGCTGGCGTTGCTTGGCGCGCTTTCCTACGTGCTGCTGGTGGGCAAGGTCGAGCGCATTGAACTGTGAAATCAGGCGACCGAAAGGTCCAATGCCAGTCGGTTAAGCGCTAGAGCAGGCAACCGTCGGCCTGTGGCGAGGGAGCTTGCTCCCGCTGGGCGGCGATGCGGCCCCTGAAAATGGGACTGCTGCGCAGTCCAGCGCGAGCAAGCTCCCTCGCCACGGTAAAGCGCTCCTCCTTAACTGACTGGCATTAACCGTAAGGTCGCCTTTTTTTCAGCGTTTATGGCACGGACATTTCGTTGCGGAACATATTGTGCGGGTCCCAGCGCCGCTTGGTGCGGCGCAGGCGGCTTTCGATCATGAGGTCAGGCACGAAAATCTTGTACCAGTAGGGGTTTTTCGGATTGGCCGGGTTGCCGCCGACATGGGTCATGTCGAGGTCCGGGTAGTTGATGTAGCAGCCCTCGAACTGATCATTGAGCGGCACCCCATGATCATTGGCGAAGGCGTTGAAAAACAGTCCCTGAATCCATCGGGCGTGTGCCTGGTCCGCCGCCTCGCCGGCATCCTGCCAATAACATTGCGGTTGCCACTTCAGATAGGACGAGCGCTGGGAGGCCGACGACTCTTTGCGCACCGCCGCCGCAGCCTCGTTGATACGCCCGCCAAACGACTGGATTTGTATCAGGCTCTGGGTCAAGTGTTCATCGGGGTCGTCCAAGTGCAGCGTGTCCCAGATCGCCTGGAGCACCTGGGGCGTGAATTCACCCTTTTGATACGCAGATTTGTAGCGCCCGCGTAAATTGTCCCCCGAACCATTCAAGGTCTGCTGGCACACCAGCCAATCCAGGCGTCGCGTGGCCGCCAGCGCGTCCGCCAAAGCCCTGATACTACGCCCGCGCGCACCACCGCTTGGCCTATGCACGACGTAAAACGGCACCAGGCATTCGGTCGCGGGCAAGCCAATGGCATCGAGCATGGTGGTGACGAAATCTTCGAAAGGGGCCTGGTCCTCGAGCCCTCCGTCCCGATCCACATAGTGGATGCCTAGGGTCACATTACCGGTGTGCTGATGGCGCATTTCCAGTTTGGTGGCCAGTCCCCACGTGTCCGGATTGCTTTGGTTGCGGGCGAACCAGTCCTGGTAAGCGATAAGCAGGCCGTCGAGCCTGGACTTCTCGGTCAGCAGCGACCAATCCCATTCCAGCGCCAGCCAGAGCACTTCTTTTGGCGCCTCGGGCAATGCCTTAAAGTAGTAACTGGTGATGATGCCGAATTGACCGCCGCCCGCGCCGCAGCACGCCGCGAAGAGGTCGAGCTCGTCAGGGGCTGCGCTGTCACGCGAGACATGCACCGGCTCCAGGCCCGTGCCTTGTGCGTTGGGCACCAACATGTCCACAGCCTGCAGCCAGTCGCACACCAGGCCGTGTTTGCGCGACAGCAACCCATAGCCGCCGCCGCAAATATGCCCGCCCAGGCCCACCGAATAGCACGAACCGCCTGGCAGCGTTTTATTGGCCAGCTTGTACAACCTGACGTAGGCATCCCAATTCTGCGCCCCGGCCTCCAGGCGAAAGCTGTAGCGCTCAGGCCGCGCGGGCACCAGCTCGGACGCCAGTTGCCCATCGGCGGCGTAGGCCACTTGGTTGAGGGGGCTGATGTCCAGAATCGACAGTATCTCGTCGCTGTTGCCGGGCATTGTGTTGGAAACGAAACCTTCGTAGCAGTGACCACCGCTTCGAACCGTTATACGGCCGTGGGCGACCGCCAGCGCCTCGGCGGCCGCGTCGATGATGTCTTGGGGGCTGTGACAGATGTAGATGCGCGCCGCGCCGTTGGCCGACGACTCGCCCTGCACATTGCCCAGCGGCCAGCGCAGGTTGAAGCCTTTCTGCAAGGTTGAGTGACGGGGGTCTGAAGAGGTAATGAGATCAAATGCCATGATGTACTCCCGAGAGCCAAGAATGACTTCTGATGCAGCTAACTTAACGACCGGGAGGCAAGTAATGCGGGGCTTGCAGAGCAGTTAGACGGCAATAGGCATGAAGTGCTTGTGGCGTGACCAATGTCACCCCACAAGCCTAGCGCAAGAATACAAGCAGACGCCCTTACCGACGGGCGTTACGCACGCCTTCGGACAGCGCCGCGCAATGGCTCAATACACCATCGATCGCCTGCTGTTCGCTGCCGGCGCTGGCGATATGATCAATCAGCGCAGAACCCACCACCACACCGTCCGCCAAGCGCGCGATGGCCGCCGCTTGCTCCGGAGTACGGATACCGAAGCCGATGCTGATTGGCAGGTCGGTATGGCGACGCAAGCGCGTCACGGCCTCTTCGACGTGCTCCAGGGTCGCCGCACCGGCACCGGTCACACCCGCTACCGACACGTAGTACACAAAGCCCGAGCTGCCATTGAGCACCGTCGGCAGACGTACGTCGTCCGTGGTCGGCGTGGTCAGGCGGATAAAATCGATACCCGCCGCCTGCGCCGGATCGCACAGCTCGCCGTTATGTTCAGGTGGCATGTCCACCACGATCAGGCCGTCTACACCGGCTGCTTTGGCGTCGGCAATAAACCCAGGCACGCCATATTTGTGGATCGGGTTGAAATAGCCCATCAACACCAGCGGCGTATCGTTGTTGTCTTTGCGGAACTCGCGAACCATTTGCAGGGTTTTCGCCAGGTTCTGCTTGGCTTCCAGCGCGCGGATGTTGGCCAATTGGATGGCCGGGCCGTCGGCCATCGGGTCGGTGAAGGGCATGCCCAACTCGATCACGTCGGCACCGGCGGCGGGCAGGCCTTTGAGGATCGCCAGCGAGGCGTCATAGCCCGGGTCGCCTGCGGTGACGAAGGTCACCAGGGCGGCGCGGTTTTGTTCCTTGAGTTCGGCGAAGCGCGTTTGCAGGCGGCTCATCAATGTTTCTCCTGCTGAGACTGTTCCATATGATGCATGACGGTCTGCATGTCTTTGTCGCCACGGCCGGACAGGTTGATCACCATCAAGTGATCCTTTGGCAGGCCCGGTGCGCGTTTGAATACTTCAGCCAGGGCGTGGGCGCTTTCCAGCGCCGGAATAATCCCTTCCAGGCGGCAGCACTTGTGGAATGCCTCAAGGGCTTCATCGTCAGTCACCGAGGTGTATTGGACGCGGCCGATGTCGTGCAACCAGGCGTGTTCAGGGCCGATGCCGGGGTAGTCCAGGCCTGCGGAAATCGAGTGGGCGTCGATGATCTGACCGTCATCGTCCTGCAGCAGGAAGGTGCGGTTGCCGTGCAATACACCGGGTACCCCGCCGTTGAGGCTGGCGGCGTGCTTGCCGGTTTCGATGCCATGGCCGGCCGCTTCAACGCCGATGATCTCCACGCTGGTGTCATCCAGGAACGGGTGGAACAAGCCCATGGCGTTGGAGCCGCCGCCGATGCACGCCACCAGGCTGTCCGGCAGGCGGCCTTCCTGGGCTTGCAACTGGTCGCGGGTTTCCTTGCCGATGACGGCCTGGAAATCGCGCACCATCGCCGGGTACGGGTGCGGGCCGGCCACGGTGCCGATCAGGTAGAAGGTGCTGTCGACATTGGTCACCCAGTCACGCAGGGCTTCGTTCATTGCGTCTTTGAGGGTGCCGGTGCCGGCGACCACCGGGATCACCTCCGCGCCCAGCAGCTTCATGCGAAACACGTTGGCCTGTTGGCGCTCGATGTCGGTGGTGCCCATGTAGATCACGCATTGCAGGCCAAAGCGCGCGGCAACGGTGGCAGTGGCCACGCCGTGCATGCCGGCGCCGGTCTCGGCGATGATGCGTTTCTTGCCCATGCGCCGTGCCAGCAGGATCTGGCCGATGCAATTGTTGATCTTGTGTGCGCCGGTATGGTTCAGCTCTTCGCGCTTGAGGTAGATCTTGGCGCCACCGCAGAACTCAGTCAGACGTTCAGCGAAGTACAGCGGGCTTGGGCGGCCGACGTAATCGCGCTGGAAGTAGGCCAATTCTTCATTGAAAGACGGATCGATCTTGGCTGCTTCGTATTCACGGGCCAGCTCAAGGATCAACGGCATCAAGGTTTCAGCGACGTAGCGGCCGCCAAACGCGCCAAACAGGCCGTTGACGTCGGGGCCGTTGCGAAGATCGGTCTGGGACTGAGTCATGGGACGCTCCAGGAAAGAATGGGTGCGGGAAACAATGAGGTCCACTCTACCCCTGCCGCTCCAGGCTGAAAACCGATAAGATCGCCGCGACCTGTCAGGAAAACTCACACATGAGCCGAGACCTTCCGCCTCTCAATGCGCTGCGCGCGTTTGAAGCCACCGCCCGCCTCAGCAGCGTCAGCCAGGCTGCCGAGCAGTTGCATGTCACCCATGGCGCAGTCAGTCGCCAGTTAAAAGTGCTTGAAGAGCACCTGCGTGTCAGCCTGTTCATCAAGGAGGGGCGTGGCCTTAAACTCACAGATGCAGGGGCCAGGTTGCGTGATGCAAGTGCCGAGGCCTTTGATCGCTTACGTGGCGTGTGCGCCGAACTCACCCAACACGGCGCCGATGCGCCGTTTGTGCTCGGTTGTTCAGGCAGCTTGCTGGCGCGCTGGTTTATCCCGCGCCTGGGGCGCTTGAATGCCGACCTGCCCGACTTGCGTTTACACCTGTCGGCAGGCGAAGGCGATCTGGACCCGCGTCGTCCAGGGCTGGACGCCCTGCTGGTATTCGCCGAGCCACCTTGGCCGGCCGACATGCAGGTGTATGAGCTGGCAAGCGAGCGGATCGGCCCTGTGATGAGTCCGCGATTTGCCGGTCACGCAAGCATGCGTCACGCGCCTGCTTCTGCCTTGTGTGGCGAAGCGCTGCTGCACACCACGTCACGCCCGCAAGCCTGGCCCAGTTGGGCGCGGCAACACGGGATCGAGCCCGGCGCATTGAAACTCGGGCAGGGTTTTGAGCATTTGTATTATTTGCTGGAAGCGGCGGTGGCAGGATTGGGGGTGGCGATTGCGCCAGAACCGCTGGTGGCAGAGGACCTGCGAGCGGGTCGCCTGGTGGCGCCGTGGGGCTTCAGTGAAACCCCGGCGCACCTGGCGCTGTGGCTACCCAAGCGCGCCGCTGACGGGCGCGCCGGGCAGTTGGCGCAGTGGCTCAAGGCAGAGCTTATGCGCCAACCCGTTTAGTCGCCGCGTTTGCACAGCAGGTAAGCGGCCAGCAGGCCCAGTGCGCCTACAGCGACACCGGCAGTGGTCCACGGGTGCTCTTGTGCGTAGTCGCGAGTCGCAACACCGGTTTCGCGGATTTTGACTTTGCTTTCTTCGTAGGCATCGCTGATCAGGTGGCGAGAGTGCTTGAGGGCATTCTCGGCATTGCTTTTCAGGGCCTTCAGCGTTTTGCGCGACTCATCGGATGCGTCGTCCTTGAGGCTCTCAAGGGATTTGAGCAGGCTCGAAATCTCGGCTTCCATGCTTTCCAGCGACGCTTTGCGTAAAGAAGTGTTGGCCATGTGGACATCTCCTGAAGTGATTGAGTGGCGTGTGTAGATACCGACTGCGGCCGCTTCAGAAAGTGCATTAAATCTGAACTTTCGTGGCCGAGCGGTCGCCTCAAGCAGTACGAATATTCGCTGCTAGTCTTGATTGATGACCCACAGGAGAAACGCCATGAGTAATCACACCTACAAGAAAGTCGAACTGGTAGGTTCGTCCACCACCACCATCGAAGATGCGATCCAGAACGCCCTGGCCGAAGCCAGCAAGAGCCTCAAGCATCTGGAATGGTTTGAAGTGACTGAAACGCGGGGGCATATCGAGGACGGCAAGGTCGCGCACTATCAGGTCACGCTGAAGGTGGGATTCCGAATTGCCACCAGTTGATCCGGCGCGTGGAACTTTGATCGCTGGCCGATTGCCATAACCTGCGCTACACAACGCGTGCCCTCACTTGTAAGCGTCGGCACGCTCTTTTTGACCAGCGCAAGGAAAGTATCGGATGAAGAAGTTTCTGTTAGCGGCAGGTTTGTTGAGCATCGCAGGCACGGCCCTGGCGGCGGGCAAGCCTTGCGAAGATCTGAAAAGCGAAATTGCCGCGAAAATCGACGCCAAGGGCGCTTCGGGTTATTCGCTGGAAGTAGTGGATAAAGGTGCTGCGGCCGATGGCCAACAGGTAGTGGGTAGCTGTGAAGGCGGCACCAAGGAAATCGTCTACAAACGCAGTTAATCCCGTGTTGCAGACATAAAAAACCGACGCAGGCGCGTCGGTTTTTTTTGCCTGGGGTTCAGCCCTTCATCACCTGCGCCAGCAGTTCGTAGGAATGAATCCGATCAGCGTGCTCGTACAGGTCGCAGGTAAAGATCAATTCATCGGCGCCGGTCTGTTCGATCAGCACCTGCAGTTTGGCGCGGATCTTCTCCGGACTGCCCACCATCGCCAAGCCGAGGAAACTGCCCACTGCCTCTTTTTCGTGGGGCAGCCACAAGCCGTCCATGGTTTTTACCGGCGGGCGCTGCACCAGGCTTTGCCCACGCATCAGCGCGAGGATGCGCTGGTACACCGAGGTGGCCAGGTACTCGGCCTGTTCATCGGTGTCGGCGGCGACCAGCGGAATGCCGAGCATTACGTAGGGCTTGTCCAGCACGGCCGACGGCTTGAAGTGATTGCGGTACACACGAATCGCTTCATGCATCAGGCGCGGTGCGAAATGCGAGGCGAAGGCGTAGGGCAAGCCACGCTCACCGGCCAATTGCGCGCTGAACAGGCTCGAGCCCAGTAGCCATACCGGTACGTTGGTGCCGGTGCCCGGTACCGCGATCACCCGTTGGTCGGGCGTGCGTGGGCCGAGGTAGGCCATCAGCTCGGCCACGTCTTCAGGGAAGTCGTCGGCACTGCCGGAGCGTTCACGGCGCAGCGCGCGGGCGGTCATCTGGTCGGAGCCGGGCGCGCGGCCCAGGCCCAGGTCGATGCGGCCGGGATATAAA
This sequence comes from Pseudomonas sp., assembly GCF_030147005.1. GTDB lineage: Bacteria > Pseudomonadota > Gammaproteobacteria > Pseudomonadales > Pseudomonadaceae > Aquipseudomonas. The sequence continues at coordinate 20,034 of NZ_JASLAW010000154.1, forward strand.
CTTTCCAGGGTGCCGAACTGTTCGGCGATCACCAGCGGAGCGTGATTGGGCAGCATCACCCCGCCGGAGCCGACACGGATAGTCGACGTCCCGCCGGCCAGATAGCCGAGCAACACCGACGTGGCCGAGCTGGCGATACCGTCCATATTATGGTGTTCAGCCACCCAAAAACGGTTATAGCCGAGCTTTTCCACGTGTTGGGCAAGGTCCAGGGAATTGCGCAGCGATTGTGCCGGGCTGCCATTGGCGCGTACGGGCACCAGGTCAAGGGTCGAAAACTTCACGTCGGACAGCGATTTCATAGCCTGCTTCTCCAATAGGGGCGCAGGCTTCTTGAACGAACCAAAACCTGCCGCTTCATGTGCATGGTCTATGCAATGAGGGCATATACCCGAGATTCAATAGCGGTCATGAAACTTCCTACTTAATTAGTAGGTTTTTCCGACAGGATGAACTTTGCCATGGCGTCTATCCTCAGAACCTTACTAACGCAAAACCACCGTTCGAGGAGAAAGCTATGAGTATCGTTAAAAAGGCATCCGCGCATTGGGAAGGTGATCTGAAGACTGGCCTGGGCTCCATTTCCACGGAGACTGGCGTGTTGCGCGAAGCGCCCTACGGCTTCAAGGCCCGTTTCGAAGGCGGCAAGGGTACCAACCCTGAAGAGCTGATCGGTGCGGCCCATGCCGGCTGTTTCTCCATGGCGTTTTCCATGATTCTCGGCGATGCGGGCCTTAAGGCTGACAGCATCGACACCCAGGCCGAAGTGACCCTGGACCAGGTCGAGGGCGGCTTTGCGATTACTGCAGTGAATCTGATTCTCAAAGCCAAGATCCCGGGCGCCAGCCAGGCCCAGTTCGACGAACTGAGCAAAAAGGCCAAGGAAGGATGCCCGGTATCCAAAGTGCTGAATGCAACCATCACCCTGGATGCCACGCTGGTTAGCTGATACAGCGGCACCCCTCGTGTGGAAGCGGGCTTGCCCGCGAATGCGGTGGAACAGTCGACATCTTCTGTGACTGGCACTGCGCATTCGTGAGCAAGCCCGCTTCGCGCTTTAGTTCTGCGTTAAATCAGAACTCGTGTTTCCCAGATGTGGTCCTATAGCCTATGCAGCCTAGACGCACATCCGTGCGCAATGCATTAGGGAGCTACACACATGAAACGTTTTGCTTTGGCAATCATCTGCGGTGTATTGGCCACATCGGCCGTGGCCGCGCCAAAAGATTGTGAAGAGCTCAGGAAGGAAATCGAAGTAAACATCCAGGCCAAGGCGATTCCGTCCTACACCCTGGAAATCATCACGGCCGAAGAAGCCAAGAATCATGACAGCGCCATGATTGTCGGCTCGTGCGAAAACGGCACCAAACGCATCATCTATCAGAAGAACAACGACTGATCAGATGCAGTTCACGCTGCGCTCTTCGGCCAGCAACTGACGCGCCGAGTCATACAGGCGGATGTTGGGCGTGAAGGCCAATGAGCGCCCTTCCAGTACATAGCGTTGGCCGGCCTGAAACCGGTCGTACTGCAAGGTCATGAAGCAGGTTCGATACATCATCTGGCTGAGCCCCCCCAAACCACCGCCTGCGGGTACTTCGAAGTCGAAGCGCACCATCAGTTCGTGGGGCCCGGGCGGCATTTGGAAAAAGCGCCCGTCGTCGAGGTATTTCCCGTCCAGGCGCTGGGCCATGACTAATTTGGCGCCCGGTGTCGGCGTGGTGAAGTCTACCCAGGCTTGCTGCGGGTCGACGGGGGGCACCGGCGTCGATGCGCAAGCGCTGAGCAGCACGGCGGCGAGGGGATACAGAAACTGGCGCATGGCAGGTACTCAACGCGAGGAGATATTTTGAGTATAAACACGCCAGCGCATGGAAAATTCAACTTCATTTCAAGCGCAGCAGTCCGGCGAACACATCACCCAGGAGCAGTGGCGGCATGATCAGGTATTTTCTTGCAGGGGTGATGGTTGTGCTGCTCGGCGGCTGCTCCAGCGTCAGCTATTACAGCCAGTTGGCGAGTGGCCAGTGGCACCTGCTGCGGGCGCGGGAACCGGTTGCCGAGGTGATCGCCGACCCAGCCCGTCCCCAATCGTTGCGCGAGCATCTCGTTCAGTCCCAGAAAGCCCGCGCGTTCGCCAGCGAACGGCTGCACTTGCCGGACAATCAAAGCTACCGGCTATACGCCGATATTGGCCGACCCTATGTGGTCTGGAATGTCTTCGCCACGCAGGAATTTTCTCTATCTCCTGAAAACCACTGCTTCCCCATCGCCGGTTGCGTCGCCTATCGCGGCTATTACAACCAGGGTGCGGCGCGTGGCGAGGCGGCATTGTTGCGCCAGCAAGGCATGGACGTGTCGATTGGCGGCGTCGAAGCCTATTCGACGTTGGGCTGGTTCAACGACCCGATCATCAGTTCGATGATGAACTGGGGCGATGAGCGCCTGGCTACGCTGATCTTCCATGAGCTGGCGCATCAGCGTTTCTATGTGAAAGACGATACGGAATTCAATGAGTCATTCGCCACGTTCGTCGAGCAGGAAGGCGCCCGGCAATGGCGTGCATACCGTGGCCTGGCGCCGCTGAGCAACGTGACGTTGAGGCAGCGCGACCAGTTTATCCAGCTGATCCTCGATACCCGCCAACGCTTGGAAACCCTCTATGCACGGCCTCTGGCGCGCGAAACCATGCGACAGGCCAAGGCGGCGGAATTTGAACGCCTGCGCATTGAGTATCGCCGGATGCGCGACAGCCAGTGGGGCGGCGACACGCGTTATGACGCCTGGATCAACCAACCGATGAACAATGCGCGGCTGTTGCCATTCGGGCTGTATGACCAATGGGTCCCGGCGTTTGCGGCGTTGTTTCGGCAGCATGGCGGGCATTGGGATGAGTTTTATCGAGCGGTGCAAGGGTTGGGAGGTTTGGCTTCGCAGGAGCGCAAGGCCCGTTTAAGGCAATTGATGAATGGACAGGGCATGGATGCGCGGATGACGTTTGACGCTACCAGATACAAGTAATATCTACGTAGTGCACTGCTCTGAGACGCGCTCAGTAGGATTTCCCGATCTTTACAGTCTCGGGTTGTCCTTATGCCTCCACTCCTTCATCAAAACACTCCAACGTTAATGGCGACCGATCCCCGCGGGCTGGCTGTGCGCACGGTCGCTTATCACCGGCCGACGGCTCAAGTCGTGGTCGAGGCGCGTATCAGCCGTCAAGTGTTCAGCTCAGCAGGTTTCGTCCTGGAGCAGTACGGGCCACGTCAGTCGATGGCAAGTGGCTCGGCAGGGGCGAAAAAAGCTTGTCGTGTGATGGTCTACAGCCTGAGTGGTCAGTCAATCTACAGCGATAGCCCGGATGAGGGCTGGCGGTTGACCTTACTAGGCGTCGCAGGTCAATGGGTGCACCGCTGGGACGGTCGCGGCACGCATCGTAAGTGTGAATATGATGCTTCGATGCGGCCCTTGGCGGTGTTTGAACACGCGGCGGATGACTTATCCGAATGTTGTGTCGAGAGGCTGGAATACGCAGGTGGTTCAACTGCTGAGGCTGTGAATAATCGTTGCGGTCGATTGGTGTTGCATGACGGGCATTGCACCAGGACGCGCTTTGAGCAGTATGACTTGCAGGGTCATGTCGTGAGGCAGGGCCGGCGCTTTCTTCGGGACATTGCGACGGTGAACTGGCCATTGCAGCCCGCACGACGAGAAGCTTTATTGCAGGATGAAGAGTTCGTGACGTCCTGGCACTTCAGTGCACTAGGGGAAGAACTTCAGCAGGTAGATGCAAAACGCAATGTGAAGGACAGTCGTTATGGAAGCACTGGTGAGCTATTGGAGGTCGGTATTACCTTGGCAGGCGGCATTCGTCAGGTCATCGCGGATGGGGCCGTCTACAACGCCAGTGGTCAGATAACGGCGCAACGTGCCAGCAACGGCGTGGTAAGCGAGTGGAGTTATGACGCACGCAGCCAGCGTCTGGAGCGATTGTCGTCGTATCGCAACGGGGCGAAGAAAGAGCTTTTGCAAGATCTGACATACACCTACGACCACGTCGGCAATATCATCCAGGTCGCCGATGCAGCCCAACCTATCCAGTGGTCAAGCAACGCTCAGGTCGCGGCTGTCAGCCGCTATGAATACGACACCTTATATCAACTGGTCCGGGCCAGCGGGCGCGAGAATGCGCAGAATACCGGTGGGCCGGCGCTGCCGATGCGGGCGGCATTCGGCGTCGCAGACGATAGCCTGTGGCGCAACTACACCCGGACTTATACCTACGACGCTGATGGCAACCTGGAGAAGCTGCAGCACGTGCCCAGCAGCGGGAGCGGTTACACGCGAACGATGAACGTGGCGAGTTTCGGAAACCAGAGTCTGCCCAGTACACACCCAGCCCTTGAGCCCCCGGGGTTGGGCAAGGGTTTTGATCTCAATGGCAACCAGCAGCAACTCGGGCGTGGACAGACTCTAAACTGGGATGTGTCTAACCGGCTGGTCAGTGTTGCTCTGGTGGCCCGCGACGATGCAGCCAATGACGAAGAGCTGTATGGCTATGATGCTGGCGGCCAGCGAGTGATAAAAAGTAGCCTGACCCAGGCGCGTGCGCTCACTCATCGCGCAGAGGTGCGCTATCTGCCGGGGCTGGAGGTACGGCGCGACAGCGCCAGTGGAGAATGGCTGAATGTCTTGAATATTGAATTCGGTCGCTACAGCGTGCGAATACTTCAATGGGAAAAAGGACGTCCTTCTGGTCTTGAGAACAATTGCGTTCGATACAACCTGTCGGACCACTTGGGCAACAGCACCTTGGAGCTGGATGAAAAGGTGCGACTGATCAGTCAAGAAAGTTACTACCCGTTTGGCGGCACTGCCTGTTGGGCGGCGAGAAGTGCCGTTGAGGCCAGTTACAAAATTCAACGCTACGGTGGCAAGGAGCGCGACGCTACTGGGCTGTATTACTACGGATTGCGTTATTACGCCCCCTGGTTGCAACGTTGGATCAGCCCGGACCCGGCGGGGGTGCTAGACGGACTGAATCAATATGTGATGGTTCATAACAACCCTATGAGCAGGGTTGACCGTCAAGGGATGATTACATCGCTGCCCACGGACTGGAGTTCGGCAGGTGGTGGTCGGTTTCCAAATTTTGGATTTGATTTGCTCAGAGGGGTTGGGCAGGGGATGGTGCTTGGCTCGCTTGCTGCGTCGGGGGCGTATCTGACGGGCCTCGCGGGGGGTACGAATACGTTTGGCACATTCGTGGTGGGCGGTGTGGGTGTCGCGGCGGTACGAGCCGTTTCGGAGGAACTCACCCATTCAGGTTGGGTGGGGTCGCCCTCTTATAGAAAGTTCGTAGCGGGTGCGCAGGCAGCTTCTGGTCTGTTGAATGCAGCGTATGCCGCGATGAACGATCCTGCTAACGCCACAGAATTAAGACAGCTTAATGAATTGTTTTTTTTGGGCGCGCAGCAAGGCGCGAGTCATCTGCGGGAAACCATGTCGGCGGTTAACTATTTCCATGGCAATTTAAACAGGATAAGTGTCATGGAACACTATCAGGGCAGAAGCAGCGTCCAGGCTGTTACTGCCAGAAATACATTGGATTCCGGCAGGCTGACAACGACAGGTTTAAAGCGACTGATGTATTTTCAGCGAAGTTTTCTGGAACGCTCTTCTGTAGAAGAAATTGCCCATACTTTCATTCATGAAGTAACGCACAGTGCGCTGGACACTCACGATGAGGGCGGCAGTGCGGCCACCGAGATGACGCTGCCGGCCTTCTTGAATGAGCTGCACGCAAAGGGCATTTCAATGGACCTGAATGCCGAGGTCAACGCTCACTATTTTTCCTTGTTGGGCGCATTGCACCTCAATAAAACCGATTACGGGAGTATCAGTTTTTTTGTGTTCGGGCTGGTTAGGGCCTGCCGTCAGGCAGGCCGTTGTTTTACCAGCTCGGTCTGGTAAATCGGTCTCCGTACAGGATCGCAAATTGATTCATTGCCACTTTCCAGTC
>NZ_JASLAW010000160.1 GCF_030147005.1 Pseudomonas sp.
CTTGCTCCCGCTGGGCCGCGAAGCGACCCCAGAAAATGGGACTGCTGCGCAGTCCAGCGGGAGCAAGCTCCCTCGCCACAGGCCGACGGTTGCCTGCTCTAGCGCCTAACTGACTGGCATTGGGGCTTGCCCCCGATGGCGATGGGTCAGCCCGCCTTTGGGCAAGCTGACACTTCGCTATCGGGGGCAAGCCCCCTCCGATATTTGACCCTTGGCGCCTGTTGGATCAGGTGATATCGGCCGCTACCGGGGCATCCAGGCCCATGGCATGCAGGCGGGCGTAATAGCCGTTCTGCGCCAACAGTTCGCCGTGGGTGCCGCGCTCCACGATTCGCCCGTCGTCCATCACCAGAATCAGGTCGGCCTTCTCGATGGTGGACAAGCGGTGTGCGATCACCAGCGTCGTGCGGCCCTGCATGACCTTGTCCAGCGCAGCCTGGATATGCCGCTCGGACTCGGTGTCGAGGGCGGAGGTGGCTTCGTCGAGAATCAACACCGGCGCATTCTTGAGCAGGGCCCGGGCAATCGCCAGGCGCTGGCGTTGGCCACCGGACAACAGAACCCCGTTCTCGCCGACCTGGGTATCGAAGCCCTTGGGCAACTGGTCGATGAAGTCCTTGGCATTGGCATCCGACGCCGCCGCTTCAACGTCTTCGCGTGGCGCGCCGGCCAGGTCGCCGTAGGCGATATTGTTGGTCACGGTGTCGCTGAACAGGGTCACGTGCTGGGTGACCTGGGCGATGTGCTTGCGCAGGTTAAGCAGCTTGTAGTCTTCGATCTCGACGCCATCAAGCAGGATTTCCCCGCTTTCATGGTGATAGAACCGCGGGATCAGGCTGGCCAGGGTCGACTTGCCACTGCCCGAACGCCCCACCAGGGCGATCATCTGCCCAGGCTCGGCGGTAAAGCTGATGTCCTTGAGCACATGGCGCTCAGTGCCGGGGTAGGTGAAGTTCAAATTGCGCACTTCAAGGCGACCGCTGACTTTTTCACGCTCAAGGGTGCCGTGGTCGACCTCCACCTCTTCGTCCAGCTGTTCGAAAATGCTTTCGGCGCCGGCCACACCTTTCTGGATGGTCGAGCTGACTTCCGACAATTGGCGGATCGGTTTGGGCAACAGACCGGCCAAGGTAATGTAGGCCACCATGTCACCGGCCGACGCATCGCCTCGCAGATACAGAACCAGGAACATCAGCACCGCCATCGCGGAGTAGATCACCAGTTGCAGCGCGGGCGTATAGATCGCCCCGGTACGGGTCATGCGCAGTTGCTTGTTGGTGTTGCTCTGGCTGGCCTTGAAGAACCTTTTTTCCTCGTAGACCTCGCCGCCGAAGCTGCGCACCACGCGGTAACCCTGGATGGTTTCCGAGGCGACGTGGGTCACGTCACCCATGGCCACTTGGATCTTCTTGCTCTGCTTGCGGAACTTCTTGCTGGCCGTGCTGACCATCACCGCAATCAGCGGCAGGATGGCGATCATTACCAGCGTCAGGCGCCAGTTCATGAACAGCAGCGAGGCGAACAGGAAGATCACCGTCATGCCTTCGCGGATCACCACCTTGATAGCATCGGTCGCCGCTCCCGTGACCATGGTCACATTGAAGGTGATGCGGGAGATCAGGTGGCCGGAATTGTGGTTGTCGAAGTAACGGTTAGGCAGCGTCAACAGGTTGTTGAACAACTGAACCCGCAGATCGTGGACCAGACCCAGCGAGACCTTGGCCAACAAGTAGTTGCCCAGAAATGAGCCCAGGCCTTGCCACGCCGCGATCAGGATGATCAGCAGCGGCACCGCTTGCAGCAATTGCAGGTCGCGCAGGAAAGGCACGGTCGGGAACAGCACGGCTTCCGGGTTGGAAAGGCCATCGACAAAGTACTTGAGGATGTAACCCAGCATCGGTTGGGTCGACGCGAAAATCAGAAATCCAAGGATACTCAGCGCGAACAAACCCATATAAGGCTTAACGTAACTGAGCAGGCGGAAGTATATTTTCAAGCTCGAAGGGCTTGCGCTCGGACTGGAGTCGGTCATATCACGCGGCGTTTTGAAAAAGGAGGCTGACTTTAGCACAGCTTCTCTGTTGTACTTGCACCCGGCGTACGCCGCGGCCCGGTAGGATCACGCGGGCGACATTACATAGCCACTACCTTAAGATGGTCGGCTTTCTCTTTCTGGAATGGCTTTATCGTATGCACTCCAAGCGCCTTATCTATGGCTCAAATCGCGTTTTTGACTTCCTGGTCCTGTGGATTTTGCCTGTTGGCTTGCTGTTGCTCTTGAGTGCACTGTTCTTTGTGGGCAACCGTAATGTACTGCACCGGATTGTCTACCTCCTGCTCAGCGTGCCGACCTTGTTCTTGTTGTGCATGCGCCCCAGGGAACTCAAGGACCTGTTGCGCGAGCCTATCGCGCTCGCATTCCTGGCGTTCTGCGCCTGGGCGTTGACCAGTTTGCTGTGGAGCCCTGAGCCCAGCGCCGATAGCGACTTCTTCAAGCGCCCGCTGAACACCTTCATGCTGTTTGGCGGGTGCGGGTTATTGCTGCACTACCGCAATGAGTTGTTCAAGCCGATCTTCTTCAGTGCCGCCGTGATTGCGTTGGTGGTGTGTCTGGCTAACCTGATGGAATTCGCCAAGGTGTACCAACCTGGCGTGCGCATGATCGGTGGCCTTGGCGCCCTCGACAATGCGTTGCTCAGTTCTCATCTGTTCGGCTTTTTCACGGTGTACTGGCTGTATGTCTGCATGACCACCCAGCGCCTTAAGGTGCTGTGGTTCAGCGCACCAGCGCTGGCGATCATGACCACGGCGGTCCTGGCGACCGGTTCCAGAACGCCATTGGTGGCGCTGGCCCTGGCCATCTTGTGGATGAGCTTCATCGGCCGCAACCGCCGTTCGGTACTGCTTATCACGGGTCTGGTCGTGGGTGTCGCCGCGCTCCTGTTGTGGTCTCCCGAAGTGATCACTGAACGCGGCAGCTCGTTCCGCCTCGAATTATGGAGCATGACGCTGCAGCTTATCGCCGAGCACCCCTGGATCGGTCATAGCTACGATTCCGAGCTATACCTGACAGTGTCAGACGGCTATCAACTCCGCGAACCCCACAGCTTCGCCCTCGGCGTGCTCTATTACGTCGGCATCATCGGCTTCATCCCATGGATCTTCATGCTCGGTTGGGCCCTGTACAAGAGCTTGCAACAACGCGCGCAGCCTTTGTTTATCCTGGCCTCCTCGCTGCTGGTCTACGGCATCGGCGCCGGTCTGACCGAAGGCGGAGGCATCCTGTCGCGACCCAAAGAGCATTGGTTCCTGCTGTGGATCCCGCTGGCTATCATTACAGGCCTGAGCATCGCCCAGCGCCACCGCAGCCTGCTGCGCATGCCGGTACAATCGATCAAGCCCGAAGCATTTGACCAGCTGTGCAGCAATGCCCATGTGATTGAAGCCGATGGCCTCGGGCCGAAAGTCCTGCGCCTGGAAGACGGCAGCTTCCTCAAGCTGTTCCGCCCACGCCGTTGGTACACCTCCGGTAGCTTCAACCCGTATTCCGAGCGCTTTGCCAGCAACAGCGAGCAATTACGCACCCTGGGCATTCCCACACCGCACATCCTCGGGCTCTACCGCTTGCCCGACGCCAGCAGCGCCGTGACCTACACGCCCTTGCCCGGCCTGACTCTGCGCCAAGCCCTGCAAAGCCTGGACAGCAGCCTGCGCGAATCGCTGGTCGAGCGTTTTGGTCGGTTCATGGCGCAATTGCATGAACGTGGCGTGTACTTCCGTTCGTTGCACTTGGGCAACGTACTGCTGATGGACGATGGTGAGTTCGGCCTGATTGACGTCGCCGATCTGCGCATCTATCCGTCGTCCCTGCGCTACGCTTTACGCCAGCGTAATTTGCGCCACATGCAGCGCTATCCGCAGGACCGCAACTGGTTGTTCGAAACACACTTCGAGCAACTGGTAAAAGGCTATGCAACGGTTGCCAGCCCGACGGCCACCGCGAAAATCCGCGAGCAAGTACAAAGCCTGGCCCGCCCGGCCAGCTGATAAAAAAGGCGACTATCACCGCGGTGATAGTCGCCTTTTTCTTACCTCATTCGCCGCCTCAGCTTTTCAGCGGCGCCAGATACAGCCGCACCAACCCACGCAACGTCTTGCGCCCCCAGAACCTCAGCGGGATCTGTTTGAGAATCTCCCGTGCCAGCGGCCGGTCACGGTCGGCGGTCTTGAGGAACATCGAGTTCAAGAAGTTGTAGCGCACCGCGTCATAGGCCGGGTGGTCGCTGAACTTGGCGTAGGTCTTGAGAATGTTCTGGATCATGTAGCGGTGGTTCTTGTAGGTATTGCTACCGTGCTGCCGATACTGCGCCATCACCACGTCAAGCGCGTCGATGGTGTAGCCCGCCGCCGTGATCTTCAACTGGATCAGCAGGTCCTCGAGGGGAATCTGCGGATCGAAACCGCCGACTTCCTCCAGCACTTCCCGTCGAATCAACATGGTTGGCGCCGGAGGGAACGGCTTGCGGTCCATGAACATGTCGTCAAAATCGAGGCGCCGAAACGGCACATCGCGGCGTTGTTTTTTCTCCGAATGCAGGTTGCCGTCGCCATCGATCAGCTCGATGTTGCCGGCGCACATCCCCACCTTCGGTTTGCCCTCCATATACGCCACCTGGGTTGCGATCCGGTCCGGCAGCATGATGTCATCCGAGCCGAACGGCGCGATCAGGCTGCCCTTGGCACGCGCGATCGCACCGTTGAGGGTGGCGCTGAGGCCCTGGTTCTGTTGCACCTGGAAATCAAAGCCGTGTTCGGCCTGCAAGCGCCGGATGCGCTCGACGCTGTCATCCTTGGAACCGTCGTCCACCACCAGCAATTCGATATTGGGGTAGGTCTGCCCCAACACGCTGAGAATGCTTTGCTCAATGTACCGGCCGTGGTTATAGGAAGCGATGATCACCGAGACCAGGGGTTGTTGCTGAGTCATGCTCTACCTACTTCACGCAAACCGGTTTCAATCAGGGTCAGGTACTTGTGCTTGAACTCGTCGAGGGTGTGGTTGGCTTCCAGGTAGCGGAACACCTCTTCGCCCTTGGCGCGCAACTGTTCATCGCTCAGCGCCAGATAAGTATCCAGGGCTTGGGCCAATTGCTCGACATTACCTGGGTCATGGGACAAGCCACCCGCGCCCTGCACCAATGGCAGCATCGCAGGGCCGTTGGAAGCGATCACCGGCAAGTGGCCGCTCATGCCTTCCAGCAGCGCAAGGCCCAGGCCTTCGAACAGCGATGGCATGGTCCAGATGTCGAAGCCGCGCACGTACTTCATGCCGTCTTCGCGAAAGCCCAGCAAATGCGCACGCCCGGTCAGGCCCAGGCGCTCGATATCGGCACGCAGGTCGGCTTCGGCACGCCCGGAACCAATGATGCCCACCTGCGCCTCAGGGTATTTGTCCTTGAGGGTGGCAAAGGCTTGCAGCAAATGGGTGTGGCCCTTGATCGGCACCAGACGGCCCAGGGCGCCGATCATCCGCGCGTCCATCGGCAGGCCCAGGGCTTTGCGGGCGTCCTCACGGGACAGCTGCAAGGCCTCTGCCTGAGGAATATCGATGGCGTTGGTCACATAGGTGGTGTTCTCACGGGTGAACCCGCAGTTGAGCTCAACCAGGTAGTCCTTCACCGCCTCGGACACGCCGACAAAACGCCATGCCGGGCTGACCCAGCGCCGGGTCTGGCGCCGACGGTAACCACGGGCGTACTCGCCGAAACCGTGGGAGATCCCGATGCACAGCGGGATCTTCAACCAACGATTGAGCGACAGCATCATGTTCACCGATTTGAAGCGGTTACAGATGACCACGTCGAATTTCTGCTCGCGGCAATACTTGTAGATCTGCCACATGGCGCCAAACCGTATGCCCTTGAGGGACTTCTCCGGCAATTCGAAATAGTGAGAATGCTCGGCCACGCTCAAAGGCTGGCCGGACTGCGGGCGGCCACTGAGAAAACCGGAGGTCACCTCGAAACGCTCAACCGGCAGGGATTTGACGATCTGCTCACCCAGGTCAGCGAAATCATGGGTCTTGACGTTGTAGTCAGGCTGTAACTGCAAAACCTTGAAACGCGGCTTCATAACTCTCCATGCAGCGATCTGGCTACGGGCACGCGGCCCGAAAAAAAGAGCGACAGGCCCTTGCCGGCCTGCCTTCGATAGGTCTCAGTCCTGCTTGAGGACCCACAACAGCTCGTGACGACGCACGGCCTTGCGAAAGAATTCGTTCTCGCCATAAGGCGATGGACTACGGCCCGCCAGCATCTGCTGCAACCACCTGCGCACGCGGCGCTTGAACGGCGCTCGCGGCTGCAGGTCGTGCATCATGCCCAGGGCCATGGCCTTGTCCTGTTGCTGGCGCAAGGTGAGGGTGAAACTGCACGGGACCAGCTCCACGGCTGAATCGAAACGCGGCGGCAGCGCCACCCCAGTCCCGGAATCGCCCATCGGCCAGCGGTCGTTATCATGCAGGTGATTGGCATAGCCGAGCAATGTGTCGGGCTGCCACTCCAGGCCCTGCAGCGCTTCGAGCACCGCCGCGTGGGCGCAGATATGATCGGCGTGGGGGTCGAGCAGCGGGGTGGGCAACACGATCACCTGCGGTCGCGCCTTGAGCAGCAGTGCGCGCAGGTCGGCAATCAGGTTGTGCCAGGTCGGCGCGCCATCCACATCCCCTGGCAGTGCAAAGCCGTTGAATTGGCGGAACAACCGCGTATCGGTCAAATCAGCTTCGCGCGAAGCCTGAGGCTGATCCGGCGCTGCCTGCATGGCCTGCAACTGCATGCAGAAATAACCCAATTGCACACACTGCGCCTCGGGAACACCGGCCCAACGCGGCACGGCAATGCTGTCCCAAGCCCGCAGACGGCCTTTGAGGCGTGCCGCCTCAGCCCTGTGCAAGCCCATTCGCTGGTAATGCTCGGCTTCGATTTCGCCAGCGGTCAAGGTAACGATCCAGCTTTGCGTCGCCTGGCTGTAAAGGCTGAACGCGGCCAGCTCGGCATCGTCGGCGTGGGGGGCAATTACCATGACGCGCTGCTGGCGATAGTCCGGCTGGCGCCAGCGCCATAGCGTCGGCTGCCCCTTGATCCGGCAAAACCGCCCACGCAAGGTGATTTCGCCGGCCGCCAAGGCTTCGGCGGCGCCGGTCAGGTTGAGATAGCGCCGTCCGGCGACGCCGCGTTCGAAGGTTTGCCGGTCCGGTGCCTCCAGGCCCAGCACCTCTAACGCCGGGTCGAGAAAGCGCCCGAGCCACGAACTTTTCAACTCGAGGCCCACAATCAGCGTCTCATCGGCCGCCAGCGCCGCGTCCAGCAGTAACCGCCCCGCCTCCAGGCGCAGGCCAGGCTGTTCGCTGCCTGCGGGAAACCCATACGCGTAGCTGTCTTTGGCCGAGTAGAACAGATGATCGGCAAACCAGGCTTCATGGGCCGCCCACAGCAGCACCGCGAGGAGCAGCGGGAGCCACCAGGCCACCAGCACCCCGGTGGCGACCAGCACCACGACGCCCATCACCAACGCAATGCGCTTGTTGCGCCGATGGCGCTTGAGCAGTTGCTGCTTGCGGCTCATACGCTGAAAACCGGCACCGGGTTGCACCAGCGCTCCTTGTATTCGCGGTCGGAACGCCCGAAGGAGAAGCGCAGCGACTTGTCGGCCGCGCGCGCCTGCTCCCAGGCACTTTGGGTATTGAGAAAACTCAACACGCTGCCGGGGCTGAACGCGCGGGTTTCAGGGTCGACACCGCCGTTGACGTATTCAGCGCTGAACCATTCGCGGGACTGCACCTGATACACCAACTGCACGGCAATCGGGGCGTCATTGAGAAACAGCACCGAACCGAACAGAAACTCCTTGAGCAGCTCCAGCACCTCGGCCAAGCGCGCTGCGCCGGCCGCCGCAAACCCCCAGCGGCGCTTGAACAGATCGCAATAAATCGCCGCCAATTCCACGCTGGAAAACTCAGCAACCGCCCGCACCACGCCGCCCGCCTCTTCCAGCAAACGCAATTCACGCCGCTGGTTATAGCGAAACTTTTTCGACAGTTCTTCGGGGGTGCGCGCCATGGCCAATTGCTCGGCCTGGGGCTTGAGGGTGCTGACGCGCCCTTCATTCAGCGCTGAAAGGTAACGCCCACGGTGGCGCAGCGGCACCTGCGCGTCGGCGGCGATCGGCAGGATGATCTCGGCATTGCCCAGGTCAAACAGGCCCTTCTTGCCGGTGCGCTTGAGTACGTCCTTGGACAGCGCCAGGTCGCGCCCCCAAGTGGCAATCGCCCCCTTGAGTTCGCCATCCTGTTCCCAACCCAGGTAGCGCACCGGAAGCTGCGCCAGGCCGGCCAGCCGCTCGATGACCTGCGGATGGGTCGCGACACTGCCGCCGTAACGCTGCCAGGCCTGGTTGTAAACCTCGGCCTCGACAGGCATCCAGCCACGTTCACGCCAGCCCCGGAAGCGGTTCAGCATTTAAACCACAGCGTCATAAGGGTCCACGCCATCCTTGACGACCAGGATGTCTTCCATGATCAGGTACTGCAGGTCGGAGCCGAAGAACATGTTCAGCGCGTCGGTCGGCGAGCAGATCATCGCTTCGCCACGACGGTTGAGCGAGGTGTTCAGGGACACGCCGTTGCCGGTCAGTACTTCCAGCTCCTTCATCATGTCGTAGTAACGCGGGTTGTATTCGCGCTTGAGCACCTGGGCACGGGAAGTGCCGTCCTCATGCACCACTTCCGGCACGCGGGTCTTCCACTCTTCCGATACTTCAAAAGTGAAGGTCATGAACGGCGCCGGGTGGTCGACCTTGATCATCTGGGGCGCCACGGTGTCGAGCATCGACGGGCAGAAAGGCCTCCAACGTTCGCGGAACTTGATCTGGTGGTTGATACGGTCAGCCACGCCGGTGGCGCTGGGGCAACCGATGATCGAACGACCGCCCAGGGCACGCGGGCCAAACTCCATGCGGCCCTGGAACCAGGCCACCGGGTTGCCGTCGACCATAATTTTGGCGATGCGCTTGGGCATGTTTTCGATCTTGCGCCAGTTCGGCTTGCTCTCGTGCCTGGCGCACGCGGCAATGACGTCCTCGTTGCTGTAGGACGGGCCGAGATAGACGTGTTCCATCTTCTCCACCGGCACACCACGAGCGTGGGAGACATAGGCGGCCGCACCGACGGCAGTGCCGGCATCGCCGGACGCCGGCTGTACGAACAGCTCTTTCACGTCATCGCGGGCGATAATCTTCTGGTTCAGCTTTACGTTCAGCGCACAGCCGCCGGCAAAGGCCAGCTTGCCGGTGTCTTTGAGGATGTCGCCCAGGTAATGGTCGATCATCTGCAAAGCCAGTTTCTCGAACAGTGCCTGCATGCTGGCCGCGTAGTGGATGTAAGGCTCGTCGGCAATATCGCCTTCGCGCTTGGGGCCCAGCCACTCGATCAGTTTTGGCGAGAAGTAGAAACCCTTGCCCTTTTCTTTATAGCGGCGTAAGCCGATCACGTTGGCGTAGTCGGTGTTGATCACCAACTCGCCATTTTCAAAGGAGGCCAGACGCGAGAAATCGTATTTGCTGGCATCGCCATACGGCGCCATGCCCATGACCTTGAATTCGCCGTCGAGCATCTCGAAGCCGAGAAACTCGGTGATCGCGCCATACAGGCCGCCCAGGGAGTCCGGATCGTAGAATTCCTTGATCTTGTGAATCTTGCCGTTTTCGCCGTAACCGAAGAACGTGGTGGCGTACTCACCCTTGCCGTCGATGCCCAGGATTGCGGTTTTCTCCTGGAAGCCGGAGCAGTGGTAGGCGCTGGAAGCGTGAGCCAGGTGATGTTCGACCGGTTCGATCTTGATTTTCTTCGGATCGAAGCCCAGTTGCTCAAGGCACCAGACGATCTTGTTGCGATAACGCTTGTAGCGGCGGTTGCCCATCAGGATCGCGTCGAGCGCGCGGTCCGGGGCGTACCAGTAACGCTTGGCATAATGCCAACGCGCTTCGCCGAACAGGCTGATCGGAGCGAACGGGATCGCCACGACGTCAACGTCGGAAGGCTTGATGCCAGCTTGCTCCAGGCAGAACTTCGCCGACTCGTAGGGCATGCGGTTCTTTGCATGTTTGTCGCGTACGAAGCGCTCTTCTTCGGCGGCCGCAATCAGCTTGCCGTCGATATACAGGGCCGCGGAAGGATCATGGCTAAGGGCGCCGGACAGGCCAAGAATCGTCAATGCCACTGGGGTCTAGCCTCTTTTAGTCTGCATGCAGGCGGGTCGCGCCTGAAAAAAGTGTGCTTCCCGCCCGGGCGGGAAACAGCTAAAGGGCGGGATTATAGCTTAAAAGCAGTAAGAAGCTGTTAGCGGCAAGGGCTAGCGAAGCTCAAGGCTGCCGTCAGCGCTTTGCTGGTAGATCGTGTAGGGCAGGACGAGCGTATCCAGGACAGCCGAGATGGGTACATCGAACATGGCCCACGGAACGCCGTTCAGCGAGAGTTCGCCTGCGGAATTGGGCGGCCCATGCAGGACACACAAATCATAAGCCACGCCGCTGTAGATTCGTGAAACAGACTGGCAATAGGTTTTCTTCCCCCTGAGTTCCCGAACGGTGACGTCATCACCGCGGAACACGGTGGTCACGGTACCGCAGCCTCCCGTCATCAGAATTATTCCCAGCAACACCGACAGCCGCGCGATAAGGGTCCACATACATGCTTCTTCTTTGATTGAGAGGAGCGAAAACCTAGCACCACATAGCCCGGCAACGTCAGGTATCCACAGTCGCTGCTTAGCGTAGGAAGCTTCTCATTCAGCCCAACGGCATGGAATCCGGCAAATCCAAGGATGAATCGTTAAACTCGCGGTATTTGCACCTGCGCCGCTGACTCGCGTTGCGCCACGGACTCGACCTCTTCATGAACTCATCTCGCCCCGCCTGCTTTGCCCTGCTATTGGGCCTGGTCAATACTGCCCAGGCCGATGAAGCACCGCTGATCCTCGACCCCAGCGTGGTCACCGGCTCGCGCAGCGCCAGCCCGACCTTCGACCTGCCGTACTCGGTTGACGGCATCAGCCGTGAACAGATCAGCAACGGGCAACTGGGCATCAACGCCTCCGAAGCCCTGTCCCGCGTGCCCGGCCTGGTGGTGCAGAACCGCCAGAACTACGCTCAGGACCTGCAGATTTCCTCCCGTGGCTTCGGCGCCCGTTCAGCGTTCGGCGTGCGCGGCATCAAGCTGATTGCCGACGGCATTCCCGCCAGCACTCCGGACGGCCAGGGCCAGGCGGCAACCTTCAACCTCGACACCGCCGAGCGCATCGAAGTACTGCGCGGCCCGGCTGCGACGCTGTATGGCAGCAACGCCGGCGGGGTCATCCAGATGTTCTCCCGCGACGGCGAAGGCGCGCCGCGCATCGGTGCCGAAACCTTGGCAGGCAGCGACGGATTGAACAAAAACCACCTCACCGCCGAAGGTGCTGCCCATGGCGCAGGCTTCGTGCTCGACGCCTCGCGCATGGACACCAATGGCTACCGCGACCACAGCAGCGCGCGCCGCGACCAGACATTCGCCAAGCTCAACTTCCAGCCGGATGACGACAGCAAGCTGGCGTTGATCTACAGCAGCCTGGAGCAGAACGGCACGCAGGATCCGCTGGGGCAGACTTGGGCGGCGTACAAGGCAGACCCACGTTCGGTGAGCGCCAACGCACTGGCCTACAACACCCGCAAAAGCATTGATCATCAGCAACTGGGCATGAACTACGAGCGGTATTTGGGCGGGGCGACTTTGCAGGTCAACGCCTATACCGGGCGCCGCAGCGTGATCCAATACCTGTCGATCCCCAAGGGCACCCCCGCCAACGAGCGTGGCGGCGGCGTCGTGCAATTCGACCGCAAGTTCTACGGTGGCAACGTGCGCTGGATGCAGCCCATCGAAAGCGCACCGGGCGAGCTGATGATCATCGCCGGCCTGGACTTCGACCAGAGCGAAGACAGCCGCCATGGCTATCAGAACTACAGCGGCAACACCCTGGGCGTGAAAGGCCAGCTGCGCCGCGATGAAATCGACACCGCTCGCAGCCTGGACCCTTACATCCAGGCCAACTGGGCACTCGAGCGCTGGACCCTGCAAGCCGGCATCCGTCATAGCACGATGCAGATGGACGTCGACGATCAATTTCTGAGCAACGGCGACGCCAGCGGCAACAAGACCTACCAGAAGAACACGCCATCGATGAGCGTGATGTACGCATTCACGCCCGACCTGCACGGTTACGTCAGTGCAGGCAAAGGCTTCGAAACCCCCACCCAGGCTGAGCTGGCCTATGCACCGGGCAACGTCGAGGGCTTCAACTTTGGCTTGAGGCCGTCCGAAAGCACGCAATATGAAATAGGCCTGAAGGCACAGCTGGGCAACACCCGCATCAATGCCGCCGCGTTCCAGATCACCACGCAAGACGAACTGGTCGTGCAGCAATCCATCGGTGGCCGCACCAGCTATCAGAACGCCGGCCGAACCCTGCGTCGCGGCTTCGAACTGGGCATGGAAAGCCAGCTCAGCGAACACTTGAGCACCAGCCTCGCCTACACCCGCTTGCAAGCGACCTACGACAGCGATTTTGCCAGTGGCGCGAACACCATCGACAAAGGCAACTACCTGCCCGGCGTCCCGCAAACCACGCTGTTCACCGAACTGAACTGGAAACCGCGCGACTGGGTCAGCACCGCCATCGAAGGCATGTACCGCAGCAAAGTCTACGTCGAAGACACCAACCGCCAACACGCCGCACCGGGCTACAGCGTATTCAACTGGCGCGCGCGGTTTGAGCAAAAGGTGGAGCACTGGACCTTTCACCAGACCTTGCGCCTGGACAACCTGTTGGATCGTCAGTACGTGGGGTCGGTGATCGTCGGGGACGGCAATGGTCGCTATTACGAAGCAGCGCCGGGGCGGTCGTGGTATGCGGGCGCTGGGGCTGAATATCAGTTCTAAGAGGTAGGGCAAGCCCTAATGCCAGTGAGTTAAGCGCCAGAGCGTACAACCGGTGACCTGTGGCGAGGGCGCTTGCTCCCGCTGGGCAGCGAAGCGGCCCCAGAAAATGGGACGGCTACGCAGTCCAGCGGGAGCAAGCGCCCTCGCCACGGTACAACGCTTCCCTTAACTGACTGGCATCAGGCCATATCTGGATCTCAGGCGTGCGCTTAAACCGCGATGGTTTTGGGCAAACGCTGATCAATCACCTGATACAACGCGCTGCCCTGCGGCCAATTACGCATAAACCGCGCGCGGTCTTTGGCATATGCCGGGGCGAAGCTGGCGACAGAGGTGTGTTGGCACATGGCGTCCAGGTCGATCATCGCCCAGCGGCCGTCGCTCCAGAACAGGTTGTGACCTTTGAAATCCCCATGACTGATGCGCTCGCGTATCAGTTCTGCGAACAACTGGTCCAAAGCCAACAGCTCATCTTCAGGCGCATCGCCGCCTTCAACATACGGCGCAAAACGCTCGATAATGTCCGGCCCCGGCAGGTATTCAGTGACCAGATACGCACGGTGGCGCAACCAGAAAAAGCGCTTCTCCAACACCGCCAACGGCGTCGGCGTGGCGATGCCGAGAAACGCCAGGCGATTGCCTTCACGCCAGGAATGCCAGGCCCGGCTCGGGCGCCAGAAGCGTTTCAGCCAATGGGCGAAGCCCTTGATGTTGTAGCGCTTTATCACCAGTGGCCGGCCGGCCACTTCGACCCTGGCGCGGCGAGCGTGGCCAGGGTCGAAGTGGGC
>NZ_JASLAW010000161.1 GCF_030147005.1 Pseudomonas sp.
CTTGCTCCCGCTGGACTGCGTAGCAGTCCCATTTTTGGGGCCGCTTCGCGCCCCAACGGGAGCAAGCTCCCTCGCCACAGGTCGCAGGTTTTTCTGCTTTAGCGCTTAACTGACCGGCATTAGGGCTTGCCCGCGAAGGCGTCAGCCAGGCAAACCCTTATTTCTCGGTTAACCCAAACTGCGTCAGGCAAAACGTGGGAATCCCCATGTCTTCCAACCGCTGCGACCCCCCCAGCTCCGGCAAATCGATAATCGCCGCCGCTTCAAAAATGTTCGCGCCCATTCGTCGCACCAGGTTCGCCGCAGCGATCAGGGTGCCACCGGTCGCGATCAAGTCATCGAACATCAGCACCGAGTCACCTTCGCAAAGGCTGTCGGCATGCACTTCGAGGAAGGCTTCGCCATATTCGGTCTGGTACCCCTCAGCCAGAACGTCAGCCGGCAGTTTGCCTTGCTTGCGAAACAGGATCAGTGGCTTGTTGAGCTGATAGGCGATGATCGAGCCGATCAGGAAACCACGGGCATCCATCGCGCCGATATGGCTGAAGTCGGCTTCGACGTAGCGCTGGGCAAAGCTGTCGGCGACCAGGCGCAGGGCGCGGGGCGATTGGAATAACGGCGTGATGTCAGGGAAGATCACCCCAGGCTTGGGGAAGTCGATGACGGGGCGGATCAGGGATTTGATGTCGAACGAATCGAAGGTCATCGTCGAAGAGTCCTGGGCGGAAAAAGGACTCGAAGTATACCTGCGGCCTTGCGGGTTCGCTTGGCCGCAGACTCCTGGATCAAACTTCCAGGGAACCACCGGCCAGCGCGCAGAGCTGGATGGGGTCGAGGATATGCACTTCCTTGCCTTCGGCGGCAATCAATGCGTTCTGCTGGAAGCGGGTAAACACGCGGGACACAGTTTCCACCGCGAGGCCCAGGTAATTGCCGATTTCATTGCGCGACATGCTCAGGCGGAACTGGTTGGCCGAAAACCCACGGGCGCGGAAACGCGCCGACAGGTTGACCAGAAACGTCGCGATGCGCTCGTCGGCGGTTTTCTTCGACAACAGCAGCATCATTTGTTGATCGTCACGAATTTCGCGACTCATCACCCGCATCAATTGACGGCGCAGTTGCGGCAACTGCACGGACAGTTCATCGAGGCGCTCGAAAGGAATTTCGCACACCGACGTAGTCTCCAGCGCCTGAGCCGACACGGGATGCATTTCGGTGTCCATCCCCGACAGCCCGACCAGTTCGCTGGGCAAGTGGAAGCCGGTAATTTGCTCTTCGCCACCGTCGCTGAGGCTGAACGTCTTCAACGCCCCTGAACGGACTGCATAAACGGAATCGAACTTGTCGCCCTGGCGAAACAGAAACTCGCCTTTTTTCAGCGGGCGGCCGCGTTTAACGATGTCGTCCAGCGCATCCATGTCTTCCAGATTCAAAGAAAGTGGCAGGCAGAGGGGGGCCAGGCTGCAATCCTTGCAATGGGCCTGGCTGTGAGCGCGCAGTTTAACTGGCTCGGACATTTCTTAAATCCTTGTGGGAAAAACACACATTAGACGTAAGGGTAACGCACTGGAGGGCGCCCAGGCCAGCCTGGGCAGAAAAAGCGCCAGCGGTCTAAAGGTTTTTGTACCCTGGTCGATACAGTGTGCATACCTATTCATCGGAGCTCGGATCATGTCTGTTATCGCCGCTTACAACCCCGCTGTCCGCGTTCCGACTGTGGCGGACGCGAAGCCGGTTGCACAGGCCAAGGAGATACCGGAAGCCGTCGAAAAGGCATCTGAACCGAAGGTGGTTGAAGGCGTGACGGTGACGATTTCCGCCGATGCATTCAAGGCCGCCGGGGCGGCCAAGAGCGCGAATGCCGATATCGATGACAGCGGTCTGGATGATAACGTCAAACAAATACTGAAAATGATCCGTCAGCTCAAACAGCAGATCGCTGAAAAACAGGCGGAGCTGGCAGCCGTTGCGGCGGCCAACAACCTTTCTCCGGAAGAAGCGCGGGCCAAGGCCAGCCAGTTGCAGAGCGAGATCAGTTCACTGCAGGCGGGCTTGATGTCGGCTCAGACCTCCCTGGCCAAGTCGATGAAAGGCATGAGTGCCGAAGACTCGATGAAGGCCGCCTCGCTGTCGATGTAATCAAATCACCCGCGAAAAACGCTGCCTGTTCTGATGCTCCAGATAGGCATCGAACACCATGCACACTGAACGCACCAACAAGCGCCCGGCCGGCAGTACGCGAATGCCCTTGGCGTCCAGCTCGATCAAGCCGTCGCCGGCCATTGTTTCCAGTTGCGGCCACAGCTCGGCGAAATAGCCGCGAAAGTCGATGTTGTACGTCTGCTCGATGCCCTCGAATCTCAAGCTGAAATTGCAGATCAACTGTTGGATCACCTCCCGTCGCAGGCGGTCATCCGTGGTGCAGATCAAGCCACGGCTGGTCGCCAGTTGCGCGCCCGCCAGCGCGTTCTGGTACTGGTTGAGATCGCTGCTGTTCTGGCAATACAAGTCGCCGATCTGGCTGATCGCCGACACGCCCAACCCAATCAAATCGCAATGCCCGTGGGTGGTGTAGCCCTGGAAGTTGCGTTGCAGCCTGCCTTCTTCCTGAGCCACGGCCAGTTCGTCGTCCGGCAGGGCGAAATGGTCCATGCCGATATAGCGGTAGCCGGCCCGGGTCAATTGTTCGATGGTGGTTTGCAGCATCAACAGTTTTTCTGGCGGCGAGGGCAGATCGTCAGTGTTGATCCGCCGCTGGGGCATGAAACGTTCCGGCAGGTGGGCGTAGTTGAATACCGACAAGCGGTCTGGTTGCAGGCGGATGACTTCTTCCACGGTGCGCGCAAAACTCATCGTTGATTGCTTGGGCAGCCCGTAGATCAGGTCGATATTGATCGAGCGAAATTGCAGAGTGCGCGCCGCGTCGATCACCGCGCGGGTTTCTTCCAGGCTTTGCAGGCGATTGACAGCCCGTTGCACCTCGGGGTCAAGATCTTGCAGGCCGATGCTGACGCGGTTGAAGCCCAGTTCGCGCAGCAGGCCCATGGTCGCCCAATCGGCTTCGCGAGGGTCGATTTCGATGCCGTAATCGCCCGAATCGTCGTCCAGCAAATTGAAGTGCTGGCGCAGGTGTGTCATCACCTGACGCAACTCGTCGTGGCTGAGAAAGGTCGGCGTGCCCCCGCCGAAATGCAGTTGCTCCACTGCCTGTTTCGGGTCGAGGTGGCAGGCCACCTGTTGGATTTCTTGCATCAGGCGTTGCAGGTAGGCCTGGGCGCGGCCACGGTCTTTGGTGATGACCTTGTTGCAGGCGCAGTAGTAGCAAATGTTGGCGCAGAACGGCACGTGCACATACAGCGACAACGGCCGCGCGGCTTTGCGGCTTTCGCGCAGCGCATGGAGCAGGTCGAAGCTGCCGACCTGGCTGTCCAATTGTACGGCGGTGGGGTAGGACGTGTAGCGCGGCCCCGCGAGGTCGTAGCGGTGAATCAGATCTGTGTCCCAACGAATGGCGTCGAGCATGCGGGCGGTCCCCCGGATTGGCTAGTGGGCCGAGTCTAGGGGCAGGGTGGCAAGGCCATGTTGATTTGCATCAACGAGCAGCGGCGCTATGCCACAGGCCAGTCAATGCCCCATCAGCCAGTGCTGGTGCGGCCCTGGCAAGGTCCAGACGCCAAAGACAATCACCAGCAACCCGCCGGCCACGCGCACGCTGCGCTTGCGCAATAGCGCGGTGACGCGTTCGGCCGCCAGCCCCGTCGCCAACAATACCGGCCAGGTGCCCAGGCCGAAGGCCAGCATCAGCAGCGCGCTGTCCAGCGCATTGCCCTGGCTCGCGGCCCATAACAGAGTGCTGTAGACCAACCCGCACGGCAACCAGCCCCACAACGCGCCCAGCAGTAAAGCGCGGGGCAGGCTTGATACCGGCAGCAAGCGGTTGGCAATCGGCTGGATATGCCGCCACAGGCCGCGACCGAGGCTTTCGATACGGGTCAGGCCGCTCCACCAGCCGGCCAGGTACAGGCCCATGCTGATCAGCAGCAGGCCCGCCAGTACGCGCATGAACATCGCCGCCGGGCTGTTGGCCACGGCCCAGCCGGCCAGGCCGATGAGTAACCCCGCCGAGGCATAACTGAGAATGCGCCCCAGGTTGTACGCCAGCAGCAGGCGAAAACGGCGGCTGCGCTGCTCCTTGGGAATCGCCAGGGTCAGCGCACCCATCAGCCCGCCACACATGCCCAGGCAATGGCCACCGCCGAGCAGGCCGAGGATCAGCGCAGAGACCAGCAAAGGCGCCAGTTCAAGCATGAGGCGGCTCTTTGGGCGGGTGCTCGGTGCGGTTGGCTTCGTCGATGGCGGCCAGGTGATTCGGGTCCTGGTCGTCGAACAGCACGCTGTGGGCCGGGCCGTCGAGGTCTTCGTACTGGCCGCTGTCCACGGCCCAGAAGAAGATGTAGATGGCCACGCCCACTAACAGCAGCGCCGCCGGAATCATCACGTATAGAGCTGGCATCTGCACTCCATGCCCGCGCGGCTCAAGCCGGCAGCGGACGATTTATCAAGGGGGCTCCCGCAGCCGGCGCGCTCGGCAGGCGAGTCAGGCGCAGGGCATTGAGCACCACCGTCAACGAACTGAGGGACATACCGATGGCCGCCCAGATGGGGGTGATCCACCCCAGGGCCGCGAACGGCAGCATCAGACCATTGTACAACCCGGCCCACAGCAAGTTTTCGATGATTACCCGGCGTGTGCGTCGCGCCAAGGTAAACGCCTGCACCAAGGCTTCCAGGCGGTTGGACAGCAGCACCGCATCGGCGCTGGTTTTTGCCAGGTCCGTGGCCGAGCCCATCGCCACGCTGATATCCGCGGCGGCCAGTACGGGCACATCGTTGACACCGTCGCCGAGCATCAGCACCTTGCGGCCTTCTCGGTGCAGGCGTTGCAGCACGTGCAGCTTGTCGTCGGGACGCAGGCCGCCGTGGGCTTCGTCGATGCCCAACTCGGACGCGACACTGGCGACCATCGGCGAGCTGTCTCCCGACAGCAGCAGCGTGCGCCAGCCGCGTGCCTTGCACGCGGCAAGCAGGGCAGGCGCATCGCTGCGCAAGCGGTCGTCGAGCACGAACCAGGCGAGCGCGCCGCGTTGATCTCCCAGTAGCAGCCATTGCCCGGCTTCGTCCGGTGGCGCCGGGATCGGGCTGGCGCTGAGCGCGCAGACGAAGCCGGGTTGGCCGATACGCAACACGTGTTCGCCCACGCGTCCTTCCAGGCCCAGGCCGGGGCTGCTCAATACGTCGTCGGCCGCCACGGGGGCTCGGCCAAAGGCGCGGGCAATCGGGTGTTCGGAGCGGTTTTCCAGCGCAGCGGCGAGGCCCAGGCACTGGTCGCTGTCCAGGTCGCCCAAGGGACGGATGGCCCGTAACGCCAGGCGTCCTTCGGTGAGCGTGCCGGTTTTGTCGAAAATGACCGTGTCGATCTGGTTCAGCCCTTCCAGCACATGGCCGCGGGTCAGCAGCAACCCCAGGGTGTGCAGCGTGCCGGTGGCGGCGGTGAGGGCGGTGGGGGTTGCAAGGGACAACGCGCACGGGCAGGTCGCTACCAGCATGGCCAATACAATCCAGAACGCGCGTGACGCATCAAGCTCCCACCACACCAGGCCGATCACCGCCGCGGCAAGCAAGGAGCCCAGCAAAAACCACTGTGCGGCGCGGTCGGCGATCTGCGCCAGGCGCGGCTTCTCGGCCTGGGCGCGTTCCAGCAGGCGCACGATGGCAGACAGGCGCGTGTCATGGCCCAGGGCGCGCACTTCGACGGTCAGCGCGCCTTCCACATTGAGGGTGCCGGCGGTAACGGCATCGCCCACCTGCCTGGGCTGAGGCAGGTATTCGCCGGTGAGCAGGGATTCGTCGACGCTGGAGTGGCCTTCGAGAATCACGCCGTCGGCGGGCAGCACCGCGCCGGGATGCACCAGCAGCCGGTCACCCAAGGCCAATTCGCCCAGCAGGATGCGTTCGCTCTGCCCGTCCGCGGTCAGGCGCAGGCACGAGGCGGGCAGCAGGTTGACCAACTGCGCGGTGGCGGCGGCGGTGCGCTCGCGGGCACGCCGCTCCAGGTAGCGCCCGGCCAGCAGGAACAGCGCGAACATGCCGACGGCGTCGAAGTACAACTCGCCAACGCCGGTGATCGCGGTCCAGATCCCGGCCAGATAAGCCCCGCCAATGGCCAGGGACACCGACACGTCCATGGTCAGGTGGCGTGTGCGCAAATCGCGCAGCGCCCCTTTGAAGAACGGCGCACAGCTGTAGAACACGATGGGGGTTGTAAGAAACATCGCCACCCAGCGCAGGATCACATGCAGCTCGGGGCTCAGGTCGATATTGAATTCCGGCCAGGTGGCCATGGTAGCCATCATGGCCTGGAACCACAGTAACCCGGCAACGCCCAGTTGGCGCAGGGCCAGGCGATTCTCGCCGGCCAGTTGTTCGGCGGCACGGTCCGCTTGGTAGGGATGGGCCGCATAGCCGATATGGCGCAGTTCACTGAGCACCTGGCTCAACGGCAACTGCGCGTCGGCCCAGCGTACGTGCAGGCGATGGTTGGACAGGTTCAGCCGCGCCTCGGCCACGGCGGGCAGGCTGCGCAGGTGTTTCTCGATCAGCCAGCCACAGGCCGCGCAACTGATGCCTTCCATGAGCAGGGTGGTTTCAGCCAGTTCGCCGGTGTGGCGCACAAAAGGTTTTTGCACATCTGCGCGGTCGTACAGCGCCAGTTCATCGACCAGTTGCACCGGCAGCGCCTCGGGGTTGGCCGAGGCTTCGCTGCGGTGCCGGTAATAGCTTTCCAGGCCGCCGGCCACAATCGCCTCGGCCACCGCCTGGCAGCCCGGGCAGCAGAGCTCGCGGCGCTCGCCGAGGATTTCGGTGGTGAACCGGCTGCCGGCCGGGACGGGCAGGGCGCAGTGGTAGCAGGGGGTGATCATGGTTCTTCGGGATCTTTGGTGGCTGGAAGGGC
>NZ_JASLAW010000162.1 GCF_030147005.1 Pseudomonas sp.
GCCCCAACGGGAGCAAGCTCCCTCGCCACAGGTCGCAGGTTTTTCTGCTTTAGCGCTTAACTGACTGGCATTAGGGCCAGCCCGCTCCCACATTTGGTTTGTGATGTTGCAACTAACCGGTTATACAACCGCTTGAGTGTCCACCGAGAAGCGACAATGAACCCCTTCGAAGACATGCGCCTGTTCTGCCAGGTCATGGAGTCCGGCAGTTTCACCGCCGCCGCCGAGCAACTGGGCCTGTCCAAGCAATTCGTCAGCCGCCGCCTGATCCAACTGGAAGATCGCCTGGGCGTGCGCCTGCTCAACCGCTCCACGCGGCGCCTGGATGTCACGCCGCTGGGCCAGAGTTACTACGAATCGGCCTTGCGCCTGCTCAGCGATGTCGAGCAAGTGGAGCAGGGCATCGCCGGCCAGAACAGCGAACCGCGCGGCACCATTCGCCTCAGCGCGCCGTTGTCGTTTGCCATGGCGCATCTGGGTTGCCTGTTGCCGCTGTTCTTGCAGCGCTATCCCCAAGTGGCGGTGGAAGTCGACCTCAGCGACCGCCCGGTGGACCTGATCGGCGAAGGCTACGATCTGGTGCTGCGGATCGGCACCCTGGAAGATTCCACCTTGATCGCCCGGCGTATCGCCAGCATCCCGCGCGTGTACTGCGCCAGCCCCGACTACCTGGCCCTGCGCGGCACGCCGCAAAAACCCGATGACCTTGCCGCGCACGATTGCCTGCCCTACGGGCACGGCCGCCACGTGCAATGGCGCTTCAAGGGCAAACTGCAAGCACTGAATGTGAGCGGGCGCATGCGCGTCAATAACGGCGACTTGCTGCGCGACACCGCGATTGCCGGCCTGGGCGTGACCTACCTGCCGACCTTTATCGTCGGCGACGCGTTGAAGGACGGCCGCCTGATCAGCGTACTGGACGAATTCGCCCCCGAGGCCCTGACCTTGTCGGCGGTGTACCCCCAGCACCGGCAGAGTTCGCGGCCGGTGCAGGCGTTGGTCGAGTTCCTGCGCGAGCGCCTGGCTAGCGGCTGCTGAACAGCTGCCGGATCAGGTTGGGCGTGCTTCCGGTCCAACGCTTGAACGCGCGCCGAAAGTTCGCGGCGTCGTTGAAGTTCAGGTAGGCGGCCACCTCGTCGTTGCTGAACCCTTTGACCTGATACAGGTGCAACGCCATGTGCTTGCGTACCCGGTCCACCTGTTGCTGAAAGCCGGTGTCGTGCTTGTGCAGCTTGCGCTTGAGGGTGGCCGGGCTCATGGCGAAAGCCAGCGCGGCCTGCTCCAGGCTCGGCGGCTGGCGCACGTGCTCGCGCAGGTAGTCGTAAAGGCAATCGAGAAAGCTGGCGGCAAAACCCAACTGCTCGATCTGTTCGCGGGCTTGCTGACGCGCCACCTGGCCCGCCGTGGCCGAGGCGCCAGGCCAGGCGTGCGTGAGGTAATGGCGTGGCAGGCACATCATGTCCCGCGGGCGTTCAAAGCGCGTGTGTTCGCCCAGGTGCACCCAGTACTGCTCCACATAGCGCGGCTCGGCATGGCTGAAACTGCACACCCACGGCAGGCGCTCGCCGCCGAGCCATTGGCTCATGGCAACCACCGAGGTCATGCTCGCCTCGAGTAAAAAGCGCCAATGCTCGCCGGCACCGCAACTGTCCAGCCAGTACAGGTAGGCGTGGTGCTCATCCAATTCCAGCTGCGGCGTAACCAGCGGGCTCAGCAGCACTTGTTGCTGGATCAGAATCTCCAGCGCCTGATGCAGATTCTGCGCATGCCCCAGAGCATGGCTGGCCGCGCCGTAGTAGCCGGGCAGCAGGCGTTGGCCAAACAGGAAGCTGCTGTCGTCGGCGTCCAGCAGCTTGCGGCTGTTGCCGATCAACCCGAGCAATTGCTGCGGGCTCAAGCGAGCGTTGCCGGCCAGGATGTCTTCGTGGAACAGCCCGGTACCGCGCAGCAGGCGATGGCTGTCGATGTCCCGGGACAAGGCCAGGTCGATCAACGTGGCGGGCTGGTAATGGCCGGGAATGAAGCGGCTGTCGCTTTCATACCAGCTGGCTTTCACGGCCATCTCAGGCACTTTTCGCAAGGGGTTGCTTGGCGCGCGCCAGCGCCAGGTTCAGGCGCTTGAGCAAGTCATGGGGCGGCTCGTCCAGAGCCATTACCACCGCGGTGGTCGCCGCCAGTTGCAGGCGCTCGCCCTGTAGCCGGGTTTTGTGCGCCAGGCTCTGCACCGCCTGCTGCAATTCCAGCGCCAGCCCTTGGGCCTGGCGCTCGCCGGTGTTGGGCAGCAGTACCACAAAACGGTCCCCGGCCAGACGGCACAACAGGTCCTGGCGGCGCAGGTTGAGCAATAGCACATGGCTGACCGCCTGCAGCACCGCATCGCCTTCGGCATGCCCGTAGGCCTGGTTGATGGCGGCGAAGTGGTCCAGGTCCAGGGCCAGCAGTGACAGCGGTTGCTGCTGGTCGCGGCTGTCGTGCAGGCTGCCTTCGAGTTGGCGCTTGAGGTAGTCGGCACCGGCCAGGGGGGTGAGTTTGTCGAACAGCCGATGCTCGCGAAACAGGCGTTCGCGCTTTTCCATCTGCGCGCTGATCGCCAGTTGTTCGCGATGCCAATGGTAGATGCCGATCGTCAGCAGGATCATGCCCACCGGCATCGGCCCCGACTCCAGCCAGTGGTCCCAGGTGATGCTGTCGGGCAGGCGGATAAACTCGTCGAGGCTGTCGATCCACCACGAAAAGAAGATGCACGACAGGCCCAGGGCCAGGTAGTTGGTGACCCGTCCGGCAGGTCGGCTTTTGAGTACCAGGCCCAGCCATATCAACGCCAGCAGCGCCGAACCGCCTTCGCCGACGATATCCAGCCACACCCACTCACTGACGCTTTTGAGCTCGCCGCAGGCCAGGTGCAGGATCAGCCCGAGGTTGGCGGCGATCAGCAGCAGGGCGAGTTTCCAGCGATGGGGTTTGAGCACGGAAAACATGGCTGCGAGTCCTTGGGCAAATAAGCGGTGGACGCCAGCACAGCAGATGCATGTGACGGTTGGATGACGCTGGGGGAGGGTCGAATCAGCTCACGGTATAAACGCAATTGCGCGCCACAACCCGAACAAATGCGGGCGCGGGCTGGCTCGCGAATACGGTGGGTCAGTTAATACATTCAGTGACCGACATACCGCCTTTACGAGCCAGCCCGCTCCCTCAGTTTGATCGAGGTCATTTCAGCTCATTTGTACGCTCAAGGGCCCGGCAAACCCCGTGTTTTCTGGCTCTACGCATTGGCCTGTCACAGAACCGTCACCCTCCAGCCCTAGCTTGCCCTTCCAGTTGCCGGGCCCCTTGCCTGGCGCCAACGGATTCTTGGGGAGGGTTTCATGTACAAGCGCACCGGGCTCGTCAGCTTTACGCTTACCGCCTTGGCCCTGGCGATCGCCTGCGAGCGGCTCAGCGCCGCCGAAGCGGCCACCACCGAGCACGTCGACGTGGTCGGGCAGGCCGCCGCCATCGGCAGCGCCCTCAAGGAGCAACGCGTCTCCGACAGCATCAAGAGCGTGGTGCACGCCGACGGCGTGGCCCAGTTGCCGGACGAAAACGTCGCCGAAGCGGTGCAGCGCCTGCCGGGGATCAGCGTCGAGCGGGACCAGGGCGAAGGCCGTTTTGTCAGCGTGCGCGGCCTGGGGCCGGACCTCAACAGTGTGACCATCAACGGCACGTTGGTGCCATCACCTGAAAGCGAACGCCGCGCCGTGGCCCTCGACGTACTGCCTGCCGAACTGGTGCAATCGCTGTCGGTGATCAAGACGCTCACGCCGGACATGGACGCCAATTCCCTCGGCGGTACCGTCGACGTGAAAAGCCTGTCGGCGTTCGACCACAAGGGCCTGTTCTATACCGGCAGCACCGAGGCCAGTTATGACAAGAACACTCGCCAGACCAGCCCGAAATTCTCCGGCGCCGCCAGCAACCGGTTCAGCCTTGGCGACGGCATCGACAACTTCGGCGTGGCCGCGGCCCTCAGTTGGCAGAAGCGTGATTTCGGCTCGGACAACGTCGAAACCGGCGGCGCCTGGGATTTCAGCAGGGGCGCCAGGCTCAACGAGTTCGAACAGCGCGACTACGACATCAGTCGCGAACGCGCCGGTGGCGGCCTGAACTTCGACTACAAGCCCGATGACCTGAGCAGTTACTACCTGCGCACCCTCTACAGCCGTTACAAAGACACCGAAACCCGCAACGCCGCCAGCCTCGAATTCGCCGCCCCCCAGGCGCCCGGTGAGTTGGGCGAGGCCGAGGGCAAGCGCAAGCTCAAGAACCGCGAAGAAACCCAGCAGATCCAGTCTTACGTGTTCGGCGGCGAACGCATGCTCGGCCTGTGGACCTTGAGCGGCCAGGCCGGCTACAGCCGCTCCAGTGAAGACAGCCCGGCGCATATCGCGGGGGCCACCTTCGACGGTGGTGACTTTGCCGACAGTGGTTTCTATGACAAGACCAAGCCACGCCCGCTAATCGGCAGCGGCTTCTACGACGCCGGCAATTTCAGCCTCGACAAAGTCGACTGGGAGAAACAGCACACCCAGGACACCGAGAAAAACCTGCGCCTGGACCTGACCCGCGACTATGACCTGAGCGGCTACGCCTCCCAGTTCAAGTTCGGCGGCAAGGTCAGCCGACGCCACAAGGACAACGACCTGGAGGCCTGGGCCTACAAGGATCTGGATGAGCAGGGTTTCACTGACGAGCAGCTCAACCTCACGCATTTCCAGAAAGGCAATGTCGATTACCGTCTCGGCCGCTTTGGGCCGGGCATCAGCGCGGGCAACATCCGCCAACTGATCGGTGGCCTCAATCGCGATGACTTCTACGACCCCACCGAATCCCGGGTCAACGACTTCACCATCCACGAAGACATCAACGCCGGCTACCTGATGAACACCGTCGATATCGACGACTGGCGGTTCATTGCCGGGATGCGCTACGAGGGCACCGAATTCGAAGCCAAGGGCACCGGCGCCACCGACGGCCAGTTCAGCGCCACCGAGACTAAACGCCGTTATCACCACTGGTTGCCAGGCCTGCATGCGCGCTACCAGATCGACAAGAACACCCAGGTGCGTGCTGCCTGGACCAAATCCGTGGTGCGCCCGACCTTTGGTCAACTGGCCCCGGGTTTTGTCATCGACGATGACGAAGCCACATTCGGCAACCCGGACCTCAAGCCCCTGGAGTCGAGCAACCTGGACCTGGGCATCGAACACTTTATGGGCCGCGCCGGTTCCGTGTCGGCGTTCGTGTTCTACAAGGACATCCAGAATTTCGTCTACAACACCGACGTCGCCGGTAGCGGCGCCTGGACCAACTTCGCCGAGGCCCATACCTTCGCCAACGGCGACAGCGCCAAGCTGTATGGCCTGGAACTGGCCTACTCGCAAAAATTCGACTGGCTGCCCGCTCCGTGGAACGGTCTGCTGATCGGCGCCAACAGCACCTTCAGCCGCTCCAGCGCGGACATCGAAGGCTTCGACAGTGCCAGCGGTGGCAACCGCAAGCGCAACATCAGCCTGCCCAACCAGTCGGACACCGTCGGCAACCTGATGCTGGGCTGGGAAGACGACAAGCTCAGCCTGCGCCTCTCGGCCAACTACAAGTCGGCTTACCTGTACGAACTGGCGTCGATCAGCGACAAGGCCCACGACCTGCATGTGGATGCGCAAACCTTCGTCGATTTCAGCGCGCGCTATTCGCTGAGCAAAAATCTGCAAGTCAGCTTCGAGGCGCAGAACCTCACCGATGAGTCGTACTTCGTCTACACCGGCCACCGCAGCTACAACGGCCAGTACGAAGAGTACGGGCCCACTTACAAGCTGGGCCTGACCTTCACCCATTTCTAACCACCCTATTTCAACTGTGGGAGCGGGCTTGCTCGCGAAT
This sequence comes from Pseudomonas sp., assembly GCF_030147005.1. Classification (GTDB taxonomy): domain Bacteria; phylum Pseudomonadota; class Gammaproteobacteria; order Pseudomonadales; family Pseudomonadaceae; genus Aquipseudomonas. The sequence goes on from NZ_JASLAW010000162.1 coordinate 5,923, forward strand.
GCGGTGGGTCAGCCCACGCTTCGTTGACTGACACGGCGCTTTCGCGGGCAAGCCCTAATGCCGGTCAGTTAAGCGCTAAAGCAGAAAAACCTGCGACCTGTGGCGAGGGAGCTTGCTCCCGTTGGGGCGCGAAGCGGCCCCAAAAATGGGACTGCTACGCAGTCCAGCGGGAGCAAG
>NZ_JASLAW010000175.1 GCF_030147005.1 Pseudomonas sp.
GTTGACTATCAGTCTGACTCCACAAGCACCCACACGAATTGCTTGATTCAGTTGTTAAAGAGCGGTTGGTTAAGAGCTATTCGTCTCAACCGAGGCGCGCATTCTACAGCAGCCTCATTTGCTGTCAAGCGGTTATTTTCAGAAGCTTTCGAAGATTTCTTCAACAACTTCAACCACTTGCGCTTCCGATCTCTCGTTAGCGGGAGGCGAATTCTACAGCGTTACACGCTGCTGTCAACACCTCTTTTTCTCAGCTTTCGACCGAGAGGATCGAAACGTTAATAGAGCCAAACAACACTGCTCTACCAACTCCTTCTGGGCTTCGATGAACTGAAGCAACTCGCTGTCGAATTCTGCGTAACTCTTTGTTTACCAAGGAGTTTTCCGTTTCGACTGCGCCGGAAGTGGGGCGAATTATAGACTTCCAGAATCTGCCGTCAAGGGTTAATTACGTTTTTGTCGCAGAAGGTGCTTTTCTGGTAATAAGGCGCGGAATCCGACGCATCACCGGCGGCACACGCAACACCAGAAGCAATGCCCCGATAGAAGCATAGACAGCCCACTCCTTAAGATCAGCCCGAACTATCCACAACATGTGCAACAAGCCGAGCCCCAAAATCACGTACACCAAACGATGCAGTTTTTTCCAGCGACTACCCAACCGACGCTGACTATAACGATTGGACGTCGCGGCCAAAACCAGTAAAGACAGAAACCCCAGCATGCCGACAATTATGTACGGGCGCTTACGCAACTCCACATCCAGCTGCGACCAGTCAAACCCCAGGACGAATACACAATAAGCCGCCAAATGCAGCACTACATAGGCAAAGCACCACAACCCCAGTTGCCGGCGAACGGCAATCCACCCTGCCCAACCGCTCAATTTCTGGAGCGGTGTCATCGCAAGCGTGATCAGCAATAGAATCAGGGTGCCCAGACCCAGGCGGTCAACCAGCACTTTGCCCGGGTCGGGCCCCAGGGTAAAACTCCAGGCTTCATATAGCCAGTACAAAGGCCATACAGCGGCTGCAATAAAGACGCCGATGCGCCAGATCGGATAACGCATCAATAGTTCTTCTTCAGGTCGAGACCTGTATATAGAGAAGCGACCTCATCCGCGTAGCCATTGAACATCTGCGTGTCACGCACGTTCGGGCTAAAAAGGCCGCTCGGCAACCGGCGTTCCCGCGCCTGGGTCCAACGCGGATGGTCAACCGTTGGGTTCACATTCGCATAAAACCCATACTCATCAGCAGCGATGCTCTGCCAAGTGGTCTTAGGCTGCTCGCTTGCAAGACTGATCCGCACGATCGACTTCACGCTCTTGAAGCCATACTTCCAAGGCACGATCAAGCGCAAGGGCGCACCGTTCTGGTTAGGCAACTCTCGCCCATACATACCAACGGCAAGAATCGCCAATGGATTCATCGCCTCGTCCAGACGCAGCCCTTCCACATAAGGCCAGTCGATCAAGCCGAAACTGGAGCGCTGACCCGGCATGCTCTTCGGGTCCTGCAAAGTTTCAAATCGGATGTACTTCGCTTTGGAAGTAGGTTCAACCTGTTTGAGCAAGGCGGAAATAGGAAAGCCGATCCAGGGGATGACCATCGACCACGCTTCGACGCAACGCAGGCGGTAGATGCGCTCTTCCAGCTCGTAAGGCTTCATGAAGTCTTCCAAAGCGTAGCGCCCCGGTTTCGCGACCTCACCGTCAATCACAACACTCCATGGCTCAGTTTTGAGCGAGCCCGCATTCTTCGCCGGGTCGCCCTTGTCTGTGCCGAACTCGTAGAAGTTGTTGTAGTGGGTTGCATCCTTGAACGGCGTGATCGCCTCATCCTTGACCGTCACCGCTTGCCATTTGGTACCTGGGAGCTTTTGCGCAAACCAATTGGGCGCCTTGCCCGGCTCGACATCGGCATAACGTGCCGCCTCTTCAGCGCCGGCCCAACGGGGCAAGCTGCTCGTGGCAATGCCGGCAAGCGCACCACCGAGCAAGCTGCGGCGAGAGAGATAGAAAGACTCAGGAGTGACATCCGATTCGTGGCAATCGGACGCTTTTGGGATTTTGATTAACATGGCAACTCCGCAGCATTGGAGAACTGATGCACCAATAGACTGCGGAGTATGGGGGAAATTACATTAAGGCAATGTTTTGTCCCGGCGAAGATGCAGCAGGTACTGAATCGGCCCCGAAGCGGCGTAGACCAGGAAGGCCAACAACAGAATTCGCGGCGGGTCGCTGAATACCACTGCAAACACCAGTACCACGACAAGAATCGCTACGAAAGGAACACGCCCTTTGAGGTCTAACTCCTTGAAGCTGTTGTACTTGATATTACTGACCATCAACATGCCGGCCGCAGCAACCATCAACGCGACCAGGAACGACATTTTCGATCCCTGGATGCCGTAGTCACTGAACGCCCAAACGATACCCGCCACCACTCCCGCAGCAGCAGGACTGGCCAGGCCAATGAAGTACCGTTTGTCGGCAGTGCCTACTTGAGTGTTGAAACGCGCAAGACGCAAAGCCGCACCCGCAACATAGATGAAGGCCACCATCCAGCCGACCTTCCCCATATCACCGAGCGCCCAGGCAAACGCCAGCAACGCAGGGGCGACACCAAAGGCAACCATGTCCGACAACGAGTCGTACTCGGCACCGAAAGCGCTCTGGGTATTGGTCATGCGCGCGACACGACCATCCAGGCCATCCAGCACCATGGCGACGAAGATGGCGATGGCGGCAAAACCAAAGTACTTGCTGGCACTCGCCGCATCACCCGCAGCCAATGCGCTTTGGGCACTCATCGAGTTGATGATGGAATAGAAGCCGGCAAACAGATTCGCCGTAGTAAACAGGTTGGGCAGCAGATAGATGCCACGATGCCGGACCTTGCGGCCTTCCGCGTCATGCCCTTCTTCGACATGCTCATCAATCGGTAGCAGGCTTTCGGCGTCAGAAGCCTGGTTTGGCTCTTCGGGACGTTCGCTCATGGACTTTACCTTGCAACGGGGTGAAAAAAATTCGACAGATACTTGCGGCGAGTGTTCGCCCGCAAACGATGCAGCTTTATACCAGAACCAGCTTACTCAAACGAAAAAACGCGGCCGAAGCCGCGTTTTCCCTGGGTACGTACGACTTAGTTTTTGGCTTTGTCGACGATTTTGTTGGCACCGATCCACGGCATCATGGAGCGCAGTTGCTCGCCGATGACTTCGATACCGTGGGCGGCGTTGTTACGACGCTTGGCGGTCATCGAAGGGTAGCCGGTCGCGCCTTCGCTGATGAACATTTTGGCGTATTCGCCGTCCTGAATACGTTTCAGAGCATTGCGCATAGCCTGGCGGGACTCGGCGTTGATCACTTCCGGACCGGTTACGTACTCACCGTACTCGGCGTTGTTGGAGATCGAGTAGTTCATGTTGGCGATACCGCCTTCGTACATGAGGTCAACGATCAACTTCAGTTCGTGCAGGCATTCGAAGTAGGCCATTTCCGGCGCGTAGCCAGCTTCAACCAAAGTTTCGAAACCGGCTTTCACCAGCTCAACGGTACCGCCGCACAGTACGGCCTGTTCGCCGAACAGGTCGGTTTCAGTTTCGTCCTTGAAGGTGGTTTCGATGATGCCGGTACGACCGCCGCCGACGCCGGCAGCGTAGGACAGTGCAACGTTCTTGGCGTTGCCCGAAGCGTCCTGGTAGATCGCGATCAAGTCAGGAATACCGCCGCCTTTGACGAACTCGGAACGTACGGTGTGGCCCGGAGCCTTCGGCGCGATCATGATCACGTCGAGGTCGGCGCGCGGCACAACCTGGTTGTAGTGAATCGCGAAACCGTGGGAAAAGGCCAGGGTGGCGCCCTTCTTGATGTTCGGCTCGATTTCGTTTTTGTACAGCGCGGACTGGAACTCGTCCGGAGTCAGGATCATGACCAGGTCGGCGGCCGCAACAGCGGAAGCAACGTCAGTCACTTTGAGGCCGTGAGCTTCAGCCTTGGCAACGGTAGCCGAGCCTTTGCGCAGGCCAACGGTAACGTCAACGCCGGAATCTTTCAGGTTGCACGCTTGGGCGTGGCCCTGGGAGCCGTAACCGATGATGGCGACTTTCTTGCCCTGGATGATCGACAGGTCACAATCTTTATCGTAATAAACTTTCATGAGGTTCCTCTATATATCCAGGCCGTAAGGCCATTCGCTAATTGGGTTAGATGCTGAGTACTTTGTCGCCACGGGCAATCCCGGTGACACCACTGCGTACGGTTTCCAGAATCGAGGCCGTCCCGATCGACTGGATGAAGCTGTCCAGCTTGTCGCTCGTACCGGTCAGTTGAACGGTATAAACGCTGGCGCTCACATCGACGATCTGCCCGCGATAAATGTCGGTGGTGCGCTTGATCTCGGCACGTTGGGCACCCGTGGCCTTGACCTTGACCAGCATCAGCTCGCGCTCGATGTGGGCACTTTCCGACAGGTCGACCAGCTTGACCACTTCGATCAGCTTGTTGAGGTTCTTGGTGATCTGCTCGATCACCTCATCATGACCCACGGTGGTCAACGTCAGGCGCGACAGGGTCGGGTCTTCGGTCGGGGCCACGGTCAGGCTTTCGATGTTGTAGTTGCGTTGCGAAAACAGGCCGACAACACGGGACAGAGCGCCGGGTTCGTTCTCCAGAAGCAGGGAGATAATGTGCCGCATGATTAAGTACGCTCCGTCTTGTTCAGCCACATATCGCGCATAGAGCCGTCTTTGATTTGCATCGGGTAGACGTGCTCGCTGGTATCCACCTGAATATCGATGAACACCAGGCGGTCCTTCATGGCGAACGCTTCTTCCATCTTCGGCTTCAGATCTTTCAAATCGGTGATGCGCATGCCTACGTGGCCATAGGCTTCAACCAACTTGACGAAATCCGGCAGCGATTCCATGTAAGAGTGGGAGTGACGACTACCGTAGCTCATGTCCTGCCACTGACGAACCATGCCCAGCACGCCGTTGTTCAGGCAGACGATCTTCACGGGAAGGCCGTACTGCAGGCACGTCGACAGTTCCTGGATGTTCATCTGGATGCTGCCTTCGCCAGTGACACAGGCCACGTCGGCGTCCGGAAAGCTCAGCTTTACTCCCATGGCCGCCGGGAAACCAAAGCCCATCGTGCCCAGGCCACCGGAGTTGATCCAGCGGTTAGGCTTGTCGAACTTGTAGTACTGCGCGGCGAACATCTGGTGCTGGCCCACGTCGGAGGTCACAAAGGCGTCGCCCTTGGTCACTTCGCACAGGGTCTCGATCACGGTTTGTGGCTTGATGATGCTGCCGTCGCCCTTGTCGTAAGGGAACAGGCCGCGGTCGCCGCGCCATTCGTCGATTTGCTTCCACCAGCTGGCAACGGATTCCTTGTTCGGCGTTTCGCCGATGTCCTTGAGCGCTGCGACCATTTCGGTCAGTACGCTTTCCACTGGCCCTACGATCGGCACGTCGGCCTTGATGGTCTTGGAGATGGACGCCGGGTCGATGTCGATATGGATGATCTTGGCGTTCGGGCAAAACTTGCTCGCGCCGTTGATCACGCGGTCATCGAACCGTGCGCCAACCGCCAGAATTACATCGGCGTGGTGCATGGTCAGGTTGGCGGTGTAACTGCCGTGCATGCCGAGCATGCCGACGAACTGACGATCCGAACCCGGAAATGCGCCAAGTCCCATCAAGGTATTGGTAACCGGCAGGTTAAGCAGCTTGGCCAATTCGGTCAGCGGTGCGGAACCGCCGCCCAGAATCACGCCACCCCCGGAGTACAGTACCGGGCGCTTGGCGGCCAGGAGCATTTCCGCCGCCTTGCGGATTTGCCCGGAGTGCCCACGCACGGCCGGGCTGTAGGAGCGCAGCTTGGCTTTCTTCGGGAAAATGTATTCGAATTTTTCGGCCGGGTTAGTCATGTCCTTGGGAATATCTACCACTACAGGACCCGGACGACCGGATTGTGCGAGGTAGAACGCCTTTTTCATGATTTCCGGAATTTCCGACGCATGCTTGATCATGAAGCTATGTTTCACGATCGGCCGGGAGATACCGATCATGTCGGTTTCCTGGAACGCATCAGTACCGACCATGGTGCTGGCAACCTGACCGGAAATAATCACCATCGGAATGGAGTCCATATAGGCAGTCGCGATGCCAGTGATGGCATTGGTTGCGCCTGGGCCGGACGTTACCAGTACCACGCCGGCTTTACCGGTGGCACGGGCGTAACCATCGGCCATATGGGTCGCGGCCTGTTCGTGGCGAACCAGGATGTGGGTAACAGCCGGTTCCTTGAACAGTGCGTCGTAGACGTGCAGCAAAGCACCACCAGGGTACCCGTAGATATAGTCGACACCTTCGTCACGCAAAAAGCGGACGAGCATCTCACCGCCAGATAAAAGCTCCACGTTGTTCACCTCTAAAACGCCAGAATACCGTCCGTTAAAAACCGACGGGTCTTAATAGGTTTACTTCTCAACAGAGCATGAGCGACGGTGGTCGCCGACTACGTCAGCACTGACTGAGCAAGTATTGGGATCGTCCCAAGTGTTGCGGGCTTTTCCCACCCAGCGCGAGGTAACGCGTTGCGGGTGTTACAGGTCGGCGCGGATATGCGCCTCATGATCTGCTGAGCGGGCCTGCTTCTGGCAGTCCCGATACAGCGGACTTTGGATTCTTCTGTTTCATGCTCTTCAAGTCAAGCAATAATTGCGCTTTTTTCCAACTAAGCGCATGAGAACGTAGAAGAAAGGGCTTTGAGGAGGGATAAAACTCGCCTGAATGTCGCCAAGCGATAGAAATGTGCGCAAGACTGCCGAAAAATCCGACAGTCATGCAATTAACGAGCGTCGACGATCAATTGGTCGAACTTTTTCAGCGCGTTGCGCAAGCCAAGGCTCTCCAGCGGCCGGTCGGCATACACCATCTCGGCCATTTCCAGAATTCCGGAAGCATTGGGCAAAGGCAGATCCTGTTCGAGGATCTGCTTCATGCGCACCAGGAAAACCCATTGCAGCCACTGGTGAAAATCCAATGTGTCGACCGAAAAAGGCTCGACGCTACTGAGGGCTTCGGCGCTGGGGGACACTTCGTCCCACCAGCCCTGCACGCGCAATTCTCGCTCGATCAACAACAACTGTTCGGCAATGGCCGGAAAACGTACATCCATCAGAGGCTGACCTTGGCTTTTGCCCGAGCCTGAGCAGCGCCGGCCGCGTCGCCTTGTGCGGCACGCGCGTCACCGATCAACGCCCACAGGCTGGCTTGCAGGTCGGGACGACCGTTGGCCATGGTCAAACCACGGCGAGCGAACTGCTCGGCTTGCGGCGCATCACCCTGGGCCATGCGTACCTGGGCCAGGCGATACAACACTTGGGGTTCGCGAGGCGCAACCCGTTGGGCACGTTCAAGGCTCGACGAAGCGCCATTGAGATCGCCACCGGCCTGCTGTTGCTGGGCAGTGGTGAGCAGCGCCAATACCGGGCCATCCAGTTGTTCATCAGCCGACAGACCGCCGGCATTGGACGACGAAGGAATTCCGCTCGGCGTCGACGGCACACTGTAGCTGCCCTGGTTGACCGGCGGCGTTTGGATAGGCGTGGAATCGCTCGGCCCCGAAGTGCTTGGCCCAGGGGTCCATGGTTCGGCACTGATCGGCGCTGCGGCGGCGGCACCACTGCCAGGCACCATCACTACCACGCCCGAGTCCTGCGGCATTGCCTGAGGTTTGGCCTGCGCCGGACGGTTAGTCACGGTTTGACGAAACCCGCCGTTAGCCGAAATCCGGTCGTTATTGGAGACGTTCGTACTCGAGTCCACTACCGGAATAGAGCCGCGTTGCACGCTGGAGCAACCGCCGAGCAAAGCCAGAACTGTAATCGCTGGAATCCACAACTTGTTCACTTGAAACCCTCTTTGCTTAATTCATCCAGCCCTTGACCCAATCCATCACCGACTCTGCGTCAGCAGGGGCACTGCCCCCGCATGCGGCACCCGGTGATGGCTCGCTGCCGCGAATATACGGCATCTGCACCGCACCCGGGCAGTTGGCATCGGAACCTTGGCCTGTGTGCGGATCAATCCAGGCCTGCACGATATTGTCCGGCTGCGGCATGTTGAGTGGCAACGGGTCGGCCTTACGCATAAAGCTGGTCCAAACCTGCAGCGCGCCAGTCGCACCGGTGAACGGCGTCTTGCCATTGTCGTCACGGCCCAGCCACACCACGGCCAGTACGTCCTGGCCAAAACCTGCGAACCAGCTGTCGCGCGAGTCGTTACTGGTGCCGGTCTTGCCCGCCAGCGTCAGGTTCGACGGCAGCACGCTGTAAACCGAGCGCCCGGTACCTTCACGCATCACACGCTGCATGGCGTTCTGGATCAGGTAAATGGAGCCCGCGTCGAAACGCTGTTGGATCTGGAACGGGTAGCGCTTGAGCGGTTCGCCCTCGGCGGTCAGCACACTGCGAATACCGCGCATCGGCGTATTGAAACCGCCATTGGCCAGGGTCTGGTACATGGTGGCCACTTCCATCGGGCTCATGGCCGCCGCCCCCAGAAGCATCGACGGGAACGCCGGAAACTCTCGCTCGATCCCCAGTCGCGCCAGCGTCTTCAGAACATTCGGCACGCCGACTTCGAGCCCCAGGCGCGATGTCGAGATGTTGTAGGAATGCGCCAGTCCCTGATACAGGAACACTGTGCCATGCGAGCGGCGGTCGAAGTTCTTTGGCGTCCATACCTGACCGTCGGCCCCTTTGATAGACAGCGGATCATCCGAAAGCCAACTGGTCAGCGTGTACTTGCTCGGTTTTTCCAGAGCGGTCAGGTAAACCGCCGGCTTGACCAGCGAGCCGATCGGACGCACGGCATCGAGGGCGCGGTTGAAACCGGCAAAACTGGCCTGACGGCTACCGATCATGGCCTGGACCTCCCCGGTTTCCGGGTTGGTCACGACCATGGCGGCTTCTACTTCATCGGAGCCTTTACGGCCGGTGAGGCGCTTGAAGGTGTCGTTGACCGACGCCTCGGCCTTCATCTGCAGAATCGGGTCGAAGCTGGTGAAGATACGCAGCCCTTCTTCGGTCAAGTCTTCGTCGCGGTAGTCTTCACGCAGTTGACGTTTGACCAAATCAATAAAGCCGGGGAATGAGCTGTCTGCCAGTTTGCCGCGGGTGGTGACCCCCAGCGGCATTTGCTTCGCGGCTGCGACCTGCTCAGCAGTGGCAACGCCCTGCTGTTCCAATACATCGAGCACCAGGTTGCGACGTTCGAGCGCACGCTCAGGGTTGCGACGCGGGTTGTAATAGGACGGCCCCTTGACCATCCCCACCAGCAGCGCAACCTGGTGCAACTTCAATTCAGACAACGGCTGCCCGAAGAAGAACTGACTGGCCAAGCCGAAACCGTGCACCGCGCGCTGGCCGTCCTGGCCGACGAAGACCTCGTTGAGGTACGCCTCGAGGATTTCCTGCTTGCTGTAATGCAACTCCAGCAGCATCGCCATCATGGCTTCGGTGAGCTTACGTGTCAGGCTGCGCTCACTGGTCAGGTAGAAGTTTTTCACCAGTTGCTGGGTGAGCGTACTGCCGCCCTGAGTCATCTTGCCGCCGGAGGTATTGATCCAAATCGCGCGGGCGATCGACTTTGGCGAGACGCCCCAGTGGCTGTAGAAGTCGCGGTCCTCTACAGCAACCAGCGTTTCCAACAGGTACGGAGGCGCTTGATCGAGTTTGATCAGAATCCGGTCTTCAAGGTTCTTGGGATAAATGCCGCCGATCATCAGCGGCTCGAGGCGTACAACCGGCAGCTTGGCACCGTTGAGCGACGACAGCTCGGCCACGTAATCACCGGAAAAACGCACGCGTACCGGCTGGGCTTTTTCCAGGCCTTCGTAGAATTGAAAGCCGCGGGTGTTCAGGTCGACGGTATTCCCGCTGACGGCGGCCGAGCCCGGGCCGTTGCTCACGGGCTCGCGCCGATAGCCCAGCGCATCGAGTTCGGTGAGGAAGTCTTCCTTGCTCAGTTTCTGGCCGGCGAACAATTCCAGCGGGCGTGCATACACCTTGGCCGGGATGGTCCAGCGCTTGCCGGAGAACTTCTCCTGGACCACGGCGTCGAGATACACCGCGACGCCGGCGAGCGCCACAAGGCCAACCAGGCCGAGCTTGAGCGCCCAGCCCAGCCACGGGCGCAGGCTGCGCGAAGGAGGTTTTTTACGGGAACGGGGAGATCGGGTTCGAGTCATGGCGGCGGATTATACGCACTTTATTGATGATCAACATGAGCCGGACAGCGGTTTGCACGACCGCCAGTAGCGGCCATAATGCCTGCAATGATTTCTCCCAGACTTTGAAGGATCGCCCGTGAGCCACTCTCTGATTGCCGCCCTGCAAAACCCGGCTTTGTATCCGCATCCGGTGGAAGCATTTCAAGTCATTGAAACCCATATTTCCTGGGTGATCCTGACCGGTCCCTATGCTTATAAACTGAAGAAACCGATGAACTTCGGCTTCCTGGACTTCACCGACCTGGAAAAGCGCGGCCACTTTTGCAACGAAGAGCTGCGCCTCAACCAGCGCCTGACCGAAGATTTGTATCTTGAAGTGCTACCAATTACCGGCACTGCCGATGCACCGCGATTGGCGGGCGACGGCCCGGTGATCGAGTACGCGCTGAAAATGCGTCAATTTCCGCAAAGCCAGATGTTGAGCACCTTGCAAGCCAACGGTGAACTCACCAGCGCTCACATTGACGAAATGGCCAAGCAGATCGCGCACTTCCACCTCAATGCCCCCAAGGTTTCGCAAGAGCACCCGGCCGGCACCCCGGAAGAAGTGATGGCACCGGTACGCCAGAACTTCGAACAGATCCGCCCTTTCCTCACTGACAAGGCCGACCTCACTCAGCTCGAAGCCCTGCAAGCCTGGGCCGATAGCAGCTTCGAACGCCTCAAGCCGCTGCTGGAACAGCGCAAACTCAGTGGATTCACCCGCGAATGCCATGGTGATATCCACCTGGGTAACGCCACGCTGATCGACGGCCATGTGGTGATCTTCGACTGCATCGAATTCAACGAGCCGTTCCGCTTCACCGACGTGTACGCCGACACCGCGTTCCTGGCGATGGACTTGGAAGACCGTGGCCTCAAATTCCTTGCGCGACGGTTTATGAGCCAATACCTGGAACTGACCGGGGATTATCAGGGCCTGGAGTTGCTGAACTTCTACAAGGCTTATCGCGCCTTGGTCCGGGCGAAAGTTGCGCTGTTCAGCATGCCGAGCGAAGCCGACCCGGTGCAACGCGCCACCACCCTGCGTCAGTACCGCAACTATGCCAATCTGGCTGAAAGCTACAGCACTATCCCATCGCGCTTCCTGGCAATTACCCATGGTGTTTCGGCCGTGGGCAAAAGCCATGTCGCAATGCGCCTGGTCGAGGCATTAGGGGCTGTTCGCCTGCGTTCGGACGTGGAACGCAAACGCCTGTTTGGCGAGCAGCACGTCGAAAACACACCGCAAGCCGGTATCTATAGCCATGACGCCAGTGCTGCGACGTACACGCGCCTCAACGAAATTGCCGACACTGTGCTGCGCGCCGGTTTCCCGGTGGTGCTGGATGCCACCTTCTTGAAACTCGAACAGCGTGATGCGGCAGCCCGAGTTGCCGAATCCACCGGGGCACCGTTCCTGATTCTGGATTGCAATGCGCCCCAAGCCGTTATCGCCAGTTGGCTGGCACAGCGTGAGGCCGAAAAAAACGATCCGTCCGACGCAACATTGACAGTTATCGAAGAACAACAGGCCAGTCGTGACCCGCTGACCGCGCAGGAGCTGCTGTTGAGCAAACGCGTCGAGACCAATGAAAGCGGAACCCTCGATGCCTTGGTCGCGCATATTCGTCAACGCTTGCCCGGCCTGTAAGAAATATTTCTTGGTCGTGCCGCCGACTTTGGCGCACGACCCTGCAATACTGGCACTATAGTGGCATTACAATTCCAACAGGAGTCGCCGTCATGAGTCAGCCCAAGCTTCTTGATACCCCGCTCTACGCGCTCCTGCACAAGGACGACATTCGGGCCTTCAATCAGCAGCGCCCCGAAGACGGCGTCATCGACATGCGTGGCGGCGACTTCCGAGGCTTGGATCTGCGCGACCTGAACGCTGCGGGTATCGACTTTACCGACGCCTATTTCCGCTCTGCCGACTTACGTGGGCTGGATTTACGCGAATGTTCATTGGAGGGCGCCAGCCTGGCCCATGCGCAGATTTCCGGCACTTACTTCTCACCCGACCTGACGGCTGACGAGATCCTGATGTCGGTGAATTTCGGGACCCGCCTGCGTTACCGCACCAAATAACCTCAAAACCCCAGCTCCCGGCCGCGCATCAGGCGTGCCGGGCGCTTTTCCGTGCCCGACATAAAGCGGCGTTCTTATAAGCTTTTAAGCCATTCCCGACCAAAGAATCACGCTTTTCCTACTGAGCGCTACACTCATTTTCAGGCTTGCCTGGTCACGAATACCCACCGCACCCTTCGGCCGTCGCAAGGAGGCTTGATGAACGATGAGCTGCAACACCTGAAAAACCTTGGCAAGACGTCGGCACAGTGGCTGCATGCGGTGGGCATCCACAGCGCATCCGACCTACGCCGCCTTGGCGCAGTCGATGCTTACCGAGCCGTGCGAACTCGCGGGTTCCGCGCATCAAAAGTCCTGCTCTATGCCATTGAAGGCGCATTGATGGACGTGCATTGGAACGACATACCCAAGGAGCGCAAGGAGGCGTTGAACCGTCAGTTGGATGCGCTCTCGACGCGCCAGTCGATTTAGATCCGACGATCAATCCAGTATTTGCAGGCTTTTTGAGAAAAGTAACGGGTACGGATAAAACAAGGGTTGACTCTCAAATGAGAATCGTTATGATTATCGCAACTGGTCGCGAGATCAGCCGATAACTGAAAGACCATTGGTTCGGACTCTCAGATTATCTCCTCATCAGGCTAATCACGGTTATTTGACCCGGCTCTTGCCGGGTCTTTTTTTGCCTGTGAGAAACTGAGTTCAGCGCGCGATGATCAACGGATGGCCACGCTCCGGATGCAACTGCACCAATACATCCAGACCAAACACCGCTTTGAGCGGCTCGGGTCGCAGCACCTGTGCCGGTGTGTCCAAGGCGTGAGGGCGTCCGTCCTCCAGCAACAGGATACGATCACAGTAACGCGCGGCCAGGTTCAGGTCATGCAGGATCACCAACACCGCTGCGCCACGATCGGCAAAGCTACGGATCGCCTGCAAGGTCGTATGCTGATGCAACGGATCAAGCATCGATGTCGGTTCATCCAGCAACAGCGTCTGCCCCGCCTCGCCCGGCCATAACTGCGCCAATACACGGGCCAGGTGCACCCGTTGACGCTCTCCGCCCGATAACGCCAAGTAACTGCGACCACTCAGGTGCCCCACATCCGCCGCCTGCAGCGCCGCGCTGATGATTTGCTCATCACGTACTCGCCCTGTCTGATGCGGCAAGCGGCCCATGCCGACAACTTCCTCGACACGGAAAGCGAAATCCAGGGTTGAGGTCTGGGGTAATACCGCCAGGCGTTGCGCTCGTTGTGCTCCGCTCAAATGCTTCAACTCTTGCTGATCCAGCCAGACCTTGCCCTGATCAGGCAGCAACTCACCGCACAGCGCACTCAGCAAGGTACTTTTGCCCGCACCATTGGGACCCAACACGCCCAGCACTTCGCCCGGCAGCAGGTCCAAGGTGACATCCGCCAACACGGTTTTGCGTGCGCGGCGGATCTGCAACGCTTCCACGCGCAACATCAGGCGCGCCCTCGCAGCAATAAATAAAGGAAAAATGGTGCGCCGATGAACGCGGTGACGATACCGATCGGCAGTTCCGCCGGCGCCAACGCCAAGCGCGCGACCAAATCCGCGAACAGCAACAAGCTCGCCCCCGCCAGCACCGAAGCAGGCAATAACACTCGGTGATCCGGCCCTGCCAGCAACCGCACCAAGTGCGGTACCACCAACCCGACAAAGCCGATCATGCCGGCCGCAGCCACCGCTGCGCCAACGCCCAACGCCGTACAGAACACCAGCTCACGCTTGAGCCTTTCAACATCAATGCCCAGATGGCTGGCCTCGGACTCACCCAGCAATAGCGCATTCAAGGCCTTCGCTCGGCGCGGCAGCCACAGCGCCACGCCCGCACTCACCAGCAGCAACGGCCATAATCGCGAATAGCTGGCGCCATTGAGGCTGCCCAGGTTCCAGAATGTCAGGGTACGCAAGGTGGCGTCGTCCGCCAGGTAGGTGAACAGCCCCACTGCGGAACCGGCGAGGGCTGTAAGCGCGATGCCGGCGAGCAGCATCGTCGCGACGTTGGTTTGGCCATTGCGCCGCCCTAATCGATAAACCAGCGCCGTGACGCCCAGGCCTCCCAGAAACGCACAAATCGACAACAGATAGGGCCCGAGTGCATCCGGCAACCCGCCAAAAAGCGAGCCTCCGACAATTGCCACCGCAGCCCCCAACGCCGCGCCACTGGACACGCCCACCAGGCCAGGATCGGCCAACGGGTTGCGAAACAACCCCTGCATCGCCACACCCGACAATGCGAGCACAGCACCAACGGCCAGGCCCAGTAACGTGCGCGGCAAGCGAATCTGACCCAGGATCAACTCTGCTTGTTCAAGCCCCCGGGCATCAATCGGCGCTCCCATCAATCGCAACGCCGCCCTGACCGTGTCGAACAACGGCAGGCTGACCGGGCCCAGGGCCAATGAAAGCCAGGTCGCCACCAGACATAACAGCGCCAGTCCGATAAACAGCGTTTTCGGCTTAACCAATGTCGTCATGGGGCGGGTTGAGCATGGGCCGGGAAAAATCCAGCCGACAACTGCGCCAGGCTTTGCGGCAAGCGCGGCCCGAGTCCGCCCACCAGCAGAGTCGGGTCCAACTCAATCACCCGGCCGCTCTTGGCAGCCGGCGTGGATGCGAGGATAGGGTTTTCCTTGAACAACGCTGCGCGCGCTGCTTCACCACTGAGTGCCCGATCGGCAAATACCAGCACATCAGGACTCAACCCGGCCAGCGACTCCACCGAGAACGGTTTGTAACCACTATGAACCGCCAGGTTATGGCCGCCGGCCTGTTGCAACATCCAATCAGCGGCTGTGCCCTTGCCCGCAATCAACGGCTTGCCGCCGGCGTGCCCGAGCAACAGCAACACACCGGGTAATTTTTGCGTCAGCCGCGCCGTGGCCACCCAGGCTTTCTGCTGATCAAGCGCCTGCTCATATCCGGTAAACAACTTATTGGCCTCGGCCTCGCTGCCCAGCAGCTTGCCCAGGTGCAACAGGTTGGCTCTCAGGCTCGGTAGATCCGGCTGCGCGGAGAACATCTCTACCTGCACCCCCGCGCCGCGTATTTGCGCCAGCACCGGTGGCGGCCCCATCTCTTCGGTGCCCACCAGCACCTGCGGGCGCAGGCTGAGAATGCCCTCGGCCGACAACTGGCGCTGATAGCCGATACTGGGCAATGCCTTGAGTGATGCCGGATGCTGGCTTGTGGTGTCCACGCCAACCAGCTTCGACTCACCTCCCAATACCGTCACCCATTCCGATAACGCGCCACCGGCGCTTACCCAGCGTTGCGGCAGTTCCAAGGCTTGGGCCGTGTGGCTCACCAGCAATCCGGCAACAAGCGCAATAACGCTGGCACTCAGGCGCATAACAGGGTTTCCTTCCAGGGCAGGGCTGCTCAAGCACTCATCAATGTGACAGATAAACCCTACCCGGCATCGTATTGAGCACCCGATCAGCTGACGGGCGAAGCGGGCATTTGATAATTGTTTGCATTTGAACGTCAAGGCACTTAAGGAATGAAATGAAGTTTCTCTGCCCCTCCAAGGCCCTCGCGCCCGACAGCAGCCTCGGTTTTGATATCGACGGCTGCAAACTGCTGGCGGTGAGGCGGGATGGCGTTGCCTACTTCTATGTCAACCGCTGCCCCCATCGCGGCATCCCGCTGGAATGGCAGCCGAACGGCTTCCTCGACTCAAGCGCCAGCCTGATTCAATGCGCCACCCATGGGGCGCTGTTCCTGATCGAAAGCGGCGAATGCATCGCCGGCCCCTGCGCAGGCCAGAGCCTCACCGCCCTGCCCGGCCGTGAAGACGAACAAGGCCTGTGGGTGGAACTCTAAGTGCCCAACAGCACTTTCAACGCACGCTCGATGTAGATCTCTTCAGGCGTGACCCGTACACCGTACGCCAGCACCTCGACCCCCGCCGCCTTCGCCTCACGCAATGCAGCGGCGTAACCCGCGTCAATTTCCACCGCCGGACGCACCGCATCGATCCCCGACAAATTGACGCAATACAACTGCACTGCCCGAACGCCTTCGCGCGCCAGGTAGGCCAACTCTCGCAAGTGCTTGGCACCGCGCTGGGTCACCGCATCGGGGAATGCCGCCACAGAGGTGCCATCAAAGCCCAAAGTGACACTTTTGACTTCGACAAACGCCGCGCCGTGCGGGTATTCCAGGCGAAAGTCGATGCGGCTTTTTTCCTGCCCGTAAGGCACTTCCCGCTTCAACGCGGTAAAGCCATTGAGCTCAGTGATCAGCCCGGCACGCAATGCCTCTTCGACCAACTGATTGGCGCGTGCCGTGTTGACGCATGCCAGCCGCCCCTGGGGCGTTTCGGCGATTTCCCAAGTGCCCGGCAACTTGCGCTTGGGGTCAGTGGAACGGCTGAACCAGACCTGGCCGCCTTCCACCATGCAGTTGAGCATCGAACCGGTGTTCGGGCAGTGAATGGTGAGTAACTCGCCGGTAGCGGTTTCGATATCGGTGAGAAACCGCTTATAGCGGCGAATTAGCCGACCTGTTTCGAGGGGAGGATGAAAACGCATCAGCCTTGCCAACTCCGCAAGCCGCGAGCAATTCGCTCCACCGCTTCTTGTAGCCGATCAAGGTTTTGCGTGTAGGCAAAACGCACATGATGACCCGCCTGATAACGACCGAAATCCAGCCCCGGGGTGAAAGCAACATATTCGGTTTCCAGGAAATGGCGGCAGAATGCGAAGGCATCACCGCCGAACATGCTGATATCGGCATAGAGATAGAACGCCCCTTCCGGCTCTACGGCAATACCAAACCCCAACTCGCGCAGGGCTGGCAGCAGGAAGTCACGACGCCGGCCAAACTCGGCGCGGCGCTCCTCCAGAATGCTCAGAGTCCGCGGGGTGAAACAGGCCAAGGCCGCATGCTGGGCCATGCTCGGCGCGCTGATGTAAAGGTTTTGCGCCAACTTCTCCAATTCATCGACCGCTGCAGGTGGAGCAACCAGCCAGCCCAGGCGCCAGCCGGTCATGCCGAAATACTTCGAAAAACTATTCAGGACGAAAGCGTCGTCGTCGACTTCCAACACGCTGGCGGCGTCGGTGCCGTAGGTGAGGCCATGATAGATCTCGTCAACCACCAGATGGCCGTCGCGTGCCTTGATGGCACTCGACAGTCCGGCCAGTTCGTCTCGAGTGAGAATGGTCCCGGTCGGGTTGGCCGGGGACGCAACCAGGGCGCCCACGCTGTCCTGGTTCCAGTGCCTGGTCACCAGATCAGCGGTCAATTGGTAGCGTACGTCGGGCCCCACCGGCACCAACTGCGCCGCGCCCTCCACCAAGCGCAGGAAATGCCGGTTGCAGGGGTAGCCTGGATCCGCCAACAGCCAGTGCTTGCCCGGATCCACCAGCAGGCTGCTGGCCAATAACAACGCGCCGGAGCCACCGGGCGTGATCAGAATACGTTGCGGATCTACGCTCAACCCGTAGCGCTGCTGGTAGAAACCGCTGATCGCTTCGCGCAACTCGGGCAGCCCACGGGCGGCGGTATAGCGGGTCTTGCCGTTGGCCAACGCGGCCTGGCCAGCCTGGATAATCGGCTCGGCGGTGGTGAAATCCGGCTCGCCGATTTCAAGGTGAATCACGTCGTGACCGGCTGACTGCAGCTCATTGGCCCGCGCCAGTAATGCCATGACATGAAAAGGTTCGATGGCGCGACTGCGCGCACTATAGGGCTGAGCCATTAGCCTTCCTTAGACGGTGAGACAAAATCTGGATTCTACCGAACCCTCACGGTAAAACATGCTCTATTGCCTGACCGGCCGACTTCACGGTCCGGGCAAGCGCCGGCAAAACGACTAAAATCAACACCTGACACAAGACATAGCCAGCCATGGCGGGCCGTTGCAGTTTGCAACCCCGACGCGACAGGCTCGACAACCGGGAGTGGCGCACCCCGAATCTATCTGGTAAGTTCGCCCGCTTGCAGCCGCAGGGCCGGCAGGTGTCGGTGACGTTGCAATCCTGCGCAATGGATTAGAAGAGTGAGAGGCGGTCTATTCATGTCCACCCAAGCAAAGCAACAAACAGCACCAGGCCTCGGCGGCTTCGAACCCTATGTGGAAAAAAAGGGCGAGGAGTACATGGGCGAGCCCATGCGCGAGCACTTCACTAAAATCCTCAACAAGTGGAAACAGGACTTGATGCAGGAGGTCGACCGCACGGTTGACCATATGAAGGACGAAGCAGCCAACTTCCCTGACCCGGCCGACCGTGCCAGCCAGGAAGAAGAGTTTGCCCTTGAACTGCGCGCCCGTGATCGCGAGCGCAAGTTGATCAAGAAAATCGACAAGACCTTGCAACTGATCAAAGACGAAGAATACGGCTGGTGCGAATCCTGCGGCGTCGAGATCGGTATCCGTCGCCTTGAAGCCCGCCCGACCGCGGACCTCTGTGTAGACTGCAAGACCTTGGCCGAAATCAAGGAAAAACAGGTCGGCAAGTAATGCCTGCCGGGCTGAACGAATGGGGCGTGCGAACGCCCCATTTTTGTTTCTGGCGTTTACCGATTTTCCAGTAGTATCCGCCTCATGACTGCCTCTACCTATATCGGGCGATTCGCCCCCACGCCCAGCGGCCATTTGCACTTCGGCTCCCTAGTCGCCGCCCTCGCCTCCTACCTCGACGCCCGCGCCAATCAAGGCCGTTGGCTGATGCGCATGGAAGACCTCGATCCGCCCCGTGAAGAACCCGGCGCCCAGGCGGCGATCCTGCATGCCTTGGAAAGCTACGGCTTTGAATGGGATGGCGAACTGGTCCGGCAGAGCGAGCGACACGACGCCTACGCCAAGGTATTGAACGACCTGTTCAACCACGGCCTGGCCTACGCCTGCACCTGCTCGCGCAAACAGCTGGAACCCTACAACGGGATTTACCCCGGCCTTTGCCGCAATGCCGGTCACGATCAGCAGGATGCCGCTATCCGTCTGCGCGTGCCCGAGCTTGAATATCATTTCACCGACCGCGTACAGGGCCAATTCCGACAGCATCTGGGGCGCGATGCAGGCGACTTCATCATCCGCCGCCGCGATGGTCTGTACGCCTATCAACTGGCCGTGGTGCTGGATGACGCCTGGCAAGGCATTACCGACATCGTGCGCGGCGCCGACCTGCTCGACTCCACGCCACGCCAGCTCTACCTCCAGGAATTACTCGGCCTGCGCCAGCCGCGTTACCTGCATGTGCCGCTGATCGTCCAGCCGGACGGTAACAAACTGGGCAAATCATACCGTTCGCCACCGCTGACGGCAGACCAGGCCACACCTTTGCTGCTCAGAGCGCTGCGCGCCCTCGGCCAGCCGGCCAGTGACGCGCTGCTTTACGCCAGCCCACGGGAACTGCTGGATTGGGGCATCCAGCACTGGGATGCCACGCTGATCCCGCGCACACTCACGCTGGCCGAAGCGCAATTGAGCTGAAGGCGCTTGCAGCTTGCCAGCCATCCGTTACCATCGCCGCAATTCTTCACTCAGAGGCCAACATGTACATCTATCGATTGGTCCTGCTGCTGGTCGTCGGGATCTACCTGTTTTCCCCCGCCATCATGGATTGGTGGATCGATGCCACGGGCGCCTGGTACCGTCCTTATCTGCTTTGGCTGATCCTGATCGTCGTGACCTTCATCCTGCAGAGCCAAAAAGATGCCGATGAGCTTTAGCCTCACCCAGATGCTGCTGATCAGCGCCGCCTACCTGGCTGCGTTGTTCGGCGTTGCCTGGATCAGTGAGCGCGGAATGATTCCGCGGGCGATCATTCGCCACCCATTGACCTACACCTTGTCCCTTGGCGTGTATGCCAGCGCCTGGGCGTTCTACGGTACGGTGGGCCTGGCCTATCAGTACGGCTATGGCTTCCTCTCCAGCTACCTTGGGGTGTCCGGTGCATTCCTGCTGGCGCCGGTGTTGCTGTACCCGATCCTGAAAATCACCCGTACCTACCAGTTGTCCTCCCTGGCAGACCTGTTTGCCTTTCGCTTTCGCAGTACCTGGGCCGGCGCGCTCACCACGATTTTCATGCTGATCGGCGTGCTGCCGCTGCTGGCCCTGCAGATCCAGGCAGTGGCCGACTCCATCAGCATCCTCACCCGCGAGCCGGTGCAACACCGCGTTGCCCTGGCCTTCTGCGCATTGATCAGCCTGTTCACCATTTTTTTCGGTTCTCGCCATATCGCCACCCGCGAAAAACATCAGGGCCTGGTGTTTGCGATTGCCTTTGAGTCCGTCATCAAGCTGATTGCCATCGGCGGCGTCGGCCTTTATGCGCTTTACGGCGTGTTCGACGGCCCGCAACAGTTGGAATTGTGGCTGCTGCAAAACCAGACCGCCCTCGCCGCCTTGCACACGCCTCTGCAAGAAGGCCCATGGCGAACGCTGCTGCTGGTGTTTTTCGCCTCGGCGATCGTGATGCCGCACATGTACCACATGACCTTCACCGAAAACCTCAACCCACGCTCACTGGTCAGCGCCAGCTGGGGTCTGCCACTGTTCCTGCTGTTGATGAGCCTGGCGGTGCCGCTGATTCTCTGGGCCGGCCTGAAACTGGGGGCCACCACCAACCCTGAGTATTTCACCCTTGGCATTGGCATCGCCGCCAACAGCCCGGCCCTGGCGCTGCTGGCGTATGTCGGCGGTTTGTCGGCAGCCAGTGGCTTGATCATTGTCACCACGCTGGCGCTCTCCGGGATGGCGCTTAACCACCTGGTGCTGCCGCTGTACCAGCCCCCGGCCGAAGGCAACATCTACCGCTGGCTGAAATGGACGCGCCGCGCGCTGATCGTGGCGATCATCATGGCCGGCTACGCTTTTTATCTGCTGCTGGGAGCCGGGCAGGACCTGGCCAACCTCGGCATCGTGGCATTTGTGGCCACCTTGCAGTTCCTGCCGGGCGTGCTGTCAGTGCTGTACTGGCCGACCGCTAATCGCCGTGGTTTTATCGCCGGGTTGCTGGCGGGCATCCTGGTGTGGCTGGTCACTATGTTGCTACCACTGGTCGGCAACCTGCAGGGGTTCTACATTCCCTTGCTGAACATGATTTACGTGCTGGACGACACGAGCTGGCACATGGCCGCGATCGCCTCGCTGGCCGCCAACGTGCTGATGTTCACGCTGATCTCGTTGTTCACCAACGCCAGCCCCGAAGAAACCAGCGCCGCCGAAGCCTGTGCGGTGGACAACGTGCGCCGCCCGCAACGCCGTGAGCTGCATGCGGCCTCGCCCCAGGAATTCGCCACACAACTGGCCAAGCCGCTCGGCGCCAAGGCGGCGCAAAAGGAAGTCGAACAGGCCTTGCGCGACTTGTACCTGCCGTTCGACGAGCGTCGCCCCTATGCCCTGCGGCGTTTGCGTGACCGTATCGAAGCCAACTTGTCCGGGCTGATGGGCCCCAGCGTGTCCCAGGACATGGTGGAAACCTTCCTGCCTTACAAAGCGGGCGGCGAAAACTACGTGACCGAAGACATCCATTTCATCGAAAGCCGGCTGGAGGACTATCACTCGCGCCTCACCGGCCTCGCCGCCGAGCTTGATGCCCTGCGCCGCTACCACCGCCAGACCCTGCAGGAACTGCCGATGGGCGTGTGCTCTCTGGCCAAGGACCAGGAAATCCTGATGTGGAACAAGGCCATGGAGGAGCTGACCGGTATCGCCGCGCAACGCGTGGTCGGCTCCCGCCTCAATACCCTTGGCGACCCATGGAAAGAACTGCTCCAGGGCTTTATCAACCTGCCCGACGAGCATTTGCACAAGCAGCACCTGGCCCTCGACGGCCAGACCCGCTGGCTCAACCTGCACAAAGCCGCCATTGACGAACCCCTGGCCCCCGGGAACAGTGGCCTGGTGTTATTGGTTGAAGACCTCACCGACACTCAGATGCTCGAAGACAAGCTGGTGCACTCCGAGCGCCTGGCCAGCATTGGTCGCCTGGCCGCCGGCGTGGCTCATGAGATAGGCAATCCGATCACCGGTATCGCCTGCCTGGCGCAAAACCTGCGCGAGGAGCGCGAGGAAGACGGTGAAATCACCGAAATCAGCGGGCAGATCCTTGAGCAGACCAAGCGCGTGTCGCGCATCGTGCAGTCGCTGATGAGCTTCGCCCACGCAGGCGGCCATCGGAATCAGGACGAAGCGGTGTGCCTGGCCGAAGTGGCGCAGGATGCCATTGGGCTGCTGGCCTTGAATCGGCGCAATTTCGAAGTACAGTTCTTTAACCTGTGCGATCCGGACCATTGGGTCGATGGCGACTCCCAGCGCCTGGCCCAGGTCCTGATCAACCTGCTGTCCAACGCTCGCGACGCGTCTGCGCCGCACACTGCGGTGCGCGTCAAGAGCGAGGCTTTCGAGCACACGGTCGACCTGATCGTGGAGGACGAAGGCAGCGGCATTCCAAAGAACATCATGGACCGATTGTTCGAACCTTTCTTCACCACCAAGGACCCAGGTGAAGGTACCGGTCTGGGCCTTGCACTGGTCTATTCCATCGTTGAAGAGCATTATGGACAAATCACCATCGACAGCCCGGCCGATGTTCAGAGCCAACGCGGCACCCGTATCCGGGTGACCTTGCCGCGTCATGTCGAAGCGACGTCCGCTGTGAACTGAGACCGTCGAGAGAATTGAATCAATGCCGCACATTTTGATCGTCGAAGACGAAACCATCATCCGCTCCGCCTTGCGTCGCCTGCTTGAACGTAATCAGTACCAGGTCAGCGAAGCTGGCTCGGTGCAGGAGGCCCAGGAGCGGTTCAGTATTCCCACGTTCGACCTGATCGTCAGCGACCTGCGTTTGCCGGGCGCGCCGGGTACCGAATTGATCAAGCTGGGCCAGGGCACTCCGGTGCTGATCATGACCAGCTACGCCAGCCTGCGCTCGGCGGTGGACTCGATGAAGATGGGCGCGGTGGACTACATCGCCAAGCCTTTCGACCACGACGAGATGCTCCAGGCGGTGGCCCGCATCCTGCGCGACCGCCAGTCGGCCAGCAGTGCGCCAGCCGAACAACGTCCGGCAGCAAAAGCTGCGGACAAGCCGGGTGTCGATAACAGTAACGGCGAGATCGGCATCATCGGCTCCTGTCCGCCGATGCAGGACCTTTACAGCAAGATCCGCAAAGTGGCGCCCACCGACTCCAATGTATTGATCCAGGGTGAGTCGGGCACCGGCAAGGAACTGGTGGCCCGCGCCCTGCATAACCTGTCCAAGCGCGCCAAGGCACCGATGATCTCGGTGAACTGCGCAGCAATCCCGGAATCCTTGATCGAGTCCGAATTGTTCGGCCACGAAAAAGGCGCGTTCACCGGTGCCAGCGCCGGGCGTGCAGGCTTGGTCGAAGCAGCCGACGGCGGCACCCTGTTCCTCGACGAAATCGGCGAGTTGCCGCTGGAAGCGCAAGCGCGCTTGTTGCGAGTGCTGCAGGAAGGTGAAATTCGCCGAGTCGGTTCGGTGCAATCGCAAAAGGTTGATGTACGCCTGATCGCAGCGACGCACCGCGACCTCAAGAGCCTGGCCAAGATCGGCCAGTTCCGCGAAGACTTGTATTACCGCTTGCACGTGATTGCGCTCAAGCTGCCGGCACTGCGCGAGCGTGGCGCCGACGTCAATGAAATTGCGAGTGCGTTCCTGCTGCGCCAGAGCGCGCGCATCAACCGTACCGACCTGAAATTTGCACCGGACGCGGAACAGGCCATCCGGCATTACTCATGGCCGGGCAACGTGCGCGAACTGGAGAACGCCGTCGAGCGTGCGGTCATCCTGTCGGAAAGCCCGGAAATATCCGCCGAGCTGTTGGGCATCGATATCGAACTCAGCGATTTGGACGACGACGACTTCATCGGCCTTGCGCCACAACAGGGCGCAGGCAGCAATACCAGCCATGAGCCGACGGAAGATTTGTCCCTTGAAGACTACTTCCAGCATTTCGTCCTCGAGCACCAGGACCACATGACCGAGACCGAACTGGCACGCAAGTTGGGCGTAAGCCGCAAGTGCCTGTGGGAACGTCGCCAACGCCTGGGCATTCCGCGGCGCAAGACCGGCGTCGCCAGCGAAAGCTGAGGGCCGGCGCCACAGGTAACACGTGCTTATGTGAAAAAACTGTTACCGCGGATATTTCGCGTAACAAAAGCCGGGGCTTACGGTAACGAAGCCCCGGCTTTTTTTCGCCCGTCAAAACCCAAGAATCGCCTCAACCCCCCGCTTTTGCGGGGCGGTGCAAAAGTTGGCACGCACCCTGCTATATGCTTAGTACAAAAACAATAACAAGCTTTGTACAAGACAATAAAAATAAGACGAATCGACTCACGCATAACAAAAACAACACGGCGGAGGCGCAGCTAACTGATTCTTTTGGAGAGGCGTTGCATTGGGGCTTGCCCCGCAACCAGGCCGAGAACAACAAAAACTGCCCTAAGGCAGAGCCTGAACTGGTTGGATCGTAGATCAGCAACACAGCGACCAAAGCAATCCGTTTGCTCTTGACTCCCGATTGGGAGTGTCATGAAGGTGAAGCTTCACGGCGAGGGCGATCAACAAAAACAAGAAGCCCGAAATCAATAATAAAAATAGAGCATGCAACTACTTCTGGGGGAGCTTCGGCTCCCCTTGTAGTTTGCGCAAATTGCCTCTGGATTGACTTTCTAACGCTTAAGGCGCAACGCCCGCAGCTTGTTCCTACACCATCACCCGACTAAATGCTAGAATCCCGGCCCATCATGCGGTCATTCTTCGTTATGGCCGAACATTCCTTCAAACAGTGCATCCCATGCTGAAGAAGTTGTTCCAGTCATTCCGTTCTCCCTTGCGTCGTACGCAACACATTCGCAGCACGCCTGAAGTGCTTAACAGCAATCAGCATTCATTGCAGCGCGCTCAATTCAGCCGTTACGCAGTGAACATCGTCGAACGTTTGCAGAACGCCGGCTACCAGGCCTACCTGGTGGGCGGGTGCGTACGCGACATGCTGCTCAATATCACGCCGAAAGATTTCGACGTCGCCACCAGCGCCACGCCTGAACAGGTCCGTGCCGAGTTCCGCAATGCGCGGATCATCGGGCGCCGCTTCAAGCTGGTGCATATTCACTTCGGTCGCGAAATCATCGAGGTCGCAACGTTCCGCGCCGGCCATCCGCCGCAAAACGATGAAGAGGAAGACACCAACCAGTCTTCCCGCAACGAGAGCGGACGTATCCTGCGCGACAACGTCTACGGCACCCTGGAAGAAGACGCGCAACGCCGCGACTTCACCATCAATGCCCTGTATTACGATCCGGTCAGCGAGCGCATCCTCGATTACGCCAACGGCGTGCACGATATCCGCAACAACCTGATCCGCCTGATCGGCGACCCGACGCAGCGCTACCAGGAAGACCCGGTGCGCATGCTGCGCGCGGTGCGGTTCGCCGCCAAGCTTAACTTTGGTATCGAGAAACACACGGCCGCACCGATTCGCGAGCTGGCACCGATGCTGCGGGAAATTCCGTCGGCACGCTTGTTTGAAGAGGTGCTCAAGCTCTTCCTCTCGGGCTACGCCGCCGACACCTTTGAAATGCTCGTCGACCTGCAGTTGTTCGACCCGCTGTTCCCGGCCAGTGCCGAGGCGCTGGAATACAACCCGACGTACACCCATACCCTGATCAGCGAAGCGTTGATCAACACTGACTTGCGCATCAAACAGAACAAGCCGGTCACCCCGGCGTTCCTGTTTGCCGCCCTGTTGTGGCCGGCCCTGCCCAAACGCGTACTGCGCTTGCAGGACCGCGGCATGCCGCCGATCCCAGCCATGCAGGAAGCCGCCCACGAATTGATCACCGAGCAGTGCCAGCGCATCGCCATTCCGAAGCGCTTTACCCTGCCGATCCGTGAGATCTGGGACATGCAGGAGCGCCTGCCGCGCCGCAGCGGCAAACGCGCCGACCTGTTGCTGGAAAACCCGCGCTTCCGCGCCGGCTACGACTTCCTGCTGCTGCGCGAAAGCGCCGGCGAGCAGACCGACGGCCTGGGTGAATGGTGGACCGACTATCAGGATGCCAATGACAGCCAACGCCGCGAGATGATTCGCGAACTCGGCAGTAAAGGCGATAGCACCGGTGAAGGGCCGAAAAAGCGCCGCCGCAGCTCCAGCAAGCGCAAACGCAGCGCCGCCGATACCCCAGGCGCAGCAGGCGAATAAACGTGGAGCGTATATACATCGGCATGGGCAGCAACCTGGCTGCCCCCGAACAGCAATTGCGCAGCGCTATCGACGCCTTGACGCAATTGCCCGGCACTACCCTCGCCGGTGTATCCGCCTTTTATCAAAGTGACTCCCTGCTTCCAGGCCAACCGCGCTACACCAACGCGGTGGCGGCCCTGGACAGCACCCTTGCGCCCTTGGACCTGCTCGATGCGCTGCAGGCGATCGAAAACGATCAGGGCCGCGAGCGCGCCGAGCGTTGGGGGCCGCGCACGCTGGACCTGGATATCCTGCTATTCGGCGAACGCCTGATTGATGAGCCGCGCCTCAAGGTGCCGCATTATCAGATGCATCTTCGTGCGTTCGTGCTTTATCCATTGGCTGAGCTGGCACCTGCGAACCTGCCATTACCTAATGGCGCAACCCTGCGTGACTTACTGGCGGACTGCCCGTTTGTCGGCCTGGAACGCTTACCTCTGTAGGAGCGAGCGTGCTCGCAAAAATCGTCAACGATCACGCACACAGCCTGATTAAACGCGGTGCCTATGCGTTCTTCGCGAGCACGCTCGCTCCTACAATCGCGTCAGTAACAGCGGTAACACCGCCATCGTAACAATGCGGTAACACATCCAATTGACTTCCCGTGTCCTCCTCACGACTATAGGCGTCCCGCTGCCGCCAACCCGGCGCTGAAGGGCGCAATCCAGGCCTTATAAGCACTGCTCTCAAGACGGTGCGCCTGTATAAACGAAGACTCACGCGCGTTGCTCGCTGTTTCCAAGCGCCTGAATGAGGACCCTTTTCATGCCAGACATTACCCTGACCACCTTGCAGAGCCTCAAGCTCAGAGGTGAAAAAATCACCATGCTGACCTGCTACGACGCCACTTTCGCCCACGCCAGCTGCCAGGCCGGGGTCGAGGTGCTGTTGGTAGGCGACTCCCTGGGCATGGTTCTTCAAGGGAATGACAGCACGCTACCCGTCACCACCGATGAACTCGCGTACCACACTGCCAGCGTCAAGCGTGGCAATGACGGCGCATTTATCATCGCCGACCTGCCATTCATGGGTTATGCCACGCTCGAACAGACCTTCCAGAACGCCGGCAAACTGATGCAAGCAGGTGCGCACATGATCAAGGTCGAAGGTGCCGTATGGCTCGCCGAGTCGATCCGACTGCTGGCTGAGCGCGGCGTACCGGTATGCGCGCACATGGGCCTGACGCCGCAATCGGTCAACCTCCTTGGCGGCTACAAGGTACAGGGCCGCAACGAAGCCCAGGCACGCCAGATGCGCGCCGACGCCATCGCCCTGGAACAAGCCGGCGCCGCAATGATTCTGCTGGAGTGCGTACCCAGTGAACTGGCCGCCGAAATTACCCAGGCCGTCAAGGTACCGGTGATCGGCATCGGTGCCGGCTCCGCCACCGATGGCCAGGTGCTGGTGCTGCACGACATGCTCGGCCTGTCGATCAGCGGCCACGTGCCCAAATTCGTGAAAAATTTCATGACCGGCCAACCCAGCATTCACGCCGCACTGAGCGCTTACGTCAGCGAAGTCAAGGCAGTAACCTTCCCTGGCGCCGAACACGGATTCTCTGCATGAACACCGTTAAAACCGTACGTGAACTGCGCGCTGCCGTGACCCACGCGCGCAACGCCGGCAAGCGCATCGGCTTCGTGCCGACCATGGGCAACTTGCACAGCGGCCACGCCACCTTGGTGACCAAGGCCGCGCAGCAATCGGACTTCGTGGTGACGAGCATTTTCGTCAACCCGTTGCAATTCGGCGCCGGCGAAGACCTGGACAAATACCCGCGCACCCTCGCCGCCGATCAGGAAATGCTGCTGCAGGCCGGTTGCAACCTGCTGTTCGCGCCCGCGGTGGAAGAAATGTACCCCGGCGGCATGACCGGCCAGACCCGTGTCAGCGTCCCCCAACTGTCCGAAGGCCTGTGTGGCGCCAGCCGTCCAGGGCATTTCGAAGGCGTCGCCACGGTGGTCAGCAAGCTGTTCAATATGGTCCAGCCCGATATGGCCGTCTTTGGCCAAAAGGACTATCAGCAACTGG
This sequence comes from Pseudomonas sp., assembly GCF_030147005.1. Lineage (GTDB taxonomy): Bacteria > Pseudomonadota > Gammaproteobacteria > Pseudomonadales > Pseudomonadaceae > Aquipseudomonas. Next base: position 28,667 of record NZ_JASLAW010000175.1, read on the forward strand.
CGGTGATTCGCGCCATGGTGCATGACCTGAACATGCCGATCCAGATCATCGGAGAGCCGACCGTACGCGCAGCCGATGGCCTGGCGCTGTCATCGCGCAATGGCTATCTCACCGACGAGCAACGCGCGATTGCACCCGTGCTGTACCGCAGCCTCAGCCAGATGGCCGATGCCATCAAAAGCGGTGAGCACGATTTCGCCAAACTGCGCGCCGAGCACATCCAGCAGATCGAAGCCGCCGGCTTGCGCATGGACTATCTGGAAGTGCGCCAAGGCGTGCACTTGCGCCCGGCCACGTCCGAGGATCAGGACATCGTGATCCTGGTCGCAGCCTACCTGGGCGCGACGCGCCTGATCGACAACCTGCATCTGAACCTCAACTGACCCCCTCTCGACACCCCGCCGATTGCGCTGATCGCTGTGCCGGTATAAAAAAGTACCGGCCACTGCGCAGACAAAGCCAAGACATATCGACACGCTAGGTTTAATGTAATCGCCCTGCGCTTATAGTTAGCGCTGTCTGGAACCCGTCGCGTGTTAATAGACGGGATGTTCCGGGCTTTGAAGTGTCCTAAAGGCAGTCCCCGTAATAAAAGGAAACCCGCAGCGATGGCGTACTACCGCACCCCTCATGACGTTACCGCGCTGCCCGCCTGGCAAGCGCTCAATCAACATCGCCAAGCCATGCAGGATTTCAGCATGCGCGAAGCCTTTAATGCCGACCCCGAGCGTTTTTCCGAATTCACCCTGAGCAGCTGCGGGCTTTTCCTCGATTACTCGAAAAACCTGATCACCCGCGAAACCCGCGACCTGCTGGTGGGCCTGGCCAACGAAGTCGGCCTTAAGGATGCGATCGACTCGCTGTATGCCGGCGAGCCGGTCAACTCCTCCGAAGGCCGTCCGGCGCTGCATACAGCCCTGCGCCGCCCGGTCGGCGACAAGTTGTCGGTCAACGGCGTGAACATCATGCCGGACGTGCACAAGGTGCTGAACCAGATCACTGATCTGGTCGGCCGCATCCACGATGGCCTGTGGCGCGGCTACACCGAGAAGCCGATCACCGACGTGGTGAATATCGGCATCGGTGGTTCGTTCCTCGGCCCGGAGCTGGTCTCCGAAGCGCTGCTGTCCTACGCCCATAAAGGCGTGCGCTGCCATTACCTGGCGAACATCGACGGCAGCGAGTTCCATGAGCTGACCATGAAGCTGCGCGCCGAGACCACGCTGTTTATCGTCTCGTCCAAATCCTTCAACACCCTAGAAACCCTGAAGAATGCCCAGGCCGCCCGCGCCTGGTACCTGGCGCAGGGCGGCTCGGAAGCCGAGCTGTACCGCCACTTCATCGCCGTGTCGAGCAACAACGCAGCCGCCGTGGCGTTCGGCATCCGCGAAGAAAACATCTTCCCGATGTGGGACTGGGTCGGCGGTCGTTACTCGCTGTGGTCCGCGATCGGCTTGCCCATCGCCCTGGCAATCGGCATGTCGAACTTCAAGGAACTGCTGTCCGGTGCCTACACCATGGACCAGCACTTCCAGAACGCGCCGTTCGAAGCCAACATGCCGGTACTGCTGGGCTTGCTGGGCGTGTGGTACGGCAATTTTTGGGGCTCGCAGAGCCATGCGATCCTGCCGTACGACCATTACCTGCGTAACATCACCAAGCATTTGCAGCAGTTGGACATGGAATCCAATGGCAAAAGCGTGCGCCAGGACGGCACCCCGGTCGCCACCGATACCGGCCCGGTGATCTGGGGCGGCGTGGGTTGCAACGGGCAGCATGCCTATCACCAGTTGCTGCACCAAGGGACCCAACTGATCCCGGCCGACTTCATCGTGCCGATCGTGAGTTTCAACCCGGTCTCCGACCACCACCAGTGGCTGTACGCCAACTGCTTGTCTCAGAGCCAGGCGCTGATGCTCGGCAAGACTCGCGCCGAAGCCGAAGAGGAACTGCGCGAAAAGGGCATCCCTGAGGCCGATGTGCAGAAACTGGCACCCCACAAGGTGATCCCGGGCAACCGTCCGAGCAACACTATCGTGGTCGAACGCATCAGCCCGCGCCGCCTGGGCGCGCTGGTCGCCATGTATGAGCACAAAGTGTTCGTCCAGAGCGTTATCTGGGGCATCAATGCCTTCGACCAGTGGGGTGTTGAGCTGGGCAAAGAGCTGGGCAAAGGCGTCTACAACCGCCTGACCGGCGCCGAAGAAACCGCGGCCGATGATGCTTCGACCCAGGGCCTGATCAACTACTTCCGCGGCCGTCACCGCGGCTGATCAACGTCTGAACCGATAGCCTCAAAATAACCCCCGGCCTGTTCAGGCCGGGGCTGTTAAACTGCGCGCCCCAATTTGTCCTCATTTCCCGCAAGCAGGCGCGCTCCATGACTCCCTTGAACCAGGCGCTGCGCGCCGCCCTCGATCATCGCCAAGATTTGATCAGCGAACTGCATGCCCAAGGCACCGATTGCTACCGGCTGTTCCATGGCAGCCAAGAAGGCGCCGGTGGCCTGACGATCGATCGCTATGGCCCGCAATTGCTGGTGCAGAGCTTCCACCAATCCCTGCAAAGCGCTGATCTGTTGGACCTGCACCAACTGATCAGCCACTACATGGGCCTGGAGTTGCTGCTGGTATACAACGACCGCTCCCGTGGCAATTCACGGATCGACCGTGAAGACACCGTTTACCGCGCCGAACCAGCCGCACTGCAAGACCTGATCGGTCACGAATGGGGCCTCAACTATCGTGTGCGCGGGCGACATGCCGGGCAGGACCCGCTGCTGTTCCTTGACCTGCGCAACACCCGTGGCTGGGTCAAGGACCACAGCGCCGGCAAAAGCGTGCTCAACCTGTTCGCCTACACCTGCGGCGTAGGGCTGAGCGCGGCTGCCGGTGGCGCACGTGAAGTCTGCAACCTGGACTTTGCCGAGGGCAACCTTGCCGTGGGTCGCGAGAACGGTCTGCTGAACCCGCAGTTGCCGACCATGGCGTTCGTACAGTCCGATTACTTTCCTGCCATTCGCCAACTGGCCGGCCTTGCGATCACCCAGCGCCGGGGCCAGAAACTGCCGAGCTACCCGCGCCTTGAACAGCGCCAGTATGACTTGGTGCTGCTCGACCCTCCCGCCTGGGCCAAAAGCGCCTTCGGCACCGTCGACCTGCTGCGCGACTACCAAAGCCTGCTCAAACCCGCGTTGTTGGCGACCGCCGATGATGGCGTACTCATTTGCTGCAACAACCTGGCGAAAGTGAGCATGGATGACTGGCGCGAACAGGTGCTGCGTTGCGCGGAAAAGGCCGGTCGCCCTGTACGCGATTGGCAGGTCATGGCGCCGGGAGCGGACTTTCCGTCGAAAGACCGGCAACCGCCGCTGAAGACCCTGATCCTGCAATTGTAGGAACTTTCCCAGGCCCCGCTGTTCTTCGGAACCGAAATCACGTGCCATACTCCAAGGCACTCCTGTTCGACATAGATGGCGTCACCCATGCCCAAAGGATTGTTCCGCGCCATAGGCGCCTTGTTGACCGCCCTCGCTTTGTATAGCTTGCTGGGCTTTCTGATTCTGCCCGGCATTGCCCTTCGCATTGCCAACCAGCAGTTGGCCAATTACGCGACAGTGCCGGCGCGTATCGAGCGTATCGAGTTCAACCCGTTCAGCCTGGAGCTGACGTTATGGGGCCTGAAGATCGGTGATCCTGGCAAAGAACAGCTGGGTTTCGAGCGCCTCTATGCCAACCTGCAGGTCGACAGCCTCTGGACCCGCGCCCTGCACCTGGCCGATATTCAACTCGAGCAGCCCAAGACCGAATTACTCTTCGACAAGTCCGGCCAACTGAACCTGGCGCAACTGTTCAAGTTGCCTGCGAGCGAGCCAACCCCCGCCGATCCCGACGCCAAGCCTTTCCCGCTGCGTATCGACAGCATCAAGCTGGCAGCCGGTTATGTGCACTTCCGGGACTTACGCCCCAGCGAACCCATTGAATTTCTTTACGACAAACTCGACTTCGAGCTGAAAAACCTCAGCACCTTGCCGGAAGATAACGCCGACATGACGCTGGTGGCTGCGGGTCCCGAGGGCGGGCAGATCGACTGGAAAGGCAACTTCAGCCTGGTGCCGATCACCTCCGAAGGCTCGCTGAAAGTCACCGACGGCAAAATGAAAGCCTGGTGGCCGTATGTACGCGACGCCTTGCCGCTGGTGCTTGAGGACGGCGTGCTCAATTTCAGCACTGACTATAAATTCAGCCTGGCCAAAGAGACCGAGCTGAACCTGACCAACACCACCGCCAGCATCGCGCCCTTTGCGATCAAGGCACCGGACGGCCGGCCATTGGTACGTCTGGAACGCCTGGACGTCAGCGAAACCACGGTAGACCTGGCCAAGCAACACGTAGTAATCGGCAAGATCCGCAGCAACAAACTGGAAACCTGGGCCGCCCGCGAGGCCGATGGGCAACTGGACTGGCAGAAACTGTTCGCCAGCCAACCTGCAAAATCGGCCAAGACGCCGGAGCCCGCCTCCGCGCCGGCGACTGCCGACTCGCCTGAAGCGCAACCGGCGGCGCCGAACAAACCCTGGCAAGTGCTGCTCAAGGATGTGCAACTGCGCAACTATCAGGTGCACCTGGCTGACCGTCAGGCCAACCCAGCGGTAGCGCTGGAGCTGGGCCCGTTGAACATCGATGTGCAGAATTTCGACAGCCTCAACCAACGCCCGTTTACCTTGAAGGTCGACACTGGTCTGGGCAAGCAAGGCAAGATCCAGGCAACCGGCGAGGTCAATCTCAACCCAGTCAACGCCAAGCTGAAAGTGAACACCCAGGACATCGACCTGCGCGTCGCCCAGTCCTACATCAGCCCGTTCATCCGTCTGGAGCTGCGCAGCGGCATGCTGGGCAGCAATTTGGATGTAAACCTGAAAAGCACTGAGCCGCTCACCCTTCAGGTCACCGGCCGGGCGCAGGTAGATCAGTTGCACACGCTGGACACCCTCAAGTCCCGCGACTTCCTCAAATGGCAGCGCCTGGTGCTGGAAGGCGTCAACTACCAGCATGGCGACAGCCTGTCGATCGACAAGGTCAACCTGCTGCAACCGTATGCGCGCTTCATGATCAACGATGACCGCACCACCAACATTGACGACCTGCTGATCCCTCAGCCGGCGGACAGCGGTGCCAAGTCGGCCGCCAAACCGGCAGCGAACAAAGATAAGCCGCTGGGTATCCACATCGGACAGGTTGCGATCAACGACGGCTCGGCCAATTTCGCCGACTTCAGCCTCACGCCCAATTTCGCCACCGCCATTCAACAACTCAACGGCCAGATCGGCACCATCGACAGCCGTCAGGCCAAGCCGGCCAGCGTCGACATCAAGGGCAAGGTGGACCGCTACGCGCCGGTAACGATCAAGGGCAGCGTAAACCCGTTCGACCCCATGGCGGCGCTGGACATTGCGACCAGCTTCAAACGTGTCGAGTTGACCACGCTGACACCCTACTCGGGCAAATTTGCAGGCTTTCGAATCCGTAAAGGTCGTTTGAACCTGGACTTGCACTACGTGATCACCAAAGGCCAGTTGAAGGCCCAGAACAAAGTGGTGGTCGAGCAACTGCAACTGGGCGAGAAAGTCGACAGCGCCGATGCCGTCGACTTGCCGATTCGCCTGGCGGTTGCCTTGCTCAAAGACAGCAACGGCAAGATTTCCATTGAATTGCCGGTAACCGGCGACCTGAACAACCCACAATTCAGCGTAATGCCGATTGTATGGCAAACCTTGCGTAACCTCGTGGTACGCGCAGCCACGGCCCCCTTCAAATTCATTGGCGGGCTGGTCACTGGCGGGGGTTCGGAAGACCTGGGTAACGTGTCGTTCGCCGCAGGCTCCGGTGAATTGAATAAAGACGCCGAAGGTGCCCTCAACACGCTGGCCAAGGCTCTCAAAGAGCGCCCTGCCCTGCGTCTGGAAATCGAAGGGACCGCCGCCGCCAGCAGCGACGGCCCGTTCCTGGCCGCACAACGGCTGGAGCGTGAGTACCAATACAACTACTACAAAATCCTGCAGCGTCGTGGCGATAAAGTCCCGGCTCAGGCGTCGTTGATTGTCGTGCCAGAGAAGGACAAGGCGCCTTTGCTGGAAGGCATTTACCGTACCCGCCTGAAACAACAACCACCGGCTGACTGGAAAGACCTCAGCAGCGATGAGCGCACGGCCAAGCTCAAGGACGGCGTGATCAAGTTCTGGAGTGGCAGTGACGTGCTTCTGCGCCAGCTGGGCCAAGACCGGGCCAGTACCATCAAGGACTACTTGGTGGATAAGGCTCAACTGGAAGACGACCGCGTGTACTTCATTGATGCGCAGTTGGGGCAGGCGCAGAAGGATGGTCGAGTGGTTACCCCGATGCATCTGGATGCGGAGTAACGTTCAAGGGCTCTGTATGTAAATGTGGAAGCGGGCTTGCTCGCGAACACGGTGGATCAGGCAGCACAGCGTGCTTGATAGACCGCATTCGCGATGCACGCCTGCATCCACATTCTTCGCAACTGTTTGCCCTGCAACTTTTTTACCCGCCAAATAGAACAGGCCCCGACACAAGTGCCGGGGCCTGTAATGACCACATCCGTGTGGTCGGTCGCATGAACTCCAGAGGTGCGTCGGGTGGATATCTGACTCACCCTACGCCGCCGCTATTCAGTTCAGACGAAACCGTAGCGTTACTCTGCTTTCAGGCCATCAGCCGATACAGCTTTAACGCCTTTGATTTTCCTGGTGATCGCTACGGCAGTTTCTTTCTGCGCGGCAGTCACAGCAGTTGGGGACGACAGGGACACTACGCCTTTGTTGGTTTCAACCTTGATGTCGGTGCCAGGAATACCTTTCTCGGTAACCAGGTCAGCCTTCACTTTGGTGGTGATCCAAGTGTCGCTGGTGGCGCCTTTGGCGTCAGCGGCTGCGCCGTTGGCTTTGTCCATGCCGTCGGCCTTAGTAGCGCCGCCAGCGATCAGGCCGTCAGCAGAAACTGCGGTAACACCTTTGATCTTCTTGGTGATCGCTACGGCGGTCGCTTTCTGCGAGTCCGAGATAGCTACGTCGGAAGACAGGGAAACCACACCTTTGTTGGTCTCAACCTTGATGTCCGAACCTGGAATGCCTTTTTCAGTCAGCAGGTCAGCTTTGACTTTAGTGGTGATCCAAGTATCCGAAACGCCTTCCTTAGCCTGGGTGGCTTCGCCGGCCGCCAAAGTCATAGGGGCTGGGGAAGTCTGAGCAAAGGCTACGTTAGCACCCATGGCCAGAGTCAGAGCGGTAGCAGTAGCGAGAGCGAACTTCTTCATACGAGTAACTCCTGTTTTATTAAAAGACTGCAGTACGTAAATCTTGGTGCTGCAGCGCTAACAGGGATAGTGCAGGCAGTGTGCCAAGTCGCAAGCTAGATAAAAACTCTTATAAAACAACGAGTTATAAAACGGTCTGATTTTCGGAATCGTGCAACTTGCATGAAACGCATCGTGCCTGCATGCAAGTTGCGGCTTTTGGACTGGGCTAAACAGCTGATTCTGCTTCACTTTTCTTGCGCTCATAAAAAAAGGACTCCGAAGAGTCCTTTTTTCAGCATGAAGCTTACGGGTGATTAAACGCCCGAAGCCTTGGCTGCTGCTACGTCCTTGATGGACAGTTTGATACGGCCACGGTTGTCCACGTCCAGTACCAACACTTCCACTTCCTGGCCTTCTTTCAGAATGTCGGTCACTTTCTCAACGCGAGCGTCGCTCAGCATGGAGATGTGAACCAGACCGTCTTTGCCCGGCAGGATGTTGACGAATGCACCGAAGTCGACGATACGCTCAACCTTACCGACGTAGATCTTGCCGATTTCGGCTTCAGCGGTGATACCCAGGACGCGCTGGCGCGCAGCTTCAGCCGCTTCCTTGGTTTCGCCGAAGATCTTGATCGAACCGTCGTCTTCGATATCGATCGAGGCCTTGGTTTCTTCACAGATCGCACGGATAGTTGCGCCGCCTTTACCGATGACATCACGGATTTTGTCGGTGTCGATTTTCATCGCGATCATGGTCGGAGCATTTTCCGACAGTTCGGTACGCGACTGGCCAATGATCTGGTTCATCTGGCCGAGGATGTTCAGGCGCGCTTCCAGGGCTTGGCCCAGGGCGATCTCCATGATCTCTTCGGTGATGCCCTTGATCTTGATGTCCATCTGCAGCGCGGTTACGCCTTTGGCGGTACCGGCTACTTTGAAGTCCATGTCGCCCAAGTGGTCTTCGTCACCCAGGATGTCGGTCAGGATGGCGAATTTCTCGCCTTCTTTAACCAGACCCATGGCGATACCGGCCACCGGCGCCTTCATCGGCACACCGGCGTCCATCAGAGCCAGGGAAGCACCACAAACGGAAGCCATCGAGCTTGAACCGTTGGACTCAGTAATTTCCGATACAACACGAATGGTGTACGGGAACACGTCGGCAGCCGGCAGCATCGCGGCAATCGAACGACGGGCCAGACGGCCGTGACCGATTTCACGACGACCAGCACCCCCCATGCGACCACACTCGCCCACCGAGAACGGAGGGAAGTTGTAGTGCAGCATGAACGGGTCTTTTTTCTCGCCTTCCAGAGTGTCCAGCAGCTGTGCGTCACGGGCAGTACCCAGGGTCGCGACTACCAGAGCCTGGGTTTCACCACGGGTGAACAGCGCCGAACCGTGAGTCTTCGGCAGAACACCGACTTCGATGTTCAGCGGACGCACGGTGCGCGTGTCGCGACCGTCGATACGTGGCTTGCCGTTAACGATGTTTTCGCGGACGGTACGGTATTCGATTTCACCGAAAGCAGCTTTGACTTCGCTGGAAGAAGGCTGGCCTTCTTCACCGGACAGCTTGGCCACAACCTGATCCTTCAGCTCGCCCAGGCGAGCGTAACGGTCGGCCTTGACGGTGATGGCGTAAGCCTGGGAGATCGCGTCGCCGAACTCGGCACGGATAGCTGCCAGCAGAGCGGTGGCTTCTGGCTGTGGAGCCCAGGTCCAGGTTGGCTTGGCTGCTTCTGCGGCGAGTTCCTTGACAGCGTTGATCACCACCTGGAACTCGTCGTGAGCAAACAGTACGGCGCCCAGCATCTGGTCTTCGGTCAGCTCTTTGGCTTCCGATTCAACCATCAGTACGGCTTCCGAGGTACCGGCAACGACCATGTCCAGGCTCGATGCTTTTTGTTGCTCGTAAGTCGGGTTCAGCAGGTAACCGGTGCTTTCGTGGAAAGCAACGCGCGCAGCGCCGATCGGGCCATCGAAAGGAATGCCGGAGATAGCCAGTGCAGCCGAAGTACCGATCATCGCGGCGATGTCCGGATCGGTCTTTTTGCTGGTGGAAACAACGGTGCAGACAACCTGCACTTCGTTCATGAAGCCTTCTGGAAACAGCGGACGGATCGGACGGTCGATCAGTCGGGAAGTCAGGGTTTCTTTCTCGGAAGGACGGCCTTCGCGCTTGAAGAAACCGCCAGGGATCTTACCGGCAGCGTAAGTCTTTTCCTGGTAGTGAACGGACAGAGGGAAAAAGCCTTTGCTCGGGTCAGCGGTCTTGGCGCCAACCACGGTTACCAATACGGTAACGTCGTCGTCAACGGTAACCAGCACTGCGCCGGAGGCTTGACGGGCGATACGGCCTGTCTCGAGGGTAACGGTCGACTGACCGAACTGGAATTTTTTGATAACCGGGTTCACGGTGTCCTACCTTCTTTGTGGCTCTTGGGGGAACTTGTTTTCTTGCGAAATTCTTGGGCAATGTCGGGAATCGGCCCAACCCTTGTCCAGGGGGTAAAACGTGTATCCAGATAAAACTTGAGGCTGGAAGCCCGCCACGGGCCAGCGGGAAAACCCACTGGCACACGGCAGACAACCAACCTCTAGCGCAATCGCTGATTAGCGACGCAGACCCAGGCGACCGATCAGAGCCTGATAACGACCCAGATCTTTGCCTTTCAGGTAGTCCAGCAGCTTACGGCGCTGGTTTACCATGCGGATCAGACCACGACGGGAGTGGTGATCTTTACCGTTGGCCTTGAAGTGACCTTGCAGTTTGTTGATGTTGTGGGTCAGCAGTGCAACTTGCACTTCTGGCGAACCAGTGTCACCAACAGCTTGCTGATAGTCAGCTACGATTTGTGCTTTTTCTTGAACGTCGAGAGCCATGAGGCAATCCTTTTTTCAGGAAACCGCCCAAGGGGCAGTTTCAACAGGCCAGGGACAAATCCCTGTATCTAAAAAATGAGTAGTGACCATGCCTGTTAACAGCCACACTCGTTCGGTCATTCTGACCGAATCAGTCGACGTGGCGCGATGCGCCCGTCTTCGCTCACTTCACCGATACCGATAAAGCGACCGTTGTGATCCTGTACTCGCACCATGCCAAACTTCGGGGCATCCGGAGCGCGTACCGGCTGGCCGTTGAGCCAGTAGAACGCGCTGTGCTCCGAGAAGTGCAGCAATGGCCAATCCAGCAAACCGCTGTCCGATGGCATCAGGAAGCGATCTACCGCTTCGTTGCCGCCTTCGGCGTGTACTGCTTCGAGCTCTTCCAGCGTGACCGTTTGGGCCAGCGTGAAAGGTCCGGCTTGGGTACGTCGCAGTTCGGCAACGTATGCGCCACAGCCCAGTTGCTCACCAATATCTTCCACCAGGGTACGGATATAGGTGCCTTTGCTGCAGTCAACCGCCAACCGGGCAGTGTCACCTTCACAGGCAAGCAATTCCAGCCGGGCAATAGTAACAGAACGCGGTTCACGCTCCACCACTTCACCCGCACGCGCCAACTTGTAAAGAGGCTGGCCATCACGTTTGAGGGCCGAGTACATCGGCGGTATCTGACTGATTTTCCCACGGAAAGCGGGTAAGGCAGCTTCAATATCGGCACGACCAACGGTCACATCGCGAACCTGCAAGACATCCCCTTCGGCGTCGGCCGTGGTGGTGGTCTTGCCCAGTTGCATCAGGGTTTCGTAACCCTTGTCGGAATCAAGCAGGTATTGCGAAAACTTGGTGGCCTCGCCAAAGCACAACGGCAAAACGCCGGTGGCCAGGGGATCGAGGCTGCCGGTGTGCCCGGCCTTCTCGGCATTGAGCAGCCAGCGGACCTTCTGCAGTGCGGCATTGGAGGTAAAACCAATGGGCTTGTCGAGCAGAATGATGCCGCTGACGTTGCGACGAATACGTTTGACCTGAGCCACCGCTTACTCCTTGGCGTCTTCAGGTGTGGACGGATGCTGGCTGTCTTCAGCCACGGCGCGCTCGATCAGTGCCGACAGGTGCGCGCCACGTACGACGCTTTCATCGTAGTGGAAGTGCAACTGCGGAACGCTGCGCAACTTCATTTCACGGGCCAGCTGCATGCGCAGGAAACCTGCGGCCGAGTTGAGCACCTTGATGCTCTGCGCGATTTCTTCGCTGTTGTCCTGACCCATTACAGTGATGAAGATTTTGGCGTGACCCACGTCACGGCTCACTTCAACGGCGGTGATGGTGACCAGGCCAACGCGCGGATCTTTGACTTCGCGACGGATCAGTTGGGCCAGCTCGCGCTGCATCTGATCGCCGATACGTTGGGTACGGCTGTATTCTTTTGCCATGTCTTGTTACCTGTTACTGCCACACGGTGAAACCCGTGGGGTCTGAAAGCGGCAAACGCCCGGCCTGACAAAAGCCAGACCGGGCGTTGCGTTTAGAGTCCGTACACTGCGCGGGGCATCTGCATGCCCACACGCGGCGTGGCTCCGGAAGTGCGCGAGTTAGAGGCTGCGAGCAACCTGAACCTTCTCGTAGACTTCGATCTTGTCGCCAGGCTTGACGTCGTTGTAGCTCTTGACGCCGATACCGCATTCCATGCCGGCACGCACTTCGGAGGCGTCATCCTTGAAGCGGCGCAGGGATTCCAGCTCGCCTTCAAAGATAACGATGTCTTCACGCAGTACACGGATCGGACGGTTACGGTGCACAACACCTTCGATAACCATGCAACCGGCGATCGCGCCGAATTTCGGCGAGCGGAACACGTCACGCACCTCGGCCACACCCAGGATGTTCTCCCGAACGTCGCTGCCAAGCATGCCGGTAAGGGCTTTCTTGACGTCTTCGATGATGTCGTAGATGACGTTGTAGTAACGCATGTCCAGGCCTTCCTGCTCGACGATCTTGCGAGCGCCGGCATCGGCACGCACGTTGAAGCCGAACAGTACAGCGTTGGAAGCCAGTGCCAGGTTGGCGTCGGATTCGGTGATACCACCGACACCGCCACCGACAACGCGCACTTGCACTTCGTCGTTACCCAGGCCGTTCAAGGCGCCGTTCAACGCTTCGAGGGAACCACGGACGTCGGATTTGAGGACGATGTTGAGCGTCTTCTTCTCTGCCTGGCCCATGTTTTCGAAGATGTTTTCCAGCTTGCCGGCGTGGGCACGGGCCAGTTTGACTTCGCGGAACTTGCCTTGACGGAACAGAGCCACTTCACGGGCTTTCTTCTCGTCGGCAACCACGCTCATCTCATCGCCAGCGTCCGGAGTACCGTCCAGGCCGAGAATCTCGACAGGGATGGAAGGACCGGCTTCCTTGATTGGCTTGCCGTTCTCGTCGAGCATGGCACGCACACGGCCATAGTTCGAACCGACCAGCACCATATCGCCTTGGCGCAGGGTACCGTCTTGAACCAGTACAGTTGCCACCGGGCCGCGACCTTTGTCGAGACGCGATTCAACCACAACACCGCGGCCTGGAGCCGATGGGGTTGCTTTCAGTTCGAGTACTTCAGCTTGCAACAGGACCGCTTCGAGCAGTTCGTCAACACCAGTACCGACTTTTGCCGAGACCGAAACGAACGGCGTATCACCGCCCCACTCTTCGGAAGTCACGCCGTGAACCGACAGTTCGCTACGGATGCGATCAAGATCGGCGCCCGGCTTGTCGATCTTGTTCACTGCAACAACCAGTGGAACACCAGCGGCCTTGGCGTGCTGGACAGCTTCAATGGTCTGCGGCATCACGCCGTCGTCCGCTGCAACGACCAGGATCACGATGTCAGTCGCCTTGGCACCACGGGCGCGCATTGCGGTAAACGCAGCGTGACCTGGGGTGTCGAGGAAGGTGACCATGCCGCGCTCGGTTTCAACGTGGTAAGCACCGATGTGCTGGGTGATACCACCGGCTTCGCCAGCAGCTACCTTGGCACGACGGATGTAGTCGAGCAGCGATGTCTTACCATGGTCAACGTGGCCCATTACGGTTACAACTGGCGCACGGGAGAACGTCTCACCTTCAAACTTCAGGGACTCGGCCAGGGAATCTTCCAGGGCGGTGTCGCTGACCAGGGTCACTTTGTGGCCCAGTTCTTCGGCTACCAGCTGAGCAGTTTCCTGATCAAGCACCTGGTTGATGGTCGCTGGGGTACCCAGTTTGAACATGAACTTGATGATTTCAGCAGCCTTGACCGACATCTGATTGGCGAGATCGCCAACGGTGATGGTCTCGCCGATCTGCACATCACGCACGACAGGGCCGGTTGGGCTCTGGAAACCGTGGGCGTTGCGTTTTTTCAGCTTGGCCTTGCCGCGACCGCCGCGACGGAAGCTATCGCTTTCTTCGTCGGTGGTACGTGGGGCAACGCGTGGCGCAGGCGCTTTCTCTTTGACCGAGGCGCGATGCGGAGCGTTTTTACGCTCACCATCACCGCCGCCACCGCGACGATTGTTATCGTCGGCACGTGGTTTGTCCGGACGACGAGGTTCGTCGCGCTTGCGGGCGTCTGCTGCTGGAGCAGGTGCAGAGGCCGGAGCGGCTTCACGCACAGCTTCAACAGGAGCGGCAACCGCTTCAGTATTAGCAGGTTGCGCAGCAGTAGGCTGGCGACGCGCTTCTTCTTCGGCGCGACGCTTGGCTTCTTCTTCAGCCTTCTGACGAGCAGCATTTTCTACTGCGCGACGTTCATCCAGCTCGCGTTTGCGCTCGGCTTCGATTTCTTCCGGGCTGCGCTGTACGAAGACTTTCTTCTTGCGTACTTCAACGCTGATGCTCTTGCTACCGGCAACACGCAGGGTGCTGGTGGTTTTGCGCTGCAATGTAATCTTGCGCGGTTCTTCCACTTTCGCCTTGTGGCTGCTCTTCAAGTGAGTCAGCAAAGACTGCTTCTCACTATCGCTCACACCTTCATCGGCGGCGGTGTGCGGCAGACCTGCCTCACGCATCTGCTGCAACAGGCGCTCTACCGGTGTTTTGACCTCATCGGCCAGTTGTTTCACCGTGACTTGCGTCATGCACTTCTCTCCTCAGGCCGCGCCTAATTACTCGAACCAATGGGCTCGGGCGGCCATGATCAACTTGCCGGCACGATCTTCGTCAATGCCGTCGATGTCGAGCAGATCGTCAATAGACTGCTCGGCCAGGTCTTCGCGGGTAATTACGCCGCGCACCGCCAGTTCCATCGCCAAATCCTTGTCCATACCCTCAAGCGAGAGCAGGTCTTCGGCCGGATGGGCGTCTGCCAGCTTTTCCTCAGTAGCGATGGCTTTAGTCAACAAACGATCCTTGGCCCGAGCGCGGAGCTCGTTGACGATATCTTCGTCAAAGCCGTCGATGTTGAGCATTTCTTCCAACGGTACGTAGGCAATCTCTTCCAGGCTGGTGAAGCCTTCATCTACCAGCACCTGTGCCAACTCTTCATCGACTTCCAGCTCTTCGATAAAGTTGCGCAGGATGTCACCGGTTTCAGCTTGCTGCTTAGCCTGGATGTCCGATTCGGTCATCACGTTCAGGGTCCAACCGGTCAGTTGGCTGGCCAGACGCACGTTCTGACCACCACGACCAATGGCCTGAGCCAGATTGTCTGCGCCAACGGCGATGTCCATTGCATGGGCATCTTCGTCAACGATAATTGCCGCCACTTCAGCTGGCGACATGGCGTTGATCACGAACTGCGCCGGGTTATCGTCCCACAGGACGATGTCCACACGCTCACCGCCCAATTCGCCCGACACTGCCTGGACGCGCGAACCGCGCATACCAATGCAAGCGCCCTGCGGGTCGATGCGTTTATCCTTGGAGCGGACCGCGATCTTGGCGCGCGAACCCGGGTCGCGGGACGCAGCCATGACTTCGATCAGGCCTTCGGCGATTTCCGGCACTTCGATACGGAACAGCTCGATCAGCATTTCCGGCGCGGTACGCGACAGGATCAACTGAGGGCCGCGGTTCTCGGTGCGGATTTCCTTGAGCAGCGCACGCAAGCGCACGCCGACACGGAAGGTTTCGCGAGAGATGATGTCTTCACGGGCCAGCAACGCTTCGGCGTTGTTGCCCAAGTCAACGATCACGTTGTCGCGGGTCACTTTTTTCACGGTACCGGAGATGATTTCACCCAGGCGTTCGCGATAGGCGTCAACAACTTGAGCACGCTCGGCTTCGCGAACCTTCTGCACGATGACCTGCTTGGCGGTCTGTGCAGCGATACGGCCGAATTCGATCGATTCGATCTTTTCTTCGACGACATCACCGACGTTGGCGCCAGGGTGCGTTTGCGCAACCTTGCTCGGCCAGGTTTCAATCGCCGGATCATCAAGATCGGCTTCTTCGACGACCGTCCAGCGACGGAAAGTCTCATAGGCACCGGTGTGGCGGTTGATTTCCACACGCAGATCAACTTCATCTTCAAAGCGCTTTTTGGTAGCAGTGGCCAAGGCCAGCTCCAGCGCTTCAAAAATCACGTTTGCCGGTACGCCCTTTTCATTGGATACCGACTCAACAACCAGCAGTACTTCTTTGCTCATCGTACGCCTCGCCTTTCGCAAGCCATTGGATCCGCGGGATCCGCGTCTCAGTCAAAACTGGGAATAATGTTGGCCTTGTCGATCATATCGATCGGCAACAGGAACTCATGGTCTTCTACCTGCACCACGACATCCTGTTCTTCTACACCGCGCAGAAGGCCCTGAAAGTTGCGCCGCCCTTCGAAAGGGGAGCGCAGCTTGATCTTCACTTGTTCACCGGCAAATTTTGCAAACTGATCAATAGTGAACAGTGGGCGTTCCATGCCTGGCGAGGAAACTTCAAGGGTGTATTCAACGGAAATTGGATCTTCAACATCCAGGACACCGCTGATCTGACGGCTGACAATTGCACAGTCATCCACCAGCACGCCGCCCTCTTTATCGATATAAACGCGCAACATTGAGTGGCGACCTTGAGCCGAAAACTCAATACCCCAGCATTCATAGCCTAGGGCCACGATCACCGGGGCCAGCAAGGCCTGCAACTCTTCTAGCTTGCTCGACACCTGAACCCCCTCGTGCATGTATGTGCATGCTGTGCAAAATAAAAAAATGGGCGAAACGCCCATCCTTGAAACGCCGTCGAACAGCGGCGTTGAAAGTGTCCAGCTAACAAAAAGCCCCTTAAAAGGGGCTCCGCTAAAACTGGTTGCGGGGGCCGGATTTGAACCGACGACCTTCGGGTTATGAGCCCGACGAGCTACCAGACTGCTCCACCCCGCGACAAAGCTGGGGCGGAAGTATACGACCGATCCCTTGCAGGGTCAATGTAACCTTCCACCTACAAGAAAGCCCGCAACAGCGGGCTCTCCTGATAATTGGTACCGAGAAGGGGACTCGAACCCCTACACCCTATGGGCACAACCACCTCAAGGTTGCGTGTCTACCAATTCCACCACCTCGGCAATACAGCGTTTACAACCCTTCTTACTTCTGCTCTTGAGCTGGAGGCACGTCAGTCGCTGGAGTAGCCGACTTTTGCTCTTGAAGCACCGGGACATCGTCAGAAGCCGGTTTTGCTTTTGGTACTTCCAACACTGCTGGGTTTGGCAAACCTACTTGAGTCAGCACATGAGCTTTCTCTTTAGCAAAGTAACCTAACCCTAAGCTGGTTATGAAGAAACCGGCGGCAAGTATAGCAGTAAACTTACTAAGAAAGGTAGAGGAACCTTGGCTTCCGAACACAGTATTTGAAGCACCTGCACCGAAAGACGCACCAGCATCCGCACCTTTACCCTGTTGCAACAAAACCAGGGCAACTACGCCCAGGGCAGCCAACAGATGAAAAACGACTACGACTGTTTCCAGCATTTTTTCAGTTTCCCGCGGCGCGACAGATCGCACCGAACTCATCTGCATTCAGGGAAGCTCCACCAATGAGCCCCCCATCGATATCCGGCATGCCGAACAGTTCGACCGCATTGGCCGCCTTCACGCTGCCGCCGTATAGAAGACGCACACCTTGTGCGACTTCAGAATTCTCTGCCGCCAACTGCGCGCGGATGGCTGCGTGCACATCCTGCGCCTGTTGCGGTGTAGCAGTCAGCCCGGTGCCGATGGCCCAGACCGGCTCGTATGCAATTACTGCTTTTGCAAACGCACCAACACCCAGCTCCTCGATGATGCTGCCCAGCTGACGCGAGACAACTTCAAGAGTTTTGCCCGATTCACGCTGCTCAAGGGTTTCCCCTATGCACAACACTGGAATCAAGCCACAAGCCTGCGCAGCTGCGAACTTGCGGTTGAGGGTCCCATCACGCTCGCCCATCATCTGACGACGCTCGGAGTGCCCGACAAGCACATAGGAACAACCCGCATCAACCAACTGACTCGGCGAAATCTCGCCGGTCAAAGCACCTTGCATGGGCTCCACCGCAGAATTCTGCGCGCCGACCTGGATCGACTTACCTTTCAAGCCATCAGCCACTTGGTTGATATACAAGCAAGGCGGAAACACCGCGACATCAACACCGCCAGGCAAAGCCAAGTGACGAAGGCCATTGATCAGCTCAGCGACACTGGCGCGGGTACCGTGCATCTTCCAGTTACCAGCTACCATAGTGCGACGCATGCTGTACCCCGTCGGTCAAAGTGGGCGCAGATGTTACCCAACCACATCACCACTGGCAAGCCGAATTCAGGCGCAAACTTCAGTTACCAGTTTTGCCAGGTCTTCGGCATGGCCGCGAACCTGCATTTCGTCCTCTCCCTCGACCATGACCCGCACGAGAGGCTCTGTGCCGGACTTGCGCAATAACACACGCCCACGCCCAGCCATCGCCTGGGTCACGCGCTCGCAAGCCTCCTTGACAGAAGGGTGTTCGATCGGATTTTCGCCACCGGCAAAACGCACGTTGAGCAGCACTTGCGGGCATTTGCGCAGAGCCTGACGCGCCTGCGCCAGGCTCTCGTCACGGCGACGCAAGGCCAGGAGCACTTGCAGTGCAGCGATGATAGCGTCGCCCGTAGTGGTGTGCTGGAAGCACACGATGTGCCCCGAATTTTCGCCGCCCACCAGCCAGTTACGCTCCAGCAGCTCGGCAATTACATAACGATCACCAACGTTGGCGCGAATGAAGGGAATGCCCAACTCCGCCAACGCCAATTCAAGCCCGAGATTACTCATCAGGGTGCCAACGACACCGCCTTGCAGCTTGTTACGCTCATGCAAATCACGGGCAATGATGAACAACAGATCATCGCCATCTACGATCATGCCGGTGTGATCCACCATCAACACGCGGTCGCCATCGCCGTCAAATGCAATGCCCAGGTCCGCATGCTCAGCCAGAACCGCCGCCTGCAGCTGCTCCATGTGCGTGGAGCCGCAGTTGTCGTTGATGTTCAATCCGTTAGGCTGAGCAGACAGCACGGTGACCTGCGCACCGAGCTCCTTGAATACACTCGGCGCTACCTTGTAGGTCGCGCCATGGGCGCAATCGACAACGACCTTCAGCCCGGCAAAATTGGTGCTGCTCGGAACGCTGCTCTTACAGAATTCAATGTAACGGCCGGAGGCATCATTGATACGCGACACCTTGCCCAGCTTGCTCGACTCGACCACCGTCATTGGCGCATCCAGCAGCTCTTCGATCATCAGCTCGATCTCGTCCGGCAGTTTGGTGCCCTGCCCCGAGAAAAACTTGATGCCATTGTCATCGTGCGGATTGTGCGAAGCACTGATTACGATACCGGCCTCAGCGTGAAAGGTACGCGTCAGGTAGGCGATCGCCGGCGTCGGCATGGGGCCCAGCAGCATCACATCGGCACCGGCAGCGGACAACCCCGCCTCAAGCGCGGACTCAAACATGTAGCCCGAAATACGCGTGTCCTTGCCTACCAGGATGCGACATGCGCCCATGCTGCGGAACGCCATGCCTGCCGCCCAACCGAGTTTGAGCATGAAATCAGGGGTAATCGGGTATTCGCCGACCCGACCACGGATACCGTCGGTGCCAAAATATTTTTTAGTCATAAGTACTCCATCATTCTTATTCGGCTGATTCTACAGCGGCAATCATGCGCACCACATCCACCGTCTCGGCTACGTCATGCACACGCAAAATACGGGCACCCTTGGTCACAGCAAGCGCAGCCAGCGCAAGGCCGCCAAACAAGCGCTCACCCACCGGGCGATTCAAGGCCTGCCCTATCATGCTCTTGCGCGAAACACCGACCAACAGGGGCCGACCAAGGGCATGCAGGGCTTCCATATGCTTAAACAGGCTTAAATTATGTTGCAGGGTCTTGGCAAAGCCAAACCCCGGATCGAGGATAATCTTTTCCGGCGCAATGCCCACAGATGCGCATTGAGCGACTCTGTCAGCAAGAAAGCTACCTACCTCGCCAACCAGGTCGTCGTAGTGCGGGTCATCTTGCATATTGCCGGGCTCACCCAGCATATGCATCAGACACACAGGCAGGCCAGTCGCCGCAGCGGCGTCGAGAGCACCGTCACGCCGCAACGAACGCACATCATTGATGAGCCCCGCCCCCAAGCGCGCAGTCTCACGCATCACCGCCGGCGTTGACGTATCCACTGAGATGATCACATCCAGCTCACGGGCGATGCGCTCGACAATGGGCGCCACTCGTTCCAGTTCCTCCACGGGAGAAACAGCACGCGCACCAGGACGAGTTGACTCGCCACCGACATCAATCAACGTCGCGCCGGCAGCCACCATTGAGGCCGCATGACGCAACGCTGCGTCCTGCCGACTAAAGCGGCCGCCATCGGAGAATGAGTCTGGAGTTACATTGAGAATGCCCATGACATGCGTATGGGCCAAATCAAGAACCCGGTTGCCGCAAGGCAACCGGGTGGAGGACGACGCGAAAATCATTTCAAACCTTAATGGTCAGCTGCAGGGCCGCCGATCGGAGCTTCAGGACGCTCGTTCTGCACCACTGGCGGAGTGCCCGAGGTACCCGAGCCTCCTTCCCAATCGCGAGGCTCCCGAGGCGTACGACCCGCCATGATGTCGTCGATCTGATCGGCATCAATGGTCTCGTACTTCATCAGCGCATCAGCCATCGCGTCCAGCTTGTCGCGGTTGTCGGTGAGGATCTGTTTGGCCGTGCCGTAGCACTGGTCAATAATGCTGCGCACCTCGGAGTCGATCAGCTTGGCTGTCTCGCCCGAGAAACTCGCGCTTTGACCGCCGCCGCCACGCCCCAGGAACACCTCACCTTCCTCCTCGGCATACATCAATGGGCCGAGTTTTTCCGACAAGCCCCATTTGGTGACCATATTTCGTGCGATCTGGCTGGCACGCATGATGTCGTTGGAAGCGCCGGTGGTTACACCGTCGAAGCCCAGCGTCATCTCTTCTGCAATTCGACCGCCGTACAGCGAGCAGATCTGGCTGATCAGTGCGCGCTTGGAGAGGCTGTAGCGATCCTCCTCCGGCAGAAACATAGTCACGCCCAACGCACGACCGCGTGGAATGATTGACACTTTGTAGACCGGGTCATGCTCAGGCACAACGCGACCAACGATGGCGTGACCGGCCTCGTGATAAGCGGTGTTCTGCTTTTCTTTCTCGGACATGACCATGGATTTGCGCTCAGCGCCCATCATGATCTTGTCCTTGGCCAACTCGAACTCTTTCATTTCAACGATGCGCTTGCCGGTACGGGCCGCGAACAACGAAGCCTCGTTTACCAGGTTGGCAAGGTCGGCACCGGAGAAGCCTGGAGTGCCACGGGCAATCACGCCCGGCGCCACATCGTCGCCCATCGGCACTTTGCGCATGTGTACTTTAAGGATCTGTTCACGACCACGGATATCCGGCAAGCCCACGACCACCTGGCGGTCGAAACGGCCTGGACGCAACAGCGCAGGGTCCAATACGTCGGGACGGTTGGTTGCGGCAATGACGATAATCCCGTCATTCATCTCGAAACCATCCATCTCCACCAGCAATTGGTTGAGGGTCTGCTCGCGCTCGTCATGCCCGCCGCCCATACCGGCACCGCGATGGCGACCAACGGCATCAATCTCGTCAATGAAGATGATGCATGGCGCGTGCTTCTTGGCCTGTTCGAACATATCGCGAACACGGCTGGCGCCGACGCCGACGAACATCTCGACGAAGTCAGAACCGGAAATAGTGAAGAACGGCACCTTGGCTTCGCCGGCAATCGCCTTGGCCAGCAAGGTTTTACCGGTACCCGGTGGGCCGACCATCAGCACGCCGCGAGGAATGCGGCCGCCCAGGCGCTGGAACTTGCCCGGATCGCGCAGGAACTCAACCAACTCGCCCACTTCTTCCTTGGCCTCGTCGCAACCGGCGACATCAGCCAGGGTTGTTTTCACCTGGTCCTCCGAAAGCAGGCGCGCCTTGCTCTTGCCGAAGCTCATCGGCCCGCCCTTGCCTCCCGCACCACCTTGCATCTGGCGCATGAAGAACATGAACACGGCGATAATCACCAGTATCGGGAAGCTGGCTACCAGGAGCTGGGTCCAGATGCTCTGCTGCTCGGGCTGCTTGCCTTCCACAACAACCTTATTGTCCACCAGGTCGCCGATCAGACCGTTGTCCTGAATGGCCGGACGAATGGTCTTGAAGCTGTCGCCATCAATACGCTTGCCGGTGATTACGTAGCCATCAACCGCTACGCGCTCGACCTTGCCATCCTTAACTTGCTGGATGAAGTCGGAATAGTTGAGGGTCTGCGGCTCGTTAGGGCTGGAGAAGTTGTTCATCACCGTCACCAGGACAGCCGCGATGATCAACCACAGGATCAGATTCTTTGCCATATCGTTCAATTAACTACCCTCTGAAGCAAGCTCCGCTACTGGCGCGCGCTTCGCATGATATTCACCGGCCTAACTTACTACATTACCTACAACTCTGGCAGGCGCCGTCTGTAACCCTTTGTGAAACTTTGACTACACAATAATCGTAAAGCTTCATGACGAAAGCGATATAAAAAAACCTATCGCTCTCCTCGAATTCCTTAAAAACGCTCTTCACTCGCAGCGCCTTCAACGCCGCGGAAGCCGCGGCAGAGCAGATATTGCTCCCGAGACCTGTCTCGGGAAGAGTCAGGCTTGCGCGTTTGTACCTTGTCGAACAGCTTGCGGATGTTCTTGTGGTACTCGTCAAACCCTTCGCCCTGGAAGACTTTCACCAGAAAATCGCCACCAGGACGCAGAA
This sequence comes from Pseudomonas sp., assembly GCF_030147005.1. Lineage (GTDB taxonomy): Bacteria > Pseudomonadota > Gammaproteobacteria > Pseudomonadales > Pseudomonadaceae > Aquipseudomonas. The sequence continues at coordinate 51,146 of NZ_JASLAW010000175.1, forward strand.
CCCGACCCGCCAAATCCAACGCCAGCTCACAAAGGAACATCGCGCGCGGCATATCAACGGCCGGTAATCCACTCATATTGGGGGCCATGTCGGAAATCACAAGGTCTACCTGCGAATTTCCCACAGCCTCGAGAATCTCTGCGAGCACGGTGTCTTGTGTGAAATCACCGTGAACGAAGGTCACATCGGGAATGCTGTCCATTTCCAGGATGTCGGAAGCGATCAAGCGGCCCTGCCCACCAATCAGACGACTGGTCACTTGGGACCAGCCACCCGGAGCTGCACCCAGATCGATAACGCTCATGCCTGGGCGGATCAATTTATCCTTGTCCTGGATCTCCAGCAGCTTGTAGCTGGCCCGGGACCGGTAGCCGTCCTTCTGCGCCTTTTTGACGTAAGGATCATTGAAATGTTCTTGTAGCCACTTAAGGCTGGTTTTGGAACGGGCCACGGGCCACCTCGAAAAATAAAACGGGTCGTGATTAACTGGGCGGTCCCGGACTCGCTCGGGTAAACTGGCCGCCGCTTTTTACAAGATCAGACGCAGGGGTCAGATTATGCCGCTCACTCAAGAGCAGAAGAAACAGTACAAATCCATTGGCCACCATCTGAAACCAGTTCTGATTGTGGCAGACAACGGTTTGACTGAAGGTGTGTTAGCCGAATTTGAACGCGCACTCAATGATCATGAACTGATCAAGATCAAGGTCAATATCCTTGATCGCGAAGCGCGCCTGGCCGCCGTTGCAGAACTGTGCAAGGTGGGCAAGGCGGACCTGGTTCAGGTCATCGGCAAGATGGCGCTGCTGTATCGCAAGAACTTCAGCGTCAACAAGCAGTTGTCGAACGTACATCGCTTCAAGTAGACAACAAGGGTCACGGGCGTGCTTCGCACGCCCCGCCACTCCATCCGGGTGCGGGCTGAATAACCAAAACCAGACCGGAAAACCCCAGCACAAGATAGCTGAACAACTGCCAGCGCAACGCTTCCGGCAGCCAGACATGCACAATGCAATACATTGCACACGCGTACAGCGCCATCAACAGCAACTGGCCACGAATATCCCGCAACAAACTCCCCAAGCCTTCAGCCTTAACCAGCACCAATGCCTGGAGCGTTACGCATGACGCCGCGAAAGCCACCAGCAACCCGCTCAGCAGTCCGTCGATCTCATCGATCAACAGCGGTGCCAGGCCGATCAAACCCAGCGCAGGCAGCACGCCAATGTGCAACAACCACAGGCCACCGACCCAAAGCATTTGGGAGAGCTGCCAAAGCATGGCGCCCGCACGAAGCGGGCGCCGTCTTTCAGATGTGACGAACTTCGACAATCTCGTACTCAATCACGCCGCCAGGGGTTTTCACAGACACCACATCCCCTTCTTCCTTGGCAATCAAGGCGCGGGCAAGCGGTGAACCGACAGAGATCTTGCCAAGTTTGAAGTCAGCCTCGTCTTCGCCCACGATGTGATAAACAACGCGCTCATCCGTCTCGACGTTAGCGATCTCCACAGTCGTGCCGAAGATTACCTTGCCGGTGTGCGGGATGGTCGTGACGTCGATGATCACCGCATTCTGCATGCGGCCTTCGATATCACGGATCCGCGCCTCAACCATACCCTGCTGCTCACGAGCAGCGTGGTATTCGGCGTTTTCCTTCAAGTCACCCAGCTCGCGGGCCGTACCGATGTCCTGGCTCAGCTTCGGACGTACAACCTTGGTCAGATGGGCGTGTTCCTCTTCCAGGGCGCGAGCGCCCTGAACGGTCATCGGGTATTTGGTTATGCTCATGCCTTCAATCCTGCGTGTAGATCCTGCAAGCGACGCACGGTCTTTTCCGGACCGAACTTGAGCGCTTCGCAGATGGCTTCGCCAGCAGCAATGGTGGTGGTGCAGTAAATCTTATGCTGCAAGGCATTACGACGAATGGAGTAGGAGTCCGCGATCGACTGACGACCTTCGGTGGTGTTGATGATCAAGGTAACTTCGTCATTCTTGATCATGTCGACCACATGCGGACGGCCTTCCGTCACTTTGTTCACGCGACGCACTTTCAGGCCGGCAGCTTCGATCAGCTTGGCGGTCCCGGCGGTTGCCACGACTTCAAAGCCCAAGTTGATCAGATCACGGGCCACGCCCGCAACCAGTGGCTTGTCGTCATCACGCACGCTGATAAACGCGGTACCGCCGGTCGGCAGCACTTCGCTGGCGCCCATCTGAGCCTTGGCGAACGCTTCACCGAAGGTATCACCCACGCCCATCACTTCACCGGTGGACTTCATTTCCGGGCCCAGGATCGGATCCACGCCAGGGAACTTGGCGAATGGGAACACCGCCTCTTTCACACTGTAGAAGTTCGGAATGATTTCTTTGGTGAAGCCGATTTCCTTCAGGGTCTTACCCGCCATCACGCGCGCGGCGATCATGGCCAGGGACACGCCGATGCATTTGGACACGAACGGTACGGTACGCGAGGCGCGCGGGTTGACCTCGATAACATAGATGTCTTCGCCTTGCAGCGCCAACTGTACGTTCATCAGGCCGACCACACCCAACTCCAGGGCCATTTTCTTGACCTGTTCGCGCATTTCGTCCTGGATGTGTGCCGGCAGCGAGTACGGCGGCAGCGAGCACGCGGAGTCACCGGAGTGAACGCCTGCCTGCTCGATGTGCTGCATGATCGCGCCGATCACTACATCGGTACCGTCGCAAACCGCGTCCACGTCCATTTCGATGGCGCAGTTGAGGAAGTGGTCGAGCAGCACCGGGCTGTCGTTGGAGACTTTCACCGCGTCACGCAAGTAGCGCTTGAGCTCGTCTTCTTCGTAGACGATCTCCATCGCGCGGCCGCCCAGTACGTAGGACGGACGCACCACCAGCGGGTAGCCGATCTTGCTGGCCGCGCGGATGGCTTCGTCTTCGCTGCGCACGGTGGCGTTCGGCGGCTGACGCAGGTTCAGGCGCTCGACCATTTGCTGGAATCGCTCACGGTCTTCTGCACGGTCGATGGCGTCCGGGCTGGTACCGATGATCGGCACGCCAGCCGCTTCCAGGGCACGCGCCAGTTTCAACGGGGTTTGGCCGCCGTACTGGACGATCACGCCCTTTGGCTTCTCGACACGACAGATTTCCAATACGTCTTCCAGGGTTACCGGCTCGAAGTACAGACGGTCGGACGTGTCGTAGTCAGTGGAAACAGTTTCCGGGTTGCAGTTGACCATAATGGTCTCGTACCCGTCTTCGCGCAGTGCAAGGGCGGCGTGTACACAGCAATAGTCGAACTCGATACCCTGGCCAATACGGTTCGGGCCACCGCCGAGGATGATAATTTTGTCACGGTTCGACGGCGCGGCTTCGCACTCTTCCTCATAGGTGGAGTACATGTATGCGGTGTCGGTGGCGAACTCGGCGGCGCAGGTGTCAACGCGCTTGTAGACCGGGAAGATATCCAGCTTGTGGCGATGGGTACGCAGGTTCTTCTCGGTCACACCCAGCAGCTTGGCCAGACGCTGGTCGGAGAAGCCTTTGCGCTTGAGGCGGAACATCAGGTCGCGGTCGATAGACGAAAGGCCGAGGGTCTTGACCTTCTCTTCTTCCTTGATCAGATCTTCGATCTGCACCAGGAACCACGGGTCGATCATGTTCATGCCGAAGATATCTTCAACGCTCAGGCCGGCACGGAAGGCGTCAGCCACGTACCAGATGCGCTCGGCGCCCGGCACGGTCAGCTCGCGCTTGAGGACGCTCATGCTTTCCGGATTGCTCAGGTCGAGCTTCTCGTCCAGGCCGCAAACACCGACTTCCAGGCCGCGCAGGGCTTTCTGCAGGGACTCCTGGAAAGTGCGGCCAATCGCCATGACTTCACCGACAGATTTCATCTGGGTGGTCAGGCGCGCATCGGCCTTGGCGAACTTCTCGAAGGCAAAGCGCGGCAGCTTGGTAACAACGTAGTCGATAGACGGCTCGAAAGACGCCGGCATAGCGCCGCCCGTGATTTCGTTTTGCAGCTCGTCCAGGGTGTAACCGATAGCCAGCTTGGCAGCGATACGCGCAATCGGGAAGCCGGTGGCTTTCGATGCCAGCGCCGACGAACGCGATACACGCGGGTTCATCTCGATTACGACCATGCGGCCTGTGTCCGGGCAGATGCCGAACTGAACGTTGGAGCCACCGGTTTCAACGCCAATCTCACGCAATACCGCCAGCGAGGCGTTACGCATGATCTGGTATTCCTTGTCCGTCAGGGTCTGCGCCGGAGCAACGGTGATCGAGTCACCGGTGTGCACGCCCATCGGGTCGAAGTTTTCGATGGAGCAGACGATGATGCAGTTGTCCTTCTTATCGCGGACAACCTCCATCTCATATTCTTTCCAGCCGATCAGGGATTCGTCGATCAGCAGCTCTTTGGTCGGCGACAGATCCAGACCACGGGCGCAGATTTCTTCGAACTCTTCACGGTTGTAAGCAATGCCACCACCGGTGCCGCCCATGGTGAAGGACGGACGGATAATGCATGGGAAGCCCAGTTTTTCGAGAACTGCGTTGGCCTCTTCCATGCTGTGGGCGATGCCGGAGCGAGGGCAGTCAAGGCCGATAGACTTCATGGCCTTGTCGAAACGCGAACGGTCTTCAGCCTTGTCGATGGTGTCGGCGTTGGCACCGATCATCTCTACGCCGAATTTTTCCAGGACGCCTTCACGCTCCAGGTCCAGGGCGCAGTTCAGTGCGGTCTGGCCGCCCATTGTTGGCAACAGCGCGTCCGGACGCTCTTTTTCGATGATCTTGGCAACGGTCTGCCATTTGATCGGTTCGATGTAGGTGGCGTCGGCCATGGCAGGGTCGGTCATGATGGTGGCTGGGTTGGAGTTTACCAGGATGACGCGGTAGCCCTCCTCGCGCAGGGCTTTACAGGCCTGGGCGCCGGAGTAGTCGAATTCGCAGGCCTGGCCGATCACGATCGGGCCAGCGCCGAGAATCAGGATGCTTTTTATGTCTGTACGTTTTGGCATGGGTTTGTCACTCAAATCCGCAGGTCAGTCGGCAAGCCGTCTTGAACAATCTTTGAATAGCCTGCGGGGGCCACCGAAGTCAGGGCCACCCGCAAGCCGCTCAGTCAGCGTCGCTTGGCCATCTCATTGATGAAACGGTCGAACAGCGGCGCTACGTCGTTCGGGCCCGGGCTGGCTTCAGGGTGGCCCTGGAAGCTGAACGCGCTCTTGTCAGTGCGTTCGATGCCTTGCAGGGAACCGTCGAACAGCGACTTGTGAATGGCGCGCACGTTAGCCGGCAAGCTCGCCTCATCCACCGCAAAACCGTGGTTCTGGCTGGTGATCATGACAACACCGGTGTCCAGGTCCTGCACGGGGTGGTTGGCACCGTGGTGGCCGTGGCCCATTTTCAGGGTTTTGGCGCCGGAGGCCAGGGCCAGCAACTGGTGACCGAGGCAGATACCGAATACCGGGATCTCGGTTTCCAGCACTTCCTTGATGGCCTGGATGGCGTAATCGCATGGCTCCGGGTCACCCGGGCCGTTGGACAGGAATACACCGTCCGGCTGCAGGGCGAGCACTTCGCTGGCCGGAGTTTGCGCCGGCACGACGGTCACGCGGCAGCCACGCTCAACCAGCATGCGCAGAATGTTGTACTTGACGCCGTAGTCGTAGGCCACAACATGGTATGGCAGGTCGGCGGCATCGATGGTCGCGTGACTGTCGGTCTTCAAGTCCCAGACAGTGGAGCGCCATTCGTACTTCTCTTTGACGCTGACGACTTTCGCCAGATCCATGCCCTTCAGGCCAGGGAACCCTTGCGCCGCGGCAATCGCCGCCTCTTCGGAAATATTCTCACCGACCATGATGCAGCCGTTCTGCGAGCCTTTTTCACGCAGGATGCGCGTGAGGCGGCGCGTATCGATGCCGGCGATCGCCACAACGTTGTTGGCTTTAAGGTAGTCGGAGAGTGACATCGTGTTGCGCCAGTTGCTCGCAACCAGTGGCAGGTCACGAATCACCAGACCGGCCGACCAGACACGATCAGACTCGACGTCTTCCGGTGTAGTACCGGTGTTGCCGATGTGCGGATAGGTCAGGGTAACGATCTGCTGGGCGTAGGAAGGATCGGTAAGGATTTCCTGATAGCCGGTCATGGCGGTGTTGAACACCACCTCTCCAACGGTTTGACCGTCGGCTCCAATGGCTTCGCCGCGAAAAATGCTGCCATCAGCAAGGGCGAGTATGGCTGGCTTAGTCAAGAAGACCTCCCGTAAATAAAGCCTGAAAGGGCGATCGCAGGTTGTAAAAAAGCGGAGTGACGTATGGACACGTCACCCCGCTTCTTCACTGAATTATTCTGCGCGCTTTTAGTGGACACACTAAAGCTGTAGCTTACAGAAAAAGGCTTTTTTGGTCCACCGCTAATGAGCCTTAAAGACAGGGGAACGCGACAGGACGTCGCTTAGCGGGTAAAAACGGGGCCTAAGCATAAGCTTGAGGCCCTGTTTTAGCTACTGATTAGTGCAGATCCAACACGTCGCGCATGTCGTAAAGGCCAGGCTCGCGACCCTCCAACCAGAGCGCAGCACGTACCGCCCCCTTGGCAAACGTCATGCGGCTGGACGCCTTGTGGGTGATTTCCAGGCGCTCGCCTTCAGTGGCGAACAACACGGTGTGATCACCGACAACATCACCACCGCGCACCGTCGCAAAACCAATAGTGTCGCGCGCACGGGCACCGGTATGCCCCTCACGGCCATATACCGCCACTTTAGACAGGTCACGCCCCAGGGCATCGGCGATGGCCTCGCCCATGCGCAACGCGGTCCCGGACGGCGCATCGATCTTGTGACGATGATGGGTTTCGATGATTTCGATATCCGCCTCATCGCCCAGTACGCGAGCAGCCATATCCAGCAGCTTGAGGGAAAGATTCACACCCACGCTGAAGTTCGCCGCGAAGACGACCGGAATATCCTTGCCCGCCTCAACCAG
>NZ_JASLAW010000176.1 GCF_030147005.1 Pseudomonas sp.
CAGATAGAACACTCTACAATATTAGCGGCTACGCGAATTGAACTGCTTGAAATGTTCCGCAGAATGAATGCTTATACAGCCCCATTGAAAGAAGCTGAAAAACGACATTCGACTTACCAAGGATCATTTAAGTGGTTTATAGCCTCTATTACGGAAGGATTTTACTCTCCTTTGCTAGAAGCGTTTGAAGTACTAACGGAAAAACAAATAGCTCGCATGGGTGATGCTGAATTCGTATCAGATCTAGTAGTGGTTCTTGAATACGGAGTACAGTCGAAAAGAAACACAACCATCGAAAAACTTTACAAGGAATACGATGAGGCCTTCCCACAAGAATCGAAATACGAGACAATCCTTATAGAGTTCTTCTCCGCACTAGTCGAGCCGCTAGGAGGAATAAGAGCATCCTTTATGACCAAGTCATATGTTGTTCACTCTTTATTTTGTGCGTTCGCAGCAATTAAGTACGGTTTTCCAGGCAGCGAAGAGTTCGTCAAAAACCCAAGCCGTAATTACAACATTGATTACGAAGCAGCGTTACCTAAGTTATTAGAACTTGCTGAAGCACATGAAAACCAAGAAGATGATGGACCTTATAAACGTTATGTCGAGGCTTGTACCTCAAGCACGACACAGCAAGCTCAGCGTAAAATCAGGATCCACGCTTTAGTCAAAGCTCTGCTAGGTTGAGATTATGAGTTTCCATCGACTAAATACTTGGATGTCAAATCGGATAACTAAATATAGCTCTCGAGCCTCATTTTTACAAAGCCAGCTGGGACAAATACCAAGTTGGCAGCATAGGTATTTAACAGAAAGCCTCGTGTCTGACATCTGGCTTAGCTGGTGTTGGTTTTCTCGAGTTTTGATTCACAAGTCGCTAAGAGGAACAAAGGCTAGAAATAGCGCAATAATTCGCGGCCGAAATGGTGATAACAGCTGGCAAAAAATTGGCCATGAGTGCTCTAAAGCCTCTCAATCTAAAAATCATAGCTCTCCACTCCCCGCGGGCTTTATGATGAGACGAGAGCCAACTTGGGGGGATATCAGCAGCTTGATTAAAATAGTTAATGCCTTAGGTCCTGCAAACCGCTCGCAACTACTTACAGCTCTAGGGCTACCATTCGACGGGCCGAAGCATATTCAACAGGTAAGAAACTGTGCCGCACATAAGACGATCGAAAACCTAGCCACACTCCGTACTGATTTCGCTTTATCATATACAATATCTAGCCTAGCTACACCATACGATATTGTATGGGCCAATAAAGTGGGCACTGCGGATCTCGCTATCGATTTATGGCTTAACGAGCTCAAAACAATAGCTGCGATAGCTACTGAAACAGCATGAAATCCCGACACCTAAACATAAGATCACACCCTTGACTCACTCTTAGCGAGTTGAGGGGTACAACCCAAACAAAACTTCAGAGCATAACGAGCTTCAGTTGATGACTTAAAGCAGTGGCGTTCTCTGCGTAAGTCACAAACACAGCTGAGTTGTTTGGTACTGGTGTCGGCCCATGTGTATGACTCACTAGTTGTGAGTTCATCTGCTGAACCAAGTCGAGCAAATCACATAATACCTGCAACACGTTCACCCCCTCGGATCCCAGCCAGGTCTTGGGTGCGACCATTCGCTGGCTGACCGCCGCAACGCTCTGGCGCAGTCCCTGAATCCTTTCCTCCATGTCGCCACCTACCGTGGCGTTGTGCTTCTGCCCCACCACCAGGTTCAAGTCCCGCCCCGTCGCCTGGTGCAAGTCATCCACCGCCGCCAGGCTCGCAGATCCACCCGACAGCAGTTTGAGAGCGCCCAAGGCCTCAAGCGTCTTGATGCCGCCCACCGACTCGGTTGAATGGTCGTCCACGGTCCTGGTGTGGCTCTGGTACCGCTCAATGTTGCCCATCGCCTCCACTTCCCGCTCGATCGCCTTATCCAGGATCTTCCCGTCAGTCTGGCGCAGCCAGTTGCCGTCCGCGTCGACACGCTGCTGACAGGCTTCGCTGTGCTGCCACACCTGGTCACCCTTCGGGACGCTGGGCATGCTCAGGCCGTGGGGCAGAATGGTTTGGATATAGGGCTTGTGCGGCAGGCCGTAGGCAAAGCACACCACCACCTGGGTGCCTTCCTCGGGGAACGCATAGATCCCCATTTCCTCGCCACCAGTGGGCAGCGGCAGAGGCACGCCGGCCAGGATCGGCAGCTTGGTGTCTGGCTCGCCGTCCGGCCCCATAACCTCGATGTCGACCGCATAGCGCGGCCGGAAATCGTCACAGATGCCGGCGCCGGCCGGGGCATCGGCCACAGCCACCACCCGGGCAAAGCGTGGCAGGTGGTAACCGCCGGTAAGTTCGGGAAATTGTCTTTCTACGCTGCGGCGGATTGCGTCGTCCATCGGATGGCCATCTGGTTGTCGATGAGCGCCACACTGGTGATGCGCTCGCCGTGGTTGATTGTTGCACCTGGTCGCAACCCGGGAAGGGCTGCAATCATCGCGCTTTGATTGCCCTGGTAGTCATCGAACAATTCCACCGGCAGCTGCAGCGGCGAGCGAACGCCAAAGAAGCTGTCGGCCCAACTGCCCACGAACACTTCCCCGTCACCTGTTGCTGCCAGATGAAGTCGGGAATGTTGAAAACCCGGGCCAGGCTGTCCATGGCTTGGTAGCCAGCGGCCAGGCTGTAGAAGAACGGCGCCTTGACGCTGGCATACGGCTGTTCCGGGACGCGAAAGCGCAAACCGGTGTGCTTGCCGATCTCGACCAAGACGGAGCGCAGGTCGACGTGACGCAGGTTCAGCGGCAGCGGGTTGGCCAGGATCGCGGCCAGCTCACGACAGAACAGCACCTGTTGGCCGCTGCTGGCGGTAGTGGAGCGCTCGACGTAGCCAATGAAGTGTCGCTGTAGGGTGCTGTTGTTGTAGCCGATATCGAGCGTCACCAGCCCCTTGACCGGGGCTTTGGCTTGAATGGTGAACGTCGCGCGGCCGGGGCTTTTCGCGTCCAGCCGGACTTCGTTTTTGACCAGGACATAGGCCACGCCATTGATGGCCAATTCCTTGTGCAGTTTCGTGTGTTAGCCCCGCCCAACCAGCCGTCGACCTTTTTCAGCGTGGCTTCAAAACCAGTGAGTTCTTCCGGTCCGCTGCTGGAGTCGCCACCGGCGCCGCCAGTGCCGCCGGTGCCCCCCAGTGCCCCGCCCGGGCCGAACTGCGCGGTGACCGCGTTGCCCGATCGCCGCCCTTCGACTTTCTCCGGGTTCGACAGCTTTTCAGTCAGGGTGAATTGGATCAGCCAGCCGCGCAGGTTGTCGTCTTCCCGGGCGCTCACGCCTTCGGTGAACGTCACCTGACGCATACCGAACGCGGCGACCGTAGCGGTCAGACAGCTGCCCGGCAACCAGTAAACTGAGCAACAGTCCCAGGATATAAGCTGCGAATATTAACGTGAGGGTCGATGATGCAAAGCCCAGCTGCCCCTGCCACACCACATAAAGCGGGGTCGCCGTATTGGACAGGATAAACACCGACACCACCATCCAACCCGCGAGCCACATACGTAGCGAGCTGCGTGGGACTACCATGCTTTGATTCAACAAGTCCCGAGCAGACGGCGTGTTTTTGTCAGACAAGGTTCGCTCCCTGGGTTGGAAAATACGGCAGCACGTACTCTGCGAGTTCTTGCAAGACGTCCTTCGCAGGTCGACGTAACGGCTTGAGGTTCAATGCGACGTGTGAGACGCCTTGCGCTTGTTGTCGCTGCCATAAATCAATGAGCGCATTACGCCCGGTGCTTATCCCTCGCCCCACTTTCAACGGAGCGTCGGGGTCTTCTTCCAGATTGAAGAATGTCGCATAACCGTAAGGCTTGAACGTTCCTGGCTGAGAACAGGACTGCCATTTCTCAATCAAACTGGGCAGGCTGCCAAAGTCGCTCTGGTGCCACAGCCATCCATCCATATGCGACGCCAACCACTGCATGTCTTGACCACAACGGCCAACGGCAAGCATCGGCATTTGTGTGGACCACGGCTTTGGAAGCAAATCCAGGGTGCCGTCGAGCCGGCCATAATGACCAGACTCGTACTTGGGAAATGCCTGTTGGGTCGCGATACGCAAGAGGTCGCACCCTTCCCTGAATCGCTCCGCCCGATTGTCGAAGTCCCGGCCGAACGCTGGGTACTCGCTGGGCCGATCACCCGTTGAGAGTCCAAGGAGAAAGCGGCCCTGCAATAACACATCAAGGGTGATGGCTTGCTTGGCGACCATCAAGGGATCGCGCAGCGTCAACACCACCCCGGCCGTGCCGATACAGATGCGCTGAGTGACCACGCCCAAGTGGGCTGCGTACACCAGCGGATCGAACATCTGCCCCGCGTCTCCGAACTCCGGATCCAGCAAGGGCACGTCGCGCAGCCATATCGCCGAGAACCCTGCGACGTCTGCCTGACGCGCCAGATCAACGTGATCGCGCATAGTCGGAGCCATGAGATTGGGATACCCCTCCAGCGGTGCGATCAGGCCAAACGTGAGATGGCCCGGTGCGAACACGCGTGAAAAGGCAGGGTGAGCTCGATTGGAATCGTCGCTCGCTCGTATCTGGCCGATCACTCGCTGTCACCCACGACCACCGGACGGACTGCTTCCACCGGTTGGTGATCATGCGCGCTGACTCGGCCCAATGTTGCGTATACAGCAATGGCCGTGAGCACACTGCCGGCCCCCAAGATGAAAAGCAGATGCCGAAACGCGTTCGCATACTCGAGGCGCAACAGCTCAGATTGCCCTGGCAGTTGGTTGCCTGCGCTCTGCAGATCGCCGAGCGCTGCCCGGCTGGAGGCCTCCATAATTTGATGCGCGGCAAAAGGGGTGGCGGCATCGAACAGCCCCCATTGAATAAACGTCGCCAGCAAAGCACCGGCGATGGCGATCGCTATTCCGTCGGCGGAAACGCGAACTGCGTTGAAAATGCCGGTAGCCATACCCGCACGTTCTTTCTCCACCACGCTGACGGCCATGCCATCCATCAAACCCCAAGGCAGGCCGATACCGATACCGATCAACGCCATGGGCATTACCGCATTGCTGGCTCCGCTATCGAGCACAACACCCAGCCAAAACAACCCGGCAGCCACCAGCACCAGTCCGACCGCCGAGAGCATCCCTGAGGTGTAATGTCGCGCGAGCTGGGCCGCCAGAAACGGTACAAACAACAACGGTGCGGCCAACGCGATCATCATTTTTCCGGTTTGCAGGGCACTGAGCCCATCGACCCCGATGAATCGCGCTGGCAGCATGATAATGAGCACGACAAAAAAGAACGCGGGGCTTGCTGCAAGAATCTGCACGCCTACGAATTTGGATTGTTTGAACAACGAAAGGTCAAGCATCGGGCTACTGGTACGGCGTTCAATCAGCACAAAGATCATGAATAACACGATCGCGCCGGCGACACTGCCCAACACGATCGGGCTGGCCCATCCGTCCTCTGGCGCGAGGAGAATGCCATAGGTAAACAACGTCAGTGCGGCCGTGAAACTCAGCGCTCCTGGCCAGTCCATACCATTGTTAGCCGGATCTTTGGAATCTGTCGCACTCACCCAGACGAGCACGAAGCCCGCGATACCGATCAATGCAGTAGCGTGGAACGTCCATTTCCAACCTGCCGAGTCGACCAGCACACCTGCGGCCAATGGGCCGAAGGCTAGCCCGATGCCGAAAGTCGTACCGAGCAGACTGAATACCTTGGTGCGCTCTGCGCCGTGGAATACCTGAGCTAATGAAGACATGGCGCCGGCGAACGCCGCTGCTCCGCCCAACCCCTGCACAAGGCGCAGGATATCGATCTGCAAAACAGTCGAGGAAAAGGGAATAGCGACGGTAGACAACACGAAGATGACCAGGCCAATCAGCCATACCCGTTTACGCCCATAGATATCCGTCAGGCTTCCCGCCGCCATCATGGCGCTGCCATAGGTAAGTATATAAGCGTTGACCACCCAACTGAGTTCGACAGCACATCCACCCATGGCAGCGCTGATGGAAGAGAGCACTACGGCTGGCCCGGTAAAGCAAAGCGGGATGAGCACGCCTGTCAGACATGCTGCGAAAAGCTGCATCCACTTCAATAACGGGGGAGCCGTCTGAGCGCTGGGTATTGAGTTCATTTGAATGGTTCCTTCATTGGTGTGCGCGGGTGTCGGTCCTTCGCGCACAGTTGTCTGCGGTGATCGGCCCATCGAGAGGTTAGGGCTTGCGTCGTCAAACAAAAACAGGCCTATAATCCGAACATATCGGACGCCGGTGTCCGCAGGGAGAGCCATCCTTTGGAATCGCTTGGCAGCATTTCATTATTTGTATTGGTGGCTGAGACTCGAAGCTTTACCGAGGCAGGAAAACGACTGGGCATTTCTTCGTCGGGGGTCGGAAAAAGTATTGGTCGGTTGGAGGACAGGCTCGGCGTACGTCTTTTCCAGCGCAACACTCGAAGTATCGCGCTGACGCTGGAAGGCTCGCTGTTTCTTGAGCGCTGTCGGCGGATACTGTCAGAGCTGGAAGCTGCAGAAATGGAGCTGAGCAACGCACGTGAAAAACCAAGGGGGAAATTGAGAATCAGCTTGCCCCTCGTCAGCGGTCTCGTAATGCCGGCAATCATTCAATTCATGCGCACCTACCCCGAAATAGAACTCGACATCGATTTTTCTGATCGCATGGTCGACGTTATCGAGGAAGGTTTTGACGCCGTGCTACGCACAGGCGAGCCCAGTGACTCGCGATTGATCTCTAAACGACTGGGAGGCTTCCAACTCCAGATTGTGGCGTCTGCGGACTATCTCGCAGCGTATGGGATACCCAGACGGCCTGCAGATCTCGCCACGCATTCGTGCCTGTTGCACAAGTTTCCTTCGACAGGAAAGATGGAAGCGTGGCCATTACGTGTTGCAGCCGAGGAACCGGATTTCGAATTGCCTCAGACCATGGTGTGCAACACCACTGAAGTAATCGTCGATGTCGCGCGTTCAGGCCTGGGAATTGCATGCCTGCCTGACTTCATGACAAGCGAATTCATCAAGAACGGAGAATTGGTTCAAATATTGACGGACTATACGGTTCACACCGGGGTATTCAGGCTTGTGTGGCCCTCCAGCAAGCACCTTTCGCTGAGACTGCGAGTCTTCATAGATTTTATGCACAGCCAGTTATTTAACAGTGCCCCGAGTGAGTCGTAGGTGGGTAGAAAATGTGCCCCTTGCGCTCACCAGCGTGACAATCCGCCGGACCTCACGCCCCATAAAAAAACCCCGAACCAGTCGGGGTTTTTTATTGCCTGGCATCAGCCACGACCTGCGATCAATTAGAAAACATTGATCGGGTAGTCGGCGAACAAGCGCAGTTCATTACCGCCTACGTTGTAGTTGCTGGCGTTGTTGGAAACGCGCAACCACGAGGCGCGAGCACGCAAGCTCAGGTCTTTGGCCGGGCCGCTCTGGACCACGTACTTGAACTGGTTCCAGATTTCACGCTCGGTGCCATCGCCACGGCCTGTGCCGTCGTCGATGTTGGTACCACGTACATAGGCAATGTTGTAGGTCAGGCCCGGTACACCGAAGGTGGTGAAGTCGATGCCGTAACCTGCTTGCCAGGAGCGCTCGTCCTTGCCGTTGAAGTCAGACCAGTAGGAGTTGGCCAGCAGGATGGTATTGCCGCCGTCGCCGATGCCGCCGGCGTTGCGGTAGCCGCCGTACAGGTAACCGGTGTCGCCGGTGCTGCGCTGGTGAGCGACAGTAAAGCTATGCGCGCCAACAGCCCACGTAGCGCCCAAGCTCCAGATTTTGTTGTCGCGAGCGTCAGCATCACCTTGGTTTTCCAAAGCGAAGCTGCGGTCCAGCTTGGTTTTGTAGCCGTTGAAGTCAAAGGTCAGCGACTGTTTCTCTGGCAGAGCCAGCACGTAGTTGACGTTGACGTATTGCTTTTTCAGCACGTCCTGCATATCGGAGGCGTACAAAGCAGCCGACAGGCTTTCGGTGAATTTGTAGCTACCACCGATGTAGTTGATGCTCTTCAGGCCACCGCTGTCGCTGCCTTCGGCGCTCTTGCGGGCTTCCTTGGTGAAGTGACCGGCGTCCAGTTGCAGACCGGCGATCTCTTTGGAAACGATCGAGGTGCCCTCGTAGGTTTCCGACAACAGGCGCGAGTTGTCGTACTGCAGGACCGGCACGGCTGGCATCTGCTGACCGTATTTGATCACGGTGTTGGAAATGCGTGCCTTGACGGCTGCGCCACCCTTGGCCAGGTCGTTGGCCGCTTCGCCGCTATCGCCTTGCTTGAAGAAGTCGATACCGCCCGCGCCGCTGCGACCTTTACCGCCGTCCAGACGGATGGCGTATTGGCCGATCACGTCCACACCCACCCCTACAGTGCCTTGGGTGAAGCCGGACTCGAACTTGCCGATGAAGCCCTGGCCCCACTCGGCTTTGTCCTGCTTGCCGTTTTTGTAGTCACGGCTGATATAGGCATTACGTGCTGCGATGTTCAGGTGGCTGTCTTCAACGAAACCTTTGGATTGCTCCTGGTCGTTCGCCATGGCTGTCGATGCGCTCAAAATCCCCAGAGCGATCAGACTCATCCGTTGCTTCAACATTTTCTTATATTCCTTATTACTGGTTGAGTACGCGCTATGACATCAGGCTCCGTATCACTTTCTGATGTCGACTTTCTCCAGAAAAAACAAAGCCCGCGGACGACTGAACTGCCGCGGGCCTTTTCTTATTGGATGAGTCATGGCGGTTAGCCACAGGCGTTGGACGCAATCCTATGCGGGCGTTGAACTATGTGTCAATTTCGTGAACCACCCGTATTTAGGCTAAATAATTCTAAGCACAAGCCTATAGCGCTTCGGCAAAGCCCGGATTATCCCTGCACCCCTTCCCGAAAACACATTAAGTAACAAATAAGCAGGCAATACATTTGGGAATAGATCACGCGAGCAAATGCAAAGCATTACCATTCGCACACTTTTCCCTCCCTGATAATTCGGACACATTTCCCCATGTTTGCCCCTCGCCTGACGCCCATCTTCCTTGGGCTTTCTGCTGTGCTGTCTGCCGGTTTTGCCTGTGCCACCACGGTCTTGCCTGCCACTTCCATCAGTGCCGAAGTCGACGAAGACGACCCACGCATCAAGGAAAGCAACACCGCAACCCGCACCGCGACGGTTGTACGTTATGTACCCCAGGCGATCGATTCGGTGAAAACCGAAAGCCTGCGCGCCTACGGCACCAACGATCTGGGCCAGGCATTGAGCGGCATCCCCAACGTCAGCAGCGGCGCCGACACACGCTTCGACAGCCTGCGCATTCGCGGTTTCGACGCGAGCAACGACTTCTACCTGGACGGCATTCGCGACGACAGCCAATACGTGCGCGACCTGCATAATATCGAGCGTATCGAGGTGCTGAAGGGGCCGGCGGCAGTGCTCTATGGGCGCGGCGGTCAGGGCGGGATCGTCAACCGCGTGAGCAAACTGCCGACCCCCGGTCGTAAATCCAGCCTCGAAGCCCAGGGCGGCAGCAACGATCTGCGCAGCTTGTATGCCGACCTGAGTACCGATCCCAGCGATAACATCAGCCTGCGCCTGAACATGGGCAACCAGGACAACAACAGCTATCGCGATGGCGTCAGTGGCAACCGCCAGTTGTTCGCGCCGTCGATGAGCTGGCAACTCACGCCCGAACTGAACTGGCTGGTGCAATACGAATACAACCGCTACAACCGTACGCCGGACCGCGGCATTCCTGGTGTCAACGGGCGACCTGCGGAGGTGAGTCGCAGCACCACCTATTTCTCCAGCGGCGATTATATCGACGACATCTCCCAGTCCCTGCGCTCCAAGCTTGCCTATGAGCTTAACGACAATTGGCAAGTGCGCCACACCTTGGGGGTGTTCAAGCTCGACAGCGATTTCGACAACACCTACCAGACCGGCTACGACGCGAAAACCAACACCGTCAGCCGCCAGCACTGGCAGCAGGACCTGACCACCCGCAATGTGTTCAACAACCTGGAACTGGAAGGTGGTTTCGATACATTTGGTTTGGAGCACCGCCTGCTTACCGGGATTGAACTGGGCAGCCAGCGCCGCGACCCGAAACTGTACTCGGCCACCGCGCCCAATCGGGGCGGCCTGGCTGTGCCGAGCCTGGATCTCAACCGACCTGACCGTCACCTCAGTCACACCGGGCGCACGAGTGTTTCGAGCGACAACCACACTGAAGTCGAAAGCCGCGCCCTGTACGTGCAGGATCAACTGCGCCTGAACGATCAGTGGCAACTGTTGGGCGGGCTGCGTTATGACCACTTCGAAGTGGACACCACCAACAAGCTGCTCAACACCCGACAGGACGTCAAAAGTCACAGCACCAGCCCCCGTTTCGGCCTGGTATGGACGCCACTGGAGCATCACTCGTTCTATGCATCGTGGAGCAAGACGTTCTCCCCGGCAGGCGGCGGTTTGATCGGCATCACGCCGAACGCGGCCGGCAGCGTCAACGACCTGAGCCCCGAGCTGACCAAGCAGAAGGAAATGGGGGTAAAAAGCGATTGGCTTGACGATCGCTTAAGCACCACCCTGGCCGTGTACGAACTCGAACTCTACAACCGCCGCACCAGCGACCCGCTGGACCGCACGATTACCCTGCTGACAGGCAAGCAACGCTCACGCGGCGTCGAGCTGACGGCCACCGGCAAGATCGTTGGCAATTGGTATGTGCGCGGCGGCGTCGGCCTGCAGGATGCCAAGGTCGAAGAGGACAACAATGGCTTTGAAGGCAAGCGCATCAGCGACGTGGCCAAGCGCAATGCGAGCTTATTCATCACATGGAAACCGGAAATGGGCTGGTATGCGGAGACCGGTCTGACCCTGATCGGTGACCGATATGCCGACAACCTCAACACCGTGGTGTTACCGGGGTATGGTCGCTGGGACGCGCTGGCCGGGTTCCGTCAGAAGGAATGGGACGTCAGGGCGGCGATGAACAATATCGCCGACAAAAACTATTACGCCTCAGCGACCAGCGCCGCGCAGATCCAACCCGGGGAGCCGCGTAGTGTGGTGGTGACCGGCACTTACAACTTCTAATATTTCGCCCTTGGCATGCAGTCGGTGTGGGAGTTGGCTTGCCAGCTCCCACACCAGACCTGGGCGTTCTTCAGTTGTTCTCCAGCTCGCACAGCGCGTGCACCTCGTCCTCCGTAAACAACCCCGCCGGGTAGCGTTCACTCATCACGCTGCGCAGGTCAGGCTGTTGCCTGACGTGTCGCGAGCCGTTTTCCTTCAACCAGAGCGCCAGCGCGTTGATAGCTTCGCCGTTGACCCGCACCGGGTGGAACGTGCGCGTGTACATCAGGTTGATTTCGGCATTCATTTCAGCGCTCTCCCCTGCTGTGTGAGCGGCTAACTTACTCAAGGTTTGTGACAGAACCATGCAGTCATCACCTGGGCACTTTGCCGTTTCTCTGCGATACAAGAGCTATGCCAATATCCGATATTCATAGGTGTTCAGTCACAAAAAAGCCCGCGGCCTTGCTGGGCCGCGGGCTTACCTGAAACACTGCGATCGCGAAGCCACCCTTCGCCATCAAGGCGCTGTTACAACCGCACTCAATTTTTCTGCGGGGCCGGCTGTTGCTGGGTCAGGCAGTGGATATTTCCGCCCCCCAGTAACAGTTCGCGGCCCGGCACCATCACCACTTCGTGCTGTGGGAACAGGTTCTGCAGGATCTGCTTGGCCTGAAAGTCCAGCGGGTCATCGAAACTCGGCGCGATGATGCCGCCGTTGACGATCAGGAAGTTGACGTACGAACCGGCCAACCGCACGCTCGGATTACGTTCCTGACTACCGTCCACCGGATCGACACCGGCACATTCTTCTTCGGTGGCATACAGCGGCCCCGGGATCGGCATCTTATGCACGATAAACGAGCGGCCCTGGGCGTCGGTGCTGCTTTGCAGTACGTCCATGGCGGCATGGCAGCGCGAGTAGTTCGGGTCTTGCGGGTCATCGGTCCAGGCCAGCAATACTTCACCTGGGCGCACGTAGCAGCAGAAGTTATCCACATGACCGTCGGTTTCGTCGTTGAACAGGCCATCCGGTAACCAGATGATCTTATCCACAGCCAGATTGGCGCTAAGCACCGCTTCGATGGCCGCGCGATCCAGGTGCGGGTTGCGATTGCGGTTTAACAGGCACTCTTCAGTGGTGATCAGCGTGCCTTCGCCGTCGACATGGATCGAACCGCCCTCAAGCACAAAACCTTCGGTGCGGTAGCGCGACGCACGCTCGATCTCGAGGATCTTGCCGCCCACTTGTGAGTCACGGTTCCACGGCGCATACAAACCGCCATCAAAACCGCCCCAGGCGTTGAAATCCCAGTTCACACCGCGTACTTCGCCACAGTTGTTGATCACGAATGTCGGGCCAGTGTCCCGCACCCAGGCGTCGTCGCTGGACATTTCCACCACCCGGATATTCGGCACGTCCAAGCGGCTACGGGCGTTCTCGTACTGGCCTGCGGAAACCGCAACGGTGACCGGCTCAAATCGCGCGATGGCTTTGGCCACGGCCACATGGGCCGCCTGCGCCGGCTTGCCGCCCAGGCGCCAGTTATCAGGGCGCTCGGGCCAGATCATCCAGATTTGGGTCTGTGGCGCCCATTCGGCGGGCATATGGAAGCCATCGTCGCGAGGCGAACTGTGCAGGGTGGTCATGGCTTGAGGACTCCAGTTGAACGTCGATAATTTAAAGGGCACAGGCTACGCAAGGTACTGACAGCCATTGAAACACACCCATAACCGATATAAATCCGTAAAAAGAAATTTAAATGAATCATAAGTCAAAAAAAACCAAAAAAAACCCGATATAAATCGGTTTAAAGCTGGTTATCCACGTGCGCGACAACCTGCACCTGTGAAGTTTTACAGCAGACCGGCCTGGGGCGAGCCTTGAATCTATTTGTAGCTTCGGTCAGCCACGCCTTGATGGGGTAATGTATCAAATGAAGGACAACTGCATATTGGCCCCAATGCACGGACTTTTTCCCCGGACCGACTTTGCTTACGAGGCGCAACAATTAATCGAAACGGGCTTCTGCGCCATGAAAACCCTTGGTTGACGCAGCCCTTTGCTGAAATCGTCGCGGCTACGACCAACTCACCGATGACACTAAAACAACGTTCACCTTCCCTCCCCGAACCGATGGTTATTTACCCTGTGGTATGGAGCGCTCCGGCAACACCGGACAAGTAGAAAAATGCGAGTGTTTTTGTTTTAGGGAGAAGTATCGCCTGGAGCACCAACGTCACTCCTTCCGCAATTCCTCCTTCTCAGTTGGACGCTCCCTCTTGCACCGCACTCTGCAAGCCCGCAAGCTATGCTCCTTCGCTTAATGTCCGTCTAAAGAAAAGGCCCGCGACATGCGCATTCTTATTACCGGCGGTGCCGGATTTATTGGCTCGGCCCTGATCCGGCATCTGATCCAGCGCACTGAGCATGAAGTGCTCAACCTGGACAAGCTCACTTACGCCGGCAACCTTGAGTCGCTGGCCAGCATTGCGTCCAACAGCCGCTATGAGTTCGTCCAGGCCGATATCATCGACCAGGCCACCGTCAGCGCCGTACTGGCGCGCTTTGAACCGGATGCGATCATGCATTTGGCGGCCGAGTCTCATGTGGACCGTTCCATCGACGGTCCATCGGATTTTATCCAGACCAACATTGTGGGCACCTACAGCCTGCTGGAAGCTACCCGTGCTTATTGGCAGAAGCTGGCTGAACCGGCCAAAAGCGCGTTCCGTTTCCACCACATCTCCACCGACGAGGTGTACGGCGACCTGCACGGCGTGGACGATCTCTTCACCGAAACCACGCCCTACGCCCCCAGCTCGCCGTACTCGGCCAGCAAAGCGGCCTCCGACCATCTGGTCCGCGCCTGGCAGCGTACGTACGGTCTGCCGGTGCTGTTGACCAACTGCTCGAACAACTATGGCCCGTTCCATTTCCCCGAAAAGTTGATCCCACTGGTTATTCTCAACGCCCTCGCGGGCAAGCCGCTGCCGGTCTATGGCGATGGTTTGCAAGTGCGCGACTGGCTGTTCGTCGAAGATCACGCCCGTGCGCTGCTCAAGGTGGTGACGACTGGGCGGGTGGGCGAGACCTACAACATCGGCGGCCATAACGAACAGAAGAATATCGACGTCGTACGCGGCATCTGCGCCCTGTTGGAAGAGCTGGCGCCACAGCGCCCGGCCGGCGTGGAGAAATTCACCGACTTGATCACTTTCGTCAAGGATCGTCCGGGCCACGATCAGCGCTACGCGATCGACGCCAGCAAAATCGAGCGCGAGCTGGGCTGGGTTCCGGAAGAAACCTTTGAAACCGGCCTGCGCAAGACCGTGCAGTGGTACCTCGATAACCTCGAATGGTGCCGCAGGGTCCAGGATGGCAGTTATCAAGGTGAACGACTGGGCAATACTGACGTAAAGGATTTGATCGCATGATGAAGGGAATCGTATTGGCCGGCGGTTCCGGCACCCGTTTGCACCCCATCACCCTGGGTGTGTCCAAACAACTGTTGCCGGTGTATGACAAGCCGATGATCTACTACCCGATCTCGGTGCTGATGCTGGCGGGGATCCAGGACATCCTGGTGATCTCCACGCCGGTAGACCTGCCGCAATACCGCAACCTGCTGGGTGACGGCAGCGAGTTCGGCGTGCGTTTCAGCTATGCGCAGCAGCCTTCGCCCGATGGTCTGGCACAAGCGTTCATCATTGGCGAGGAGTTCATTGGCGATGATCCGGTGTGCCTGATCCTGGGAGACAACATCTTCCATGGTCAGCATTTCGGCGATCAGTTGCGCAACGCCGCGCGACGCCCATCAGGCGCCACGGTGTTCGGCTACTGGGTGAAAGACCCGGAGCGTTTCGGCGTGATCGATTTCGACAAAGAAGGCCGTGCCCTGTCGATCGAAGAAAAACCGGCGAAGCCTAAATCCAGCTATGCGGTGACCGGCCTGTATTTCTACGACAACGACGTGATCAAAATCGCCAAGGCCGTCCAGCCTTCGCCACGCGGCGAGCTGGAGATCACCGACGTCAACAACGCCTACCTCGAGCGCGGCGATCTGCACGTTGAACGCTTCGGACGCGGCTTTGCCTGGCTTGACACGGGGACCCATGACAGCCTGCTGGAAGCGTCCACTTACGTGCAGACCATCGAGCACCGCCAGGGCCTGAAAGTAGCCTGTCTGGAAGAAATCGCTTACGAAAACGGTTGGATCGATCGTGACTATCTGCTTGAGCGTGCCAAGTACTTCGGCAAAACCGGTTACGGCCAATACCTCTACTCGCTCGCCGGAGAAAACAAGTGAATGTCGTTGAGACTTCGTTACCCGGTGTACTGATTCTTGAGCCAAAGGTGTTTGGTGATGAGCGCGGTTTCTTTTACGAAAGCTTCAATGCTCGAGCGTTTGAAGCGTCCACCGGGCTCAAGCGTGACTTCGTGCAGGACAACCACTCACGCTCGCAAAAAGGCGTGCTGAGGGGGCTGCATTATCAGCTTGAACACACTCAGGGCAAACTGGTACGTGTCACGTACGGCGAAGTGCTGGATGTTGCCGTGGACATCCGCCGCAGCTCACCGAACTTCGGCCAGTGGGTGGGCGTACGTCTATCGGCGCAGAATCATCGTCAACTGTGGGTGCCGGAAGGTTTCGCGCATGGGTTCGTAGTGCTCAGCGACTACGCCGAGTTTCTGTACAAAACCACCAACTACTACCAACCAAGCGCCGAACGCAGCATTTTGTGGAATGACCCGACACTGGCAATCGACTGGGAGCTGTCCGAGCCACCGAAACTGTCCGCCAAGGATCAGGTCGGTAAACTTCTGATGGAAGCCGACCTGTTCCCATGAAAATATTGATCACCGGCCAACACGGCCAAGTCTCCCAAGCGCTGCAACAGCAGCTCCAAGGCCTGGGCGAGCTCATCGTCCTCGGCCGTGACCAGTTGGACCTGGCCAACGTACCGCTCATCCGCCAGCAAGTGCGTGCTCACCGCCCCGACCTGATCATCAACGCCGCGGCCCACACTGCGGTCGATCAAGCCGAAAGCGAGCCGGACGTTGCGTTCGCCATCAACGCCATTGCCCCCGGCATCCTCGCCGAAGAAGCCAAGGCCCTGGGCATCCCGCTGATTCACTACTCGACCGACTACGTATTCGACGGCAGCAAGCCGGCCCCGTACACCGAAAGCGACTCACCAGCCCCATTGGGCGTCTACGGCCAGAGCAAACTGGCGGGTGAACAAGCGATTGCGGCCGTGGGCGGCGAGTATCTGATTCTACGCACCAGTTGGGTCTACTCGAGCTACGGCAAGAACTTCCTGCTGACCATGCAACGTCTGCTGCAAGAGAAACCGCAGATGCGCATCGTCGCCGACCAGATCGGCGCGCCTACCTGGGCCGGCACCATCGCCAGCAGTACGCGTGCGCTGATCGAGCGCTGGCAAGCCGGTAACGCCGGGGATTGGGGCGTTTATCACCTCACGGCCCAGGGGGAAACGTCGTGGTTCGGCTTTGCCGAGGCCATTGGCGAAGCCCTTCGCGCCGCTGGCAAACCCTGCGCCGAACTGGAAGCGATCCCGTCCAGCGCCTATCCAACCCCCGCCAGGCGCCCGCTGAACTCGCGCCTGGATTGCAACCGCCTGCAACAGCAATGGCACGTCAGCCAACCGCACTGGCAGGACGCATTGCACGAGTGTCTTGCCAGGCAGCACTAGGCATAATGCGCCTGTACCCACAGGCGCACGATCCCCATGACTCCATCCCTTCCGCGAAGACCCCGCTGGCGCAGCCTCGCCCTGCTGGCGTTGTGCCTTGCGCCGCTGCTATGGCCGCTGGAACACTTGGCCGAACGCTACTACCGCAGCGAGTTGGCCGGGCAAAACCGTCAGACCCTCGACCTGTACGTCGCCAACTTGTTGGGCACCCTGCACCGCTATGAAGTGCTGCCGCAGATCCTCGGTGACCTGCCGGCCTTGCGCACCGCGCTGGATGCGCCGCACGTCAGCACCAACCTGGTCAACGCCAACCTGCTGCTCAAGGACGTCGCCGCCCAGGCCGGAGTGGAGGTGATGTACCTGATGGACACCACCGGCAAGACCCTCGCCGCGTCCAACTGGGACAAACAAGACAGCTTTGTTGGGCGCAACTTTTCCTTTCGCCCTTACTTCAGCGAAGCCATGGCCGGGCGCCTGGGGCGTTTTTTCGGGCTGGGCACCACGTCGGCCAAGCGCGGCTATTTTTTCGCCGCCGCCGTGCGCGATGGTGAGCACATCATCGGCGTGCTCGTGGTCAAGGTAGACCTGGACCACACAGAGAGCCTGTGGGGCAATACCCCGGAACAACTGCTGGTGACCGACCACAATGGCGTGGTGATCCTCACCTCGCGCCCGCAATGGCGGTTCCGCGCCACTCGGCCGCTGACCGCTGAAGAGCGCCAGGCCATCGTCGCCATCCAGCCTTACCCGACCCGTGACCCCCAGCCATTGAATCTCAGCAGCAGCGCCTGGCTGCGCCAATCCACAGCCATCGCCGAGACCGGCTGGAACGTTGAGATTCTCGCCCCCCAATCCTTGATCAACCGCCCGGTGCGTACCGTGGTGGCAGTGGGCGGCGCGACGTTGCTGGTGCTGATGCTGCTGCTCGGTTTGATGATGCAGCGCCGTCGGCATTATCTGGAGCGCATCGCCTTCGAAGCCAAGGCCCGGCGCGAGCTGGAAATGCGCGTGGCCGAGCGGACCAGCGACCTGGAGGGCCTGAACCGGCGCCTGAAACAGGAAGTGCTGGAGCGCGAACACGCCCAGCAGGAACTGGTACGCGCCCAGGACGACCTGGTGCAGGCCGGCAAACTCTCGGCGCTGGGCACGATGTCGGCCAGTATCAGCCATGAACTGAACCAACCCCTGGCTGCGATTCGTAGCTACGCGGAAAACGCTGAAATTCTGCTCGACCATGAGCGCACCGCCGATGCCCGCGGCAACCTCAAGCTCATCAGCGAACTGACCGGGCGCATGGCGTCGATCATCGCCCACTTGCGCGCGTTCGCCCGCCGTGACCGCCATGCGCCGGAAAGCGTGGCGCTGCAACCTGCGCTGGACGACGCGCTGGCCTTGCTGGGCAAGCGGCGACGTTCGATGGAAGTGGAATTGATCCGCGATTTGCCCGAGGCGACCTTATGGGTACAAGCCGGTGAAACCCGTCTACGCCAGGTGCTGGGCAACCTGCTGGCCAATGCCCTCGACGCCCTCACCGAGAAAGGCCCGCCACGCAAACTGTGGTTGAGTGCCCAAACCACCGACCAGGGCGTCAACCTGTACATCCGCGACAACGGCCCGGGGTTTTGCATGGAAGCTCTGGGCCGCGCCAGCGAGCCGTTCTACACCACCAAGACGCGCACCCAGGGTCTGGGCCTCGGCCTGGCCATCTGTGAGACCCTGATGCGTGCCTTCGGCGGCGAACTGCTGTTCGCCAACCACAAGGAAGGCGGCGCGCTGTTAACCTTGAAATTGCGTGCCGGCTCGCCTGGCGTCAGTGTGCAACCGTCCGAGGACCGCAGTGTATGAGTATCGATAACCAGATTCAGGTGGTGCTGATCGACGACGATCCCCATTTGCGTCAGGCGCTATGCCAGACCCTGGACCTGGCCGGGTTGAAAGTCCTGCCCCTGGGCGAAGCCAGCGGCCTCACCGGGCGCTTGTCGCGAGACTGGCCGGGCGTGGTGGTCAGCGATATCCGCATGCCCGGCATGGACGGCCTGGAGCTGCTCGCCGAACTGCACGGCCAGGACCCGGACCTGCCAGTGCTGCTGATCACCGGCCACGGCGACGTGCCGCTGGCGGTGCAGGCCATGCGTGCCGGCGCCTATGACTTCCTCGAAAAGCCCTTCGCCAGCGACGCCTTGCTCGACAGCGTGCGCCGCGCCCTGGCCCTGCGCCGACTGGTGCTGGACAACCGCAGCCTGCGCCTGGCCCTCAGTGATCGACAGCAACTGAGCACACGCCTGGTGGGGCATTCGCCGCAGATGCTGCGCCTGCGCGAGCAAATCGGTGCACTGGCGGCGACCAAGGCCGATGTGCTGATCCTCGGCGAAACCGGTGCCGGCAAGGAAGTGGTCGCCCGCGCCTTGCATGATCTGTCGAACCGTCGCAGCGGCCCGTTCGTGGCGATCAACGCCGGGGCATTGGCCGAATCGGTGGTGGAAAGCGAACTGTTCGGCCATGAACCGGGCGCGTTTACCGGCGCGCAGAAGCGCCGTATCGGCAAGTTCGAATTCGCCAATGGCGGCACGCTGTTCCTCGATGAAATCGAAAGCATGAGCCTGGACGTGCAGGTCAAGCTGCTACGGCTGTTGCAGGAGCGCGTGGTTGAGCGCCTGGGCGGCAACCAGCTGATCCCGCTGGATATCCGCATCATCGCCGCCACCAAGGAAGACCTGCGCCAGTCCGCCGACCAGGGCCGCTTCCGCGCCGACCTGTATTACCGCCTCAACGTCGCGCCGCTGCGCATTCCGCCATTGCGCGAGCGTGGCGAAGACGCGTTGATGTTGTTCCAGCACTTCGCCGACGAAGCCAGCAGCCGCCATGGCCTGCCGCTGCACGAACTGCAACCGGGGCAACGCGCCCTGCTGTTGCGCCATAGCTGGCCGGGCAATGTGCGCGAACTGCAAAACGCCGCCGAACGCTTTGCACTGGGCCTGGAACTGGCCTTGGACAGTACGCCG
Source organism: Pseudomonas sp. (assembly GCF_030147005.1). Taxonomy (GTDB): domain Bacteria; phylum Pseudomonadota; class Gammaproteobacteria; order Pseudomonadales; family Pseudomonadaceae; genus Aquipseudomonas. The sequence continues at coordinate 19,838 of NZ_JASLAW010000176.1, forward strand.
GACAATCCATCCGCCGGCACCCTGACTTCCACGCCCGGCGGCTTGAGCGAGCAAGTCGAGCAATTCGAAAAGAGCCTGATCGCCGCCGAGCTGACCCGCCCCCACAGCTCCATGCGCAGCCTCGCCGAAGCCCTTGGCGTGCCACGCAAAACACTGCACGACAAACTGCGCAAGCACGGCCTGAACTTCGCCGACAGCGCCAGCCACAGCGCAGACGACGAATGACCCTCAACCGCCAAGAGACCGCCATGAGCCGCGACAGCCGTTACCTGGAATCCATCCTCCATCACGACATACCCCTCACCCGCGAAATGGGCCTGAAGGTGCTCGGCTGGCATCACGGCGAACTGCAACTGCACTTGCCGCTGCAAGCCAATATCAACCACAAGAGCACCATGTTTGGCGGCAGCCTCTACTGTGGCGCCGTGCTGGCAGGTTGGGGTTGGTTGCACCTGACATTGCGTGAAGAAGGCATTGAAGACGGGCATATCGTGATCCAGGAAGGCCAGATCAGTTATCCGTTGCCGGTGACGCAAGATGCGAAGGTGATGTGCGCGGCGCCAGAGGAAAAGGTGTGGAAGCGCTTTGTGGCGACCTACAAACGCCATGGCCGGGCGCGGTTGGCGCTGGAGACATGGATCGTGAATGAGGGCAGTGAAACGCGGGCCGTGGCGTTTACCGGCCAATACGTCCTGCACCGCTAGCCGTCATTACCCAAAAAAATGTGGCAGGGGGAAAACCCCTGCCACATTTTTTTCTGCGGTCTTAAGATCGGGCCAGGGTCAACAGGCGATCACGCCATTCCGCCTTGGCCGGCAACGCCAGAAAGAATGGGTTCAACAACGATTCCCGTGCAGGGTAGCTGAACGGCTTACCATTGAGCTCGAGCACTTCGCCCCCCGCGCCCTCCAGTACGCCTTGGGCCGCCGCGGTATCCCACTGCGACGTCGGCGCCAGGCGTGGATAACAATCGGCACTGCCCTCGGCCAACAGACAGAACTTCAGGGAGCTGCCGATGTTCGCCAGTTTCAGCTCCCCCAAGCCTTGGCTCAGCCCGTCCAGCAAACGCTCCTGCTCCGGGCTGGTATGACGGCGGCTGGCAACCACGGTAAAGGCTTCACCCGCGGCCGGGGTCTGGCGCACCTGGATCTGCCTGGGCGCGGCATTCACATCCGAACGCCAAGCCCCCAGGCCCGCACCGCCGAAGTAGCAGCGGCCACTGGTGGGTATCGACACCACGCCGAACACAACGCGGCCCTGTTCGATCAAGGCAATATTGACCGTGAATTCCTCACTGCCGCTGATAAACTCCTTGGTGCCATCCAGCGGGTCCACCAGCCACCAGCGTTGCCAACCGGCGCGCACGCTCTGGTCGATGTCGGCGTCTTCTTCAGACAGTACGGGAATGCTCGGGTCCAGCGCCGTGAGACCCGCGAGAATCAGATGATGTGCGGCCAGATCGGCGGCCGTCACCGGCGAATCATCCGCTTTGGAGGTAACCGCTACGTCGGCACGCCAGTACGGCAGGATGGCTTCACCGGCCTGGCGAGCCAATTCAATCACAGGCGCAATAAACGGGTGTCCCAGAAACAGTTCGCTCATAAGGTGAACACTCCGCGCTGCGTCAGCAGGTCTCGCACCAGGTACAACGCGGCCAGCGCCCGCCCCTCACTGAACTGCTCGTTCTGCGCCAGCGCCGACAACTCACGCAGGTTGACACGCTCCACGCGCATGGGCTCGGGCTCATCGCCCTCCAGGCGTTCTTCGTAGAGATCGGTGGCCAGCACCACCTGGATTTTCTGGCTCATATAGCCGGGCGACAGCGAAAGCTCAGTGATGTGTTCCAACTGGCGTGCGCCATAGCCGGCTTCTTCCTTGAGCTCGCGATCCGCCGCCGCCAGCACATCCTCGCCAGGCTCGATCAACCCTTTAGGCAAGGACAACTCATACTCGTCGGTCCCACCGCAATACTCTTCCACCAGCAATGCATGATCTTCGTCGATCATCGCCACGATCATCACTGCGCCGTAACCGGCACCACGGCCCACCAGACGTTCGTAGGTCCGTTCAACGCCATTGGAAAAGCGCAATTGCACTTCCTCCACGCGGAACAAACGGCTACTGGCGACTATTTCGCGGGCGAGGACGGTGGGTTTCTGGCGCATAAACGGCTCCTTGGCGTGATCGGGTTACTATACCGTGGCTTTTCCGATTGTCTGTGTCGGATATCTTTACTTACATGAGAACGCCCCATGCCCTCTTTGCCCTGGCACGCCATCGACACCGTCCTGCTGGACATGGACGGCACCTTGCTCGACTTGCATTACGACAACCACTTCTGGATGGAGCACCTGCCCCAGCGCTATGCCGAGCTGCACGGCGTGAGCCTCGCCATGGCTCAAATGGAATTGCAGCCGCTGTTCGAGCGTAACGCCGGGAAGTTGCAATGGTATTGCCTGGATTTCTGGAGCGCCGAACTGAAAATCCCGGTGCGCGAACTCAAGCTGGAAACCGCCCACCTGATCGCCCTGCGTCCGGACGCCGATACGTTCCTGGCGGCGATCAAGCAGGCCGGCAAGCGCGTGATCATGATCACCAACGCTCATCGTGATTCGTTGTCATTGAAATTGGAGCGCATCGAGCTGGCGCCATATTTCGAACAACTGATCAGCTCCCACGATTACGGTTTCCCCAAGGAAAATCGGCAGTTCTGGGAAGCGCTGCAAGCCGATATCCAGTTCGATCCGGCTCGTAGCCTGTTTATCGACGACACCTTGCCGATTCTGCGCAGTGCCAGGGATTTCGGGGTGGGCCATTTGCTGGCAGTCAAAGAGCCTGACAGCAAAAAGGCACCAAAGGACACTGCAGAGTTTGCAGCTGTGGAAGATTTTCGGGATCTGACTGCAGGGCTCTGAACCATGAGGGAGCGGTTTGCTTGCGAAAGCGCGGTGCCAGTCAATGAATTAATAACTGATCAACTGCTTTCGCGAGCAAGCCCGCTCCCATAATTTTGTTCCGCGCTTTACTCAGGGATGCGCAGAGTCTGCCCTGGGTAAATTTTGTTCACATCTTTGAGCATCGGCTTGTTAGCTTCGAAAATCTTGTTGTACTGATTGGCGTTGCCGTACACCGCCAGGGAAATCGCGCTGAGGGTATCGCCCTCCTTCACAACCACGAAACGCGCAGCTGTAATGGCCGGGCCGGTTACGGTGATCTTGTCTTCAACACTGCCGACACCTTTGATATTGCCGGCCGCCAGAATGATTTTTTCTTTCTCTTCCTGAGTCGCGACTTCGCCCGTTATCGTGACTTTGTCACCCTCAACGGTCGCCTGCACATTCGGACTGCCAAGGCCAACCTCGGAAATGTGATCCTTCAACTGCTCACTGGCGTTCGCATTACCCGGCGTCAACAGATCAATCAATTTCTCGCCAGCTTCCTTAACAAAACTGAAAATGCTCATAGTGCGCTCTCCTTGGGTTTGAGTTGCTGATACCCAAGACTAGACCAGTCCCACAGATTTGGGTTCCAGAACGCCCAAACACCAAAAGGAGAAGCCGCAAATCGAACCTTGATCGACGCCATCTATCAATAGATCAATACTGGCAATTAGACGCGACCCTTTGTCGCGCCTAGTCTGAACACTGATCAATCCGCCGGTGGTAACTGCCTCATGAACGCCAAGCGCCCAACCTGCGCGGCGCCCGCTCTCGAAACGCCCGCGTCCGCCACCAGCCAGAGCTATCAATACAGCAATCTGGAGCACACCGATGTCGGCAATACTGCGTTGGCCGAAGAAGTGGCGTTGGCGATTGCCTATAACGACATCAGCCAGGCAGTCATGTTGGTGACGCCGACCGACCTGGAAGATTTCATTGTGGGTTTCAGCCTTGGCAGCGGCATTATCGCCGACGTTAGCGACATATATGACCTGAAAATCAGCGGCTCGGGTTCCGCCCAGTACGCTCAGGTTCAGATCTCCAGCCGTGCATTCTGGAATCTCAAGCAGCAGCGCCGCCAATTGGCTGGCACCAGCGGCTGCGGCCTGTGCGGTGTCGAAGCCGTAGAGCAAGCATTGCCCGACCTTAAGGTGCTGCCCGGCGCGCCCCTGCCCCCCGCAGGATGGCTCGAAGGCCTGCGCCAGCGCATCAGTGCGTTCCAGCCCCTGGGCCAACACAGCGGCGCGGTGCATGCGGCGGTATTTATGAACAACCAGGGCGAATTGCTGATGGGCCGCGAAGACATTGGCCGGCATAACGCCCTGGATAAATTGATCGGCGCCCTGATCCGCCAACAAATTCCGACCGACGGTGGCCTGGCGATTGTCACCAGCCGCTGCAGTCTCGAATTGATCCAGAAAGTCCTGCGCGCGGGCATCCAGACCCTGGTCAGCCTGTCGTCGCCCACTGGCCTTGCCCTGCAATGGGCACGCCGGCACAACCTCAATCTCATCCACCTGCCGCAGAAAAGCGCGCCGCGGGTCTACAGCCCTGCGATGGAGTACCAGCCATGAGCCTTCACCACCAAGCCGACCAAACCCCAACCCCACGCTACAAGCCCTATAAAGGCCCGGCAGGCGGCTGGGGAGCGTTGATCAGCGTGGCGCAAGCCTGGCTGACCAGCGACAACGCGCTGAAAAACCTGCGCATGATGCTCAAAACCAACCAGAACGGCGGCTTTGACTGCCCGGGGTGTGCCTGGGGTGACTCGCCGGAAAGCGGCATGGTCAAGTTCTGCGAAAACGGCGCCAAGGCGGTCAACTGGGAAGCCACCAAGCGCCGCGTGGACGCAGCGTTCTTCGCCAAGCACAGCGTTACCGCGCTGCTGGAACAAAGCGATTATTGGCTGGAATACCAAGGCCGTCTCACCGAACCCATGCGCTACGACGCCGAGTCCGACCGCTATCAGACCATCAGCTGGGAAGCCGCGTTCGACCTGGTCGGCAAGCACCTCAATGCCCTGCCCAGCCCCGACATGGCCGAGTTCTATACCTCGGGCCGTGCCAGCAACGAAGCCGCCTACCTGTATCAGTTGTTCGTGCGCGCCTACGGCACCAACAACTTCCCGGACTGCTCCAACATGTGCCACGAAGCCAGCGGCGTCGCTCTGGCACAGAGTGTGGGCGTGGGCAAAGGCACCGTGACCTTTGATGACTTCGAACATGCCGACGCGATTTTCGTCTGGGGCCAGAACCCCGGCACCAACCACCCACGCATGCTCGAACCGCTGCGCGAAGCGGTGAAACGCGGCGCCCAGGTGGTGTGTATCAACCCCTTGAAAGAACGTGGCCTGGAACGCTTCCAGCACCCGCAACATCCGCTGGAAATGCTCACTAACGGCGACAAGCCGACCAATACTGCCTATTTCCGCCCGGCGCTGGGTGGCGACATGGCCATCCTGCGCGGCATGGCCAAGTTCCTGCTGCTGTGGGAGCGTCAAGCCCTGGCCGAGGGCAAGGAAGCCGTGTTCGATCATGACTTCCTCAACGAACACACTGTTAACGTACTGGACTATCTGGGTCAGATCGACGACACCTCGTGGGAGGAAATCGTCGAGCAGTCCGGCCTGACGCTGGTGGAGATCGAGCAAGCTGCGCGCATGTATGCCAAAGGCAAGAACGTGATCATGTGCTGGGCGATGGGCATCACCCAGCACCGTCACTCGGTGCCGACCATCCAGGAAATCGCCAACCTGATGCTGCTGCGCGGCAATATTGGCCGTCCAGGCGCCGGCCTGTGCCCCGTGCGTGGCCACAGCAACGTGCAGGGCGACCGCACCATGGGCATTAACGAACGCCCACCGGTGGCATTCCTTGACTCGCTGGAGCGCCGCTTCCAGTTCCAGGTGCCGCGTACCAATGGGCACAACGTGGTCGAAGCCATCCATGCGATGCTCGAAGGCCGCTCCAAGGTGTTTATCGGCCTGGGTGGCAACTTCGCCCAAGCCACGCCGGACAGTACCCGCACCTTCGAAGCGTTGCGTAACTGCGACCTGACCGTGCAAATCAGCACCAAGCTCAACCGCAGCCATCTGATGCACGGTAAAGACGCACTGATCCTGCCGTGCCTGGGCCGCACCGACATCGACATTCAGGCCGACGGCCCGCAAGCGGTCACGGTGGAAGATTCGTTCAGCATGGTCCACGGCTCCAACGGCCAGTTGCAGCCGCTATCGAAGCTGATGAAATCGGAGCCTGCGATTCTGGCCGGCATCGCGGCTGCGACCTTGGGCAGCAACCCCGTGGACTGGAACTGGTTGATCGCCGATTACGGGCGCATCCGCGACCTGATCGCCGATACCATTCCAGGCTTCAAGGACTTCAACGAGAAGATCAAACACCCCGGCGGGTTCTATTTAGGCAACTCTGCCGGTGCACGCCGCTGGAACACCCCATCGGGCCGCGCCAACTTCCGGCCGAACGTCCTGCCCAAAGACCTGATTCATGAACGTACCCACGCCACAGGGCGGGTGCCGGACTTGATCATGCAGTCGATGCGCTCCCACGATCAGTACAACACCACTATCTATGGCCTGGACGACCGTTATCGCGGAGTCAAAGGGCAACGCGATGTGCTGTTCGTCAATGAGGCTGACATCATCCGGCTGGGCTTCAAGCCGGGGCAGAAGGCCGACATCATCTCGCTGTGGGAAGATGGCCGTGAGCGCCGTGTGAAGGGCTTTACCTTGCTGGCGTTTGATATTCCGGCCGGACAGGCAGCGGCTTACTACCCGGAAGTGAATCTACTGGTGCCGCTGGAAAGCACGGGCGACGGCAGCCATACGCCCACCTCGAAGTTCGTCGCGATTCGTTTGGAAGCGGCGAGTGACAATGGACTGATCATGGCGCGTTCGGCCTGACTCGATCCAGACAAGCCACCTCCCACGCTTGAATGCATTTTATAGGTGGGAGCGGGCTTGCCCGCGAAGAGGCCAGAACTCTCAGTACGCATTTTACAGGCACAAAAAAGGCCGCTTTCACATCAAAGCGGCCGTTCCCAAGTAGCTAAAGACTCGTAAAATCGACTTAAGTTCCCCATATAAAACAGCAACTTAGCAAATTGTATACAACTGTTGCCGCCGGTCGGATTTCGATTGTCAGCGTCTCGATACAACCTCAGGATCGCGCCGTCATCCCCTTGAGGTTTCCCTGAATGAAGTTCTCCTCGATTCTCTTGTTGTCCCTTGGCCTGGTCAGTGGCGCAGCCATGGCCGGTGGCACCACCGAAGCCGGTGTGGGCGGCGCATTGGGCGGGGTTCTAGGCTCGGTTGTCGGCCAGCAGTTGGGCGGCAACACCGGTTCGACCATCGGCGCAGCGCTGGGTGGCGCGGGCGGTAGTGCGGTTGGCGCAGACAAGCGCAGCCGTGGCGAAGCAGCCATTGGCGGCGCACTGGGCGCTGCCGGCGGCAACGTAGTCGGCCGCAGTGTCGGCGGCGGCACCGGTGCATTGATCGGCTCAGCGGCCGGCGGTGGCGCAGGTGGTGCGCTGGGCAACTACATGGGCAACAAGAGCGATGACGACGATCGCCGTTATCGTGGGCGTGACGACCGTCGCTACTACCGCGACGATCACCCAGGCCGCGGCCATGCCTATGGGCATCGCAAGAACAAGCACAAGCGCCATCATCGTTATGATGACTAAGGCCTGACGAAAACAGCTGATCAAATGTGGGAGCGGGCTTGATCGCGAGATCGGTCTTTCAGTCACCAGCGGTATTGACTGAACCACCGAATTCGCGAGCAAGCCTGCTCCCACATTGGGTTCTTGGCCGCTCGCGAGATCAGGTCAGACCACCAACCGCTGCAACGCCTCGCGCAACTGCCCCGGAATCGTCACCGGCTGGTTCGATCCTCGGTCCACAAACACATGCACAAAACGCCCCGCCGCGCAGGCTTCCTCCTCGCCTGCCTTGAACACCGCCAGCTCATACTGCACCGAACTGTTGCCCAATTTGCCTACCCGCAAGCCGATTTCGATGCGCTCGGGAAAGGCTATCGACGCGAAGTAATCGCAGGCCGAACTCACCACAAATCCCACTACCGCACCGTCATGAATATCCAGCCCGCCCTGCTCGATCAGGTAGCTATTCACCGCCGTGTCAAAAAAACTGTAATAGGTGACGTTATTCACATGGCCATACACATCATTGTCGTGCCAGCGCGTAATAATCGTTTGAAAGTGAGCGTAATCGCCACGTTGCGGCACTGAGTCAGGCATGAGCACCTCTCGTAAAAAGGAATTTACAGGTTATTCAAATGGGCCTCGGCCCACTCGCGCACCTCGGCGTAGGGGTAATCCTCCAGCGCAGCGAAACCGGGAATGCCCCGCGCCTTCAACTTGGTGAACAGCGGCACGCTGATTCCACCGAGAAAGCGCGTCAGCCGTTCCGCACCAGGCAACTGGCCGGTGTGCTCATGATGCCTGTGGATAAAATCACCGCACAGCTCCATGAAATTTTTATCCACAAGCGGCGGCAAGCTCGCCGGCGCAGGCAAGTGCGCTACATGCCCATGGCACACCGAGCATTGCCCGCAACGCTGCGGGGCGTTTTCATCGCCAAAATACTGGGCAAGACGTTGCCCAAGGCAGCGCTCGGTGGCGAACAGATCAAGCATGGCGTGAATCCGCGCCACTTCCGTCATCTCGTGTTGCTTGAAGCCTGTGTATAACTCGGCGCTCAGCACCTGCGCATCGAAATCGGTGTTCAGCAGGCTGTAGACCTCGGTCATCTGTTTGCTTTCCAGTTCGATCAGGCCTTGCTCCTGGAAATAATCCAACGCTTTTACAACACGGCTGCGCTCGGCATTGTGCTGCTGATACAGCGCGTCGAAATCCACCGTTGCCCAGGTTTTTGCGCGCTTGCATACCTGAACGATCGCCGCGACAAACTGCTGCCGTTCCCCGGAAAATCGTGCCAGCAAGTCATCGGGTTCGATCAGGTATTTGAAACGGTATTCGGCATAAAACGCGTAGCGCGGCGCAATCACGCCCTTGAGCTCCAATTGCACCAACAGCGTCTTGAGCGGCAATTCACGGATATTGCAGTGGTCCGACAGCGACCTCAGCAAAAATTCCCATTGCCCCTCGCTTCGCGCCGCCTGCAATTCTTCCAACACACGGCGGATACCTTCCTGCTCGGGCGTATCGCCGTACACGAAGTTCTCCAACACATTGAGGCTGTCGCGATTGGCCAGCACCAGGCAGTCGGAGGGCTGGCCATCACGACCGGCGCGGCCGATTTCCTGGCTGTAGTTTTCAGTGGATTTGGGCAGGTCGAAGTGCACTACATTGCGGATGTCACTTTTGTCGATACCCATGCCAAACGCGATGGTGGCGACGATGCAATTGGAGCGCCCGCCCATGAAACGCTGCTGGATGCCCTCGCGTTTCTCGTGGGGCAAACCAGCGTGATACGCCTCGGCCTGGATACCGTTACGGTTCAGGTGCTCGGCGATCTGCTCGGCGGTTTTTTGCAGGGTCACGTAGACGATGCTTGGCTGGTTGGCTCGCTCGCTCATCCATTGCACCAGGCGTCGGCGTTTGTCAGCGCCGCTTACGGGCTCCACCAGCAAATTAAGGTTGGGCCGGTAAAAGCCGGTGGTGATCACATCCTGCGGCGCAATGGCGAACTTGGTCTGCATATCGGCAATTACTTTGGGCGTGGCCGTAGCCGTCAGCAGCAGCGCTTGTGGGATCTTGAACTGGCGTTGGTAGTCCGGCAGCTTGAGGTAGTCCGGGCGGAAGTTGTGGCCCCATTCGGAAATGCAGTGCGCCTCGTCCACCACCAGCAGCGAGATGCGCACACTTTGCAGGAAGTTGCGAAAACGCTCGTTCTTCAAGCGCTCCACGGAAATCATCAGGATTTTCAACTCACCCGAACGCGCACGCGCCATCACATCATTGGCGTCGTCGCGGCTTTGCGCCGAATCGATACTGCCCGCCGAAATGCCGTGACGCTTCAAAAAACCAAGCTGGTCCTGCATCAACGCCAGCAGCGGCGACACCACCAGCGTCAGGTGCGGCAGCAGTACGGCCGACAGCTGGTAACACAGGGATTTGCCCGAGCCGGTGGGGAAAATCGCCGCCGTCGAACGCCCCGCCAGCACGGCGCTGACGGCTTCTTCCTGGCCCAGACGAAACTGGGAATAACCAAAGACCTGCTGGAGGGTATCGTGCATAGGCTGTCACTCCGTTGACCGCTGAAGAAGTCAAAACATAGATCAGCGATCGAGATTGAGTCGGGGATAAACGCTACAAACTGATACAGAGAAAACCAGCAAGCCCGCGCAAAAACGATGACAGTAGCACGCTTGATCCCTCATCCCGATACGGAGTCGTGAATGCTTCAATGCCTCAATTTCAAGCGGATAAATTCACTGCAACACTTCACCCTGTTCGCACTGCCTCTGCTTCTGCTGGGCTGCACAACCCCACCCAATCCGCTGCCGGACGCGCAGCGCTTTGAAACCGAAGAGTACCTGGCGCAAAAAGCCCTGCCCATCGTCAAGGCATCAGCCCTCTATGCGCGCGGCGGCACCGGCCAGGGTGTGAAGGTAGCGCTGATCGATTCGGGCCTCAACCAGGCGTTACCGGAGTTCCGCGGACGCGTATCCGACCCGGGCTACGATTTTGTGCGGCAACAGCCCGGTACCGTCGACATCAAGGGCCACGGCACCCAAATGGCCGGCATTCTCGCCGCCAACAAAGATGATAGAGGCATTCATGGCATTGCCTTCAATGCCCAGCTGATTCCCATGCGCTTTGGCGATGACAGGGAGCCGTTCTACTTTGACAGTGAAATCGCCCAGTCATGGACCTTCGCCTCCAGCAAAGGCGCACGGATTTTCAGCAACTCGTGGGCTAACCCCATCGAAGCCAACACCAATGAATTACCAATCTACGAACGCCTGATGGGCGACTCGCTGGAGGTTGCCAAAACGCTTGTGTCACAGGGTTCGGTGTTCGTGTTTTCCACCGGTAACGAGGTCAAGCGTGAGCCCCTCGCCGAGCCCGGCCTGCCTGCCCTGGTGCCCGAGCTGGAACAGGGCTGGATCGCCGTCATGGCGCTCAAGAACGACGGCACCGCCATCAATCTCAAATCCAACTACTGCGGGCTTGCAGCGAACTGGTGCATTGCCGTGCCAGGAGGTGATGGCGGAGCGGGCCTGCTGACTACCCAGAAGGACGGCAGCTACGGGCCAACCGCTGGCACCTCGCCGGCTGCCGCGCTGGTCAGTGGCGCCTTGGCTGCCCTCCAGAGCCGCTTTCCCGAAATGACCCCGCAGCAGGTTCGCGAGCGTTTGCTCAGCACCGCCAACCGCACGGGGATTTACGCCAACAGCGAAGCCTACGGGCGTGGGTTGATGGACTTGGAGGCAGCTTCTCGGCCTTAGTCGTGCGCTAAACAAACAACGCGCCACGGGGCGCGTTGTCGGCAGGTCGTTTATTGCCGTGGGTCAGCGGTTCTGTACCCGCTCAATCGCGGTGTCATACACCGGGTTGGCCGTTTGCTCCTTGGCCAACTGGTAATGACGCAACGCATCGGCAAACTGCCCCGCCGCTTCGTAGATCCGCGCAATGTTGTAGTAGGCACCCGCGCGTACGGTTGAAGCACTGGCTCCCGTCGCCAGGGCGATGGCCTTGCGGTTGGCCCAGATCGATTCGGCGGTGTTGCCTGCCTTCTGATACGCCAGCCCGAGATTGCCGTAGGCCTTGCCGAAACCGTTGTCCAAGTCGATAGCCTGGCGGAACAGGTCAATCGCCTGGTCCAGATTGCCCGCTTGGTAGGCAGCTTCACCCTGCACGTTCAGACGCTTCGCATCGGTTTGCGCCGAAGCACTGACAACCACTGCGGTAACGGCGACGCTGTCATCCAGCAACGGTTTGACTTCGTTGAGCACATCCGCCGCATTCACGGTCACGCCGCTGAAGGTGTTGATGTCCTGGAAGTCGCCACTGCCGGTCATGCGGAACACGGTCCACAGGTTACCGCTGCGGTTTTTCGGCACGTAGTAGGTGCGCACGAGCGACTGGCCCATGTACACAAACACCTTGGCTTCGCTGTTGGACAACTGGCGCGATCCTGGATTGCCGCCGTTGCTGTAGTCATGCACGGCGTAAACGTAGCTTTCGCCGTAGTGTTTTTTCTGCAGGGTGATGGTTTCCGGGCCATAGCTGTCGGTGTCGTCCACATCCAGCTCGGCGTCGGTGCCGGTTTTGCTCTCGAAGTAGATGTTATTGCCGGGGAAGATCATATGGGAGTCGAGATCGTCCGGCGTCTGGCCCCAGCTCAGCACTACGCGCAAGCCGTCGAGGTTTTCCATGACCGGGCTGACGGCGTAAGTCATCCCTTTGCACGGGCACTTGACCACCAGGTTGGAATAGCCGGTTTTTTTGATGATCAATAGATTGCTGGCGTCGTCAGCCGCCTCGCTGGTCAGCGTCACCTGCCCCTGGGCATTGGTGCGGCCCACTACGTTCTGCGCACCGTTGCGTTGCAGCAACACCTCGGCGTCGGCGATTTTCTGGTCCTTGACCACTGCGCTGAGCACCTCGATCGGCAACTGCTCGGCCTGGATCGAAAAAGCCACCGCACACAATGACATCGCCGAAGCGACACGAAGCAAACCCATGCTTAACTCCCTTTAAGTAGAAGGCGGAATTGCCCTACAAGATTTGCGGTGAAACATACGCTGAATTCAGCGCGCTGGCGGATTTTTTATAAGGAGTGTGACGTGGTTATAGCTAACACTGGCTGCACGATGAAACCGGCCTTTGTCTGGGAGAATTGCGCAGTGGGAGAGATGACGTTCAAGCAGAAACAGGCTTACTACAAGCAGATACGGCGCTCCAACTATCTCGCCAGCTCGCGTCTGGCAGGGTTCGACACCAAACCGTCCGATGTCGACAATGCTCTGCCAGCCAGAGCCACAGTCCTTGCCAGGTACCTGCCTTGCGAACTCGACACTTCAATCAGTGCCCGGCTCGAACCCCAGGGATTGGTGATGCAGAGCGTCACGGGATGCATTCCCACGCAGGGGCGTGGGAATGATCGGAATCCTCGGAGCGTTGAAGGCGATTTTTGAGCGATGTATCAGTAGGCCGCGCTATACATCGTTTTGCCTGTATTGCACCACTACACCGCACCCACCTGTAGTTCGCCCCTCGCTGCAAAATCAGCGATAGGGTTTGGTCACCCGATTACAGAGATCGCATACGCACCCTCAGATGTCGTAGGCACTTGCGTGCTCACACGCTTCATGGCGGCTGTGTTTGGGACGCCTATGGGCGTGCCGGGTGATCCCTGCCGGTTGACCAACCTGGACAGGTCCGCCGCCCACCAACGCATCCGCGCAGCCACAGACCTGCTCTAAACTTTCTCCTGCCTGCCCTTCGAATACGCCGACCTCAAAGATATTTCCCACATTATCAATGCGCTCTACCTGCTGGTTCAGGACGGCTGCGATTTGCTGGAAGCCGCGCAATACGTTCAGCTGCAACCGGCGGCCGACCATCCAACGCAAACTGGCCAGGCACGCAGCTAATATTGGGGGAGCTGCTTGCCTGCGATAGCGGAGCGTCAGACGACATTTCATACCTGACCTACCGTCATCGCGGGCAAGCCCCAATGCCAGTCAGTTAAGCGCTAGAGCAGGCAACCGTCGGCCTGTGGCGAGGGAGCTTGCTCCCGCTGGGCCGCGAAGCGACCCCAGAAAATGGGACTGCTGCGCAGTCCAGCGGGAGCAAGCTC
>NZ_JASLAW010000188.1 GCF_030147005.1 Pseudomonas sp.
GACTGCTACGCAGTCCAGCGGGAGCAAGCTCCCTCGCCACGTAAAGCGTTATGTCTTGACTGACTGGCATTGGCCCCATTCCCGCTCAGCTCTGCACCACGCCCGTCCCAAACCGCCGAATCGCCAGGCAGTAACCCACCAACGCCAGCGCCGCCAGCAATCCGCCCGCCGCGCCGATCCAGGCGAAGCCGAAGTGGCTGCCGACCCAACTGCCCATCAGTGCGCCGCCGCCGATGCCGATGTTGTAGATGCCGGAAAACATCGCCATCGCCACATCCGTGGCGTCCGGCGCGAGCACCAATACCTTGGACTGCATGGCCAGGCCGAAGCCCATGATGGCAATGCCCCACACAATACTCAGCGTCACCAGATAGGACTCGGCTCCGCTCAGTGGCAGCAACAACGCCAGGCATGACGCCAGCAGGAATACCGCGCTGACGACAAACAAGTGCGGGTTGAAACGGTGCACCAGGCTGAACAGCAGCGAACCGAAAATACCGGCGCCGCCGAACACCAGCAGGATCAGGGTGACGGCGCTGCCGCTCATGCCGGCGACGCCTTCCACAAAGGGTTCGATGTAGCTGTAGGCGGTGAACTGGGCAGTCACCACCATCGCGGTCAACCCGTAGAGCGCCACCAGCGCCGGGCGCTTGAACAGCAACGGCAGGCTGCGCAGCGAGCCGGAGTTCTGGCTCGGCAGCAGCGGCAAAGTGCGCGCCAGCCAGAACACCAGCGCCGCGGCGAAGGCACCGATGACCAGGAACGTGGTACGCCAGCCCATGGCTTCGCCCAGCAGCCGGCCAAGGGGAATGCCCAGCACCATCGCCAGGGAGGTGCCGGTGGCGAGCAGGCCAAGGGCTTGCACTTGCTTGCCCTTCGGCGCCAGGCGCACCGCCAGGGACGCAGTGATCGACCAGAACAACGCATGGGCCAGGGCGATGCCGATACGGCTGACCATCAGCAGGCCGAAGCTGGTGGCCACGCTGGACAGGATATGGCTGGCGATAAACAGGCCGAACAGCACGATCAGCAATTTGCGCCGCTCGACGTTACGCGTGAGCAGCATCACCGGCAGCGACGTCAGCGACACGATCCACGCATAGATAGTGAGCATCAGGCCAACGCTGGCCACGGGCATGTCGAAGCTGGCGCCAATGGCGCTGAGCAGGCCGACCGGCACGAATTCGGTGGTGTTGAATACAAACGCGGCCAGCGCCAGGGCGATGACCGGTTGCCAGTTGGCTTGGGGGGTTGCGGCTGAAAGGCTCATTGACGGGCGAGGTACTCTGGTGATGATCAAACGGCCGCGCAGAACATGCGCAGCCGTTGAGCATTCTATAGGTTTCTCATCGCACTGTTGGCCCTGATCCTGCCCGGTTATCGCGTGACGGTTCCGGGCGGCCCCATAAGCACGGTTTGAATCGGGCTGATAAGCCCCGGCTCACGGATCCACCTGCGTCATCAACTCAGGAATGCTTTCCGGCCGCTTCGCATAGCGCTGGGCCAATGCCGCACAGACCATCAGTTGGATCTGATGAAACAGCATCAGTGGCAGGATCAGCACGCCCATGGTCGCCCCGGCGAAGAGTACCTGGGCCATCGGCACGCCGGTGGCCAGGCTTTTCTTCGAGCCGCAGAACAGGATGGTGATGCGGTCTTCCTGGTTAAAACCGAATGCCTTGCCCAGCAGCGCGGACGCCACCAGCACCAGCGCCAGCAAGACGCAGCACGCCACGACCAGCCCGGCCAGCTCCCACAGCGGAATCTGGTGCCAGATGCCTTCGTTGACCGCTTCGCTGAAGGCGCTGTAAACCACCAGCAGGATCGAGCCCTGGTCGACGAACTTGAGCCAGGATTTATTGCGCCCAACCCAGTCACCGATCCAGCGCCGGGCGATCTGGCCCGCAACGAACGGCAGCAGCAACTGCACGCTGATCCTCAGGATCGCGTCGACGGTGGAGCCGCCATCGCCGTGCACGTTGAGCAACAGGGCCACCAGCAACGGCGTAAGGAAGATACCGAACAGGCTCGAGGCCGCCGCGCTGCAGATAGCGGCCGGAATGTTGCCCCGCGCCAGGGAGGTGAAGGCGATCGCCGATTGCACGGTGGCCGGCAGCGCGCAGAGGTAGAGCATGCCCATGTACAGGTCGTTGCCGATCAGCGGCGACAGCAATGGCTTGAGCGCCAGGCCCAGCAGCGGGAACAGCACAAAGGTCAGGCTGAACACCAGCAAGTGCAGACGCCAGTGCCCGGCCCCGGCGACGATGGCCTGGCGCGACAGCTTGGCGCCATGCAGGAAAAACAGCAGCGCGATGGCGAGGTTGGTGACCCAGCCGAAGGCCACGGCGGTCTGGCCGCTGGCCGGCAGCAGGGAGGCAAGGATCACCGTGGCGATCAGCGTCAGGGTGAAGTTGTCGGGCAGAAAACGCGGACGGGTCATGAGCAAATCTTCCAAGGGGTTGCCAAGCGCATGGGCGCGACTCTAACGTAACGACCTGTTACCGACTAACGCCAATGAGCCAGTAAATGCCGCCTAAAGGACACGACAAAACCGTGCGACGCACGGTACCCGGGCTGTCCAGCCTGCCTCGGCCGGTGTACGGGCGCACCGAATCACTGCCAAACCGCGCGCTGACGCGCCGGCACAGTCATCCATGGGTGCAGTTGTCTTATGCGATTTCCGGGGTGCTGGAGATCCAGACCAGCGCCGGCCGCTTCGTCGCGCCGCCGCAACGGGCTGTGTGGATTCCGGCGGGCATGCCCCATCGCGTGTACAGCTCGCCCCACACGGAAATGCGCAGCCTTTACCTCGATTGCCGCGTGACCGCCTGGGCGGCGGAGCGCTGCCAGGTGCTGGCGGTGAGCAGTTTGTTGCGCGAATTGATCCGCAGCTTCAGTGAGCTGCCAGTGGAATATGCCGAAGATGGCCCCGACGGCCGTTTGGCCCAAGTGGTGCTGGACCAACTCGCTGCGGCGCCCCAGGTCGATTTGATGTTGCCCTTGCCCCATGACCCGCGTCTGCGGCAGATTTATCGCAGCCTGAACCTGCATCCCGAGCAGCAGACCACCCTGGGAGCCTGGAGCCGCAAGCTGGGGGTGAGCGAAAAGACCCTCAGCCGGCTGTTTCTGAGGGACACCGGGCTGACGTTCCGCGCCTGGCGCCAACGCCTGCGACTGCTGAGCGCTCTGCCCGCCCTGGAACAAGGTGAACGGGTGACGGATGTGGCGCTGGGCTGTGGTTATGAATCGACGTCGGCGTTTATCAATGCGTTTCGTCAGCAGTTCGATGCCACGCCAGGTGAATTTTTCCGCTGATCGCTCTTCGGTTAAATTCAAATAATCCCCAAACAGGCGCTCGGCTGGTATTGTGCCGCGCTTTGAAAGACCGCTACCGACTTGCGAGGAAATGGACGTTGAACACTGACGAAAAAATGACCGGAGACCTGTTCGAGGTTGATAAGCGCCTGTCACTCAAACCCGTGGTGGACTTCAACGCCTACCTGCGCGCCGCGTTCGGCGACGGCCCGTGCACCTGCATACGCTGCAGTGCCAGCGGCGGCGACGAAACCGGTTATGGGTTTCAGCACACGTTCAACTTCGACGGCAAGCCCACGCACCGCCGCTTTGCCGCAACGGCAGGCAGTGATGTGCTGATGGCGCTGAAAAAAGCCTGGTTGTCGTACACCAAAACAGAGTTACCCGGCAGCGGGGTGTTGGTGCTGGACACCATCAAGGAGTTTGTCGAGCCTCAGCTGCATAAGCGCCTGGCGCCGCTGTTTCTGGCCAGTGGGTTGGTGAAGGATATGGAAGGCGCCCTACACATCCAGCCCCAAGCCACCGCCTGATTCGGCGGGCAGCCTCCATCCACTGGGGAACTGGCTCACCTGCGATTGCGATCTACCGTCAACCGCCATCGCAGGCCAGTTCCCACAGATGATTCGCAGTCGGCCTAGAAGCCAGGCACTCCCTGCATGCGAAGCTCAGGGGTAAGCTCCTCTTCCAGCGGCTCGGTCAGCGGCCGATCGCTGCTCCCCGGCACCAGAATCACCTTGCGGCACTCCTCTTCGCACTTATCGAACATCTCGTACCCGCGCGCCGCCTGCTCCAACGACAGCCGGTGGGTGATGATTGCCTCCGGGTTCAGGCGGCCCAGTTCGATATGCTCCAAAAGCTCCGGCAAGTAGCGGTGCACGTGCGTCTGGCCCATCTTGAAGGTCAGGCCCTTGTCGAACGCGTCGCCAAACATGAAGCCATGGATAAAGCCGGCATACACCCCGGCCACGCTGACCACGCCGCCACGGCGCACGGCTGCGATGCACTGGCGCAAGGCCTTGCCGCTGCTGCCTTCGATCTTCAATGTGGTGAGGATGGTTTCCGTGGTGCTGCCCTTGGCCTCGAAACCCACCGCATCCACCACGCCATCCACGCCACGCATGCCGGCGGTCTGGCGGATGATCGTGTCGGCGGGGTCATCGTCCTCTTCAAAGTTGATCGGGATCACGTCGTACATCTTTTGCGCGTAGGCCAATCGATAGGGATGGTCGTCGACCATGAAAATCTGGTCGGCGCCGAGCATTTGCGCGCACGCGGCGCTGAGCAAACCCACGGGGCCGGCGCCATAGATCGCCACGCTGGAGCCTTTGCCGATACCGGCATTGGTCACCGCCTGCCAGGCCGTGGGCAGGATGTCGGAGAGGAACAATACCTTTTCATCCGGCAGGATGCCGGGCACCTTGAACGGCCCGGCGTTGGCCTTGGGCACGCGCACCAGCTCGGCCTGGCCACCGGGAATGCCGCCGTACAGGCGGCTATAGCCGAACAACGCCGCCCCCGGCGGGATCGCCTTTTTATTCAGGATCGCACCACGCCCGTCGTTGGTGGTTTCGCAGGCGGCGTACTGCTGCAATTGGCAGAAAAAACAGCCGCCACAGGCAATCACGAAGGGAATCACCACGCGGTCGCCACGCTGCACCGCCGTCACTGCCGGGCCGGTTTCTTCAACGATGCCCATGAACTCATGGCCAAAGATATCGCCGTGCTCCACCGTCGGGATCTTGCCTCGGTACAGGTGAAGGTCCGAACCGCAGATCGCAGTGGCGGTGACACGCAGAATGATGTCATCGGGTTGTTCAATGATGGGGTCAGGTACCGTATCGACCTGGACTTTATGGGCGCCTTGGAAGGTCATCGCGCGCATGCACTGCACTCCTGTTGTATGGGCTTATTACTTAAGGGCGCGTGCAGGGCGAAGGTGTTCCCTCAATGTGCAACGGCAACCGATAAATGGTCGCCGCGACCACATCAATGTGAGCATGAGCGCTCAGCGCAGGCGAGTGACGGTGAGCGCAACCACGGCGATCCGCTCGACGCGCTCATAACCCGGTTTATCGAGTTCTTCGCCGAACACGTCGGGGTCCAGTTCCCGGTAGGTCCAGCCATAAACGTCGCTGGTCAGTAATGGTTTGACCGCCTCCAGAAACGGGTCGCCGCCCGCCACCATTGCCACGCCGGTGTACAA
Source organism: Pseudomonas sp. (assembly GCF_030147005.1). Classification (GTDB taxonomy): domain Bacteria; phylum Pseudomonadota; class Gammaproteobacteria; order Pseudomonadales; family Pseudomonadaceae; genus Aquipseudomonas. The sequence goes on from NZ_JASLAW010000188.1 coordinate 5,519, forward strand.
CAACAGGCTGCCGCCGACGGCGAGGCGTGCGAGGGATTCGCCCACAATGCGCACCGACAGCTGTTCGCCCAACGCGCCACCGCCATGGCGATAGGCGCGCTGGCGGTCATCATTCATGTACGGTGGGTTGGCGACGATCAGGTCGAACTCGCCCTCGACGCTGGTCAGCACATCGCTTTGGTACACACTGACATTTGTCAGGCCGGCCAGCTCGGCATTCACCGCTGTCAGGCGCAGCGCACGGGGGTTGATATCCACCGCCAGCACCTCGGCGTCGCGCCGCGCATGGGCAACGACCAGCGCGCCGACGCCCGCCCCGCAGCCGATGTCCACAGCGCGCTTGAGGGGCTCGAAGCGCTGTTGCAGATAGGCTTCGATAACGTGGGCGAATCGATAGCTGTCAGGCCCGAAAAATACCGCATCCGCTTCGACCGTGGGATAAGGCGAATGGGCAAACAGCAAATCATCCAAGCTTGACCAGCGCACGGTGCTGCGCCACAGCGCGTCGTGTTTTTCGATCACTTCGGCCTGCTGTAACTCTTCACGAAACGCCTCAGGCAACAGGTCGTTGTCGAACGGCATGGACCAGCCGAACACGTCGCGCAGGTTCATCGCCAGGGGTGTCGCCAGGCGCCGGAATACGCGCTCGTGGGTCAACGGCGTCGGCGTGATGAAACGGTAGCCGCTGTCCTTCAAGCCTCGGCCGAGGTTCAGCAGGGCGCGATCAGCCAGTTGTTGTGCAGACATGAACAATTTCCTTAGCGCAGGCGCGCGCGCAGTTGAATAAAGCGGCGGGTCGCGTACAAGCCTGCGGGGCAGCAGTGGCGCCGCGCCGACATCCACGGGATCAGCGCGCCCAGTTGTTGTGCATCAGGCAGCTTCCACAGTGAATCGACGAGGGCCTGGGTGTCAGGATCAGCCGGGCGATGCTGCTCATGGATTGAAGGGCTGCCACGCCCCGGCCGCACCGGCGGCACGCGCTGGGCGCCGATCCACTCACCGGCGATCCAGTCATGCAACACCTGTTTTTCATAACCGCTGAACACACCGAACATCGCCGCGCCCGCCCCCTCGATCAACTGCCAGAAGCGGCTCTCGGCGGGGTCCTGGTGGCGCTTGATCCAGCCCTTTTCTTCCATTGCCTTAAGGAAATCGCCGATCTGACCGGGCTTGGCCAGCCATTGGTTAACGGTTTTGCCCTCGAAACGGCAGTAGTCCGAATGCATATGCTGGCCAAAGGTGCGCTTGCGTTCGAGCATGGCCACCACTTCGTCCTGCAGGTCGAATTGTTCGATGACCGTGGTAGTGCCCGGGCCGAGGTCGTTGAGGCGATACCCCGCAGCGACGCGACGGTAGAAGTCTTCCCTGCCCTCGCCCAGCGGCAGCAGGTTCAGCACCGACTGCGCGGCTTTGCAAGCGTGGCCGCTGCTGGCGTTGTCGATGGTCACATGAAGGGTGAAGTAATAGGGGTCGATGCCCAGCTCGCTCAATTCGTAAGACGTGATCAGCAAGTGCAGCGGCAACTGCTCATAGCCCAGGTTATAGCCGATGATTTCCGGCAGGAACTCTTCGGCGCACAGGCCCAGGGCCAATTGCACTGCGCCTTGCAGATAGTGCTCATCCTCAAGCCCCGCCTCGCTGTCGGCATCATGCTCGCTGAGCAGCTTGCGATAGATCACCACATGGTTCTGCGCCGCTTCGCCGTCGCCCAACTCTTCGAGATAGGTGGTCAGCAGGCCGTCAAAGCGCTGATCCTGCCAATAGCGCAGCAGCCCGTAGAGCCACGCGCCGTCTACTTGTTTGGTCGGGCCAACGCGTTGCAGCACATACAATGCGTGCGCCTTGTTCTGGAAGTAGCGACGCGGCCGGCCTTGCTGGCGTTGCTCCAGGTACTCGGCATACGCCTGGGCCACGGCGGCGCAACGCTGTTCGACCCAGGCCAGGAGCTGTTCGGGCGCCTCGGGCAGGTCGCTGTCGGTCGCTTCTACCAGGGCCAATTGATCTTGAAGATAGTCACGCGCCAGTTCTGGGGCATCTGGGGATTCACCGTATAGCTGCTGGTAAACCCGTTGATGGAGGCCTTGGGTCGAGTCGGTGGCAGAGGCCGGTTGGCCCGACAGCGCTGTGAGGAGTGTCATGTTGGCAATTTCCGCAAAGTCCGTTCAACGGGCCGCCCGCAAGGTGGCCCCGCAAGAGCGCTCAAACCACACGCTTCTAAAATGCAGAGCCTCAGGGGTGCAGAAAATTCAAACGAGGTTGTGATGGGGGGATAAGCGGTAGCTTGAAAGTTCAGACTCAGTACCGCTCATAACGCCAAAGTGAATGTGGCGAGGGAGCTTGCTCCCGCCGGGGCCGCGAAGCTGCCCCGCTCTTTGTTTAGAAGATTGGGCTGCTACGCAGTCCGACGGGAGCAAGCGCCCTCGCCACAGGGGTTGTGTTGTTATTTGCTCCCGCCGGGGTCGCGAAGCTGTCCCTATCTTTGTTTGGAAGATTGGGGCTGCTACGCAGTTCGACGGGAGCAAGCGCCCTCGCCACAGGGGGTTGTGTTGTTATTTGTGCTACCGCCGGGGCCGCGAAGCTGCCCTGCTCTTTGTTTGGGAGATTGGGACTGCTACGCAGTCCAGCGGGAGCAAGCTCCCTCGCCACAGGGGGTTGTGTTGTTATTT